>CAZXVW010000013.1:0-40112 GCA_964644025.1 uncultured Solibacteraceae bacterium | reverse complement strand
CGATGATGGTTCCGGCCTGCTGGAGTTGGCGCGCCAGGCGGGCGTTCTCGGCCCGCAGGCGGCGGTTCTCTTCCGCCAGCGGATTGACGGTGAGTTTTCGGCCTCGCTTCTTGGGGGTGAGCCTCTTGAGTCGGCCTTGCTGGCGCTGGCGCCGCCAGGTCGTCAGATGGGAGCAGTACAAGCCCTCCCGCGGCGCAACGGAGCGCCGATGGCGCCCTTCTCCCGGCAGGCTTCGGCCTGGAGCAGGATCGAGCGTTTGTACTCCGCGGTAAACCGGCGGCGCCGGGCCGTGGCCGGCGCCTCGAGATCGGAGACGGAGGCCGGGGCAGTAATCGGTGAAGCAGCCCCGGTTCGAACACCCTCCGCCCCTTCCTCCCCGTTCACGCTCCGGCCGTCCCCCTAACTCCCTCAAAACACAGGGCTCACCGCCGTAGGACCACCGCCCCCCGTGCTATAACAAAACCGGCCCGGCTTACGCGCCGGCCGCCGCGATATTTGACAACGGAAACCATCGCTCCGCCCGAAATCCCCCGGCTCGGCGCTCCCCTTTTCCATCCCGCGAATAAAAATCGCGGATTCGAACCCAATTTGCACCTATCTCGCCTGAATTCAATGAATTACCCTGTGAAAAACTCACCCGCCGCCCGTTCCCCACCGGGCGGCGGCTCCGCTTTCACCCTTGCCAGGAAACAAAAAAGGGCGGGGACAACCGCCATGCGGTCTTCCCCGCCCCTGCCCAAACCTGCGCCCGGGCCTAGAACAGCACTTTCAAGCCGAACTGGAGGTTCCGCGGCCGGCCCGCGCCGGCAATCGACCCGAAATTGGGATTGCCCACCTGGGCGTTCGGAACCCCGAACTGGGGCGTGTTCAGCGCGTTGAACGCCTCGGCGCGGAACTGCAGCCGCAGGCCTTCCGTGATCTGGAAGTACTTATACACCGCCAGGTCGAAGTTCACCGTTCCTGGCCCTTCCAGAAGGTTCCGGCCGGCATTGCCATACGTGTAAGGGTCATTCGCCACGAACGCCGAGGTGTCGAAGTAGCGGCCCAGCGTCCGCTCATCCCGGCTCAGGCGCCAGTCGTGCAACGCGTTCGGCCGGTCGGCCCCGCCGCCGCCGACACCCGTGTTCGAGGGGTTTCCTTTCACGGTCAGGTTGACCCGCCGGCCGCTGGCCAGCGTGGTGATGCCGGCGATCGTCCAGCCCCCAAGAAACCCATCCACTACCGGGTTGGCGTTGCTCAAATAGGTGCGCCCCCGGCCAAAGGGCAGGTCGTAGATGTAGCTGGTGACGAAGCGGTGCGGATAATGCTCCGCCGCCAGCGCCCGCTCCGCCCGCAGGTTCATCGGGTCCTGCGGGTACATGGTCCCGGTGCCGCCCGCTCCTGACTGACCACGACCCCCGCTGATTGTTTTCGACCAAATGTAAGAGGTCAGCAAGCTCAGACCGTGCGACAACCGCTTCTCCACTCTCATCTGCAGGGAGTTGAAGTTTGTGTTGACCGACGGCTGCAGTCGCACCGCGTAAGACAGCGAGGTGACCGGCACGTTGTCCGGCGGAATCTCAATGTATTGATACCGCCGCCGGGCGTTCACGTTGCCCGGTCCCGGAGGCGCCGGGTTCCCCTCGGTGCGCCGCATCAGCTTGCGCGCCACATTGCCGTAGTAACCGATCTCGAACAACATATCGCCGGGCAGCTCCCGCTGGATGGAGAAGCTCCACTGCTGGGCATAGGGAAGCCGTCCGTGCCGGTCCTGCGTGATCAGAACCAGATCCGTGACGTGTTCGGCCGTCAGCAAACCCGCCGGGAAACCCTCTCGTAACGGCAAGGTCGGATGGACCCGGTCCGTGTAAATCCGTGACCGGTAGAAGACCGGCGGGTTGGCTGAAATCGACCGGCCGTCGCCGAAAGCCTCGTAAGTCGTGTAATAGACCCCGTAACCGCCGCGGATTACCGTGCTGTCGGTCGCCCGGTAAGCGAAGCCGAACCGGGGGCCGAAGTTGTTCTTGTCGGTGTTCAGCGTCGCCCGGCTATACCGGGACCCGTCGCGCGCCGCCACCAGCTTCGGATTCGCCGGGTCCGTGTCGATATCGAAATTCACAATGCGGTTGCGCGTTTCCACCCACGGCGGCCGTACCTCGTACCGCACCCCGAGGCTCAGCGTCAGCCGCGAAGTGACGCGCCATTCATCCTGGACATAGAAACCGTAGTACGGGGCCCGCCAGTTGAAATAGCAGAAATTCGAAACCGCCGCCGACCAGGCATCTCCGAGGAGAAAATCGGCGATCGGGCTTCCCTGCTTTTTCGTCTTCGAGTCCCGGGTGAAGCTGCCGTTGAAGTAGAACACCCCGGGCGACTGCTGCGCATTGTTGTTGAACGCTTGCAGCCAGTTGAGGTTGGCGCCGAATTTCACCGTGTGCTTTCCGTGAATCCAGGTGGTGTCATTCACCAGTTGCCGCGTCTGGGAATCCGCCGGGTCCGGATTATACGGGCCCGTCCCCAGGTTGGTCACGGTGGAGATGTTGAACTGGGCGCCGCCGCGATCGAACGTGTTGACACCCGGAATCCCCAACTGCGCGTTGTAGTTGTAATCGATCGGCGCTTGCCGGTCCGTGTAAATCCGGTTCCACCCGACTTTCAGAGAGTTGATCAGCGTCGGAGTGAAAATGTGGTTATAACCGATCACGAAGTTCCGGCCGTCGTGCTGGAAGTCCATTTCGGCTCCGTCAAAGGCCGGCGGCGGCAGATTCGGAGACGCCGGGTCCTTCCTTCGCTGGAAGCTGAACCGCCCGTACAGGTTGTCCGACGGTCCGATCGTGTGGTCGACTCTGACGTCCCACTTGTCCGTGTCGTCAGGGCTCGGCGGGTTGTACAGGTAATTCTGCTTCAGTCCCGGTTTGTTGGGCGCCGGATACCATTGCGCCGCCTGGGCCGAAACCCGGTCAAACCGCGCCGAGGGAATCACGTTGTTCGGAAACGGCGCGCGGAGCTTCGTCGCCGGATTGTACGAGGCGGGATCGTAGATCTGGGTCGGAAGAATCTCCGAGAAATCGCCCGCCAGCATCTTCTGCGTCGGAATCGTATTGTTCACCGTGCGGGACTCGCGAATCCGGGTTCCTTCGTAGTCGCCGAAAATGAACGTTTTGTCCTTGATAATCGGCCCGCCGAGGGAAAAGCCGAACTGGCTCCGCTTGAACGGCGGCTTCGGCTCATCCGGCTTGTCGAAGAAGTTCTTGGCGTCGAAGGCTTCGTTGCGGAGGAAGCCGAAAACCGTGCCGTGCACATCATTCGAGCCGGACTTGATCGAGACGTTCACCACCGCGCCCAGCGCCCGGCCGTATTCGGCCGAGAACGAATTGGTGACCACCTTGAACTCCTTGATGGCGTCCACCGACGGCCTCACCGTCTCGCCCTGGCGGGCGTCCATGGTGGCCTGGTTGTTGTTGTTGTCGATCCCGTCGAGAACGAAGTTGTTCATCGTGGCCCGCATGCCGCTGCCGGAAAAGCCACTGGCCCGGGCGCCCGGAGGTTGCCGGTTGGCACCCACCGAAAGCAGCGCCAGCTCGATGTAATTGCGCCCGTTCAGGGGCAGGTCCACCATCTTCTGGTTGTCGATCACCTGGCCCTGGGCCGCCTGCGTCGTCTCCAGCAGTGGCGCTTGCTCGGTGACCGACACCTCCTGGGTGACCTGGCCCACCTCCAGCGCCAGGTCAACGAGCACGTTGGCGCGGATGCGTACGTCGATCCCGCTGCGCACGGCTCGTTTGAATCCCGCCATCTCGGCCGTCACGCTATAGGTCCCGATGCGCAACGGCAAGGACTCGTAATGACCTTCCGCATCGGACTCCGTTTCATAGCTGAGGTTGGTTTCGAGATTGGTAATCGTAATCTTGGCGCCGGGGATCACCGCCCCGCTCTGGTCGGTGACGGTCCCGAGAATCCGGCCCGTCTCCACCTGCGCCCAAAGCATCACAGAAGCGCCTAGCAACATCGCTAAGACGCAAAACACTTTCTTCGTTGTTGTAAGCATAACCATCCTCTCAGTGAGGTCTGGCAGACCCCTTTCACTCATCTCAGTTTCTCTCGGAGTGCCCGGGCGCCGGCGTCAGCCAGCAGATTGCCCTCTGAAGCAACGGCGAGCAATCGGTGGCAACCGCTGCGAACTCCCCCGACAACCAAGCGCTTCACTCCCCCGCGTCCGATTCACTGCCATGCAGTCGCGGGTATTTCACCCACTGGCTACAACGTATCCCACTTTCGCCACTGAGTCAACTGAAATCCGAGGAATCGCCCCCACTCGCCGCTTCATCCGGCGATCGAATCCTCCCACCGGTTCCTCGCCGCCGGCGGCCGTTTTGCTGGGTTACTGCAGAGGCAGTGGCGTTATAATGGAAGTGTGATGCGGCGCCCCGCAACAGCCCGCCCGTTCCTGTTCGGTTGCGATTAACCGCCTTCCTTCCCCGCATTCTCCCGCCAGTTGAATTTCTGCACGAAAGGAGGGTCTCTACAATGAACCAAATCGCCAGCGAAGTCCTCTCCGGGTTGCCGGTGTTGCGTACCAGCCTGCCCGGCCCGAAAGCGCGCCAGGTGATCCAGCGCGACCGCAAGATCCTTTCCCCATCCTATACGCGCAGCTATCCGCTGGTCGCCGAGCGCGGCGAAGGCGCCATGGTCGAGGACGTGGACGGCAACCGCTTCCTGGACTGCAATGCCGGCATCGCGGTGGTGGCCACCGGCCATTGCCATCCGGCAGTGGTGAAGTCCATCCAGGAGCAGGCGGCGAAGCTGGTGCACATGTCCGGCACCGACTTCTACTACGAGAACATGGTCACGCTGGCCGAGAGGCTGGCCGCCATTGCGCCCGGTGATGCGGAACGCCGTGTCTACTATGGCAACTCCGGCGCCGAAGCCGTCGAGGCTGCGATGAAAATGGCCCGCTACCACACCGGCCGGCACCGATTCATCGCCTTCCTCGGCGCCTTTCACGGCCGGACGCTCGGGGCCTTGTCACTGACCGCCAGCAAGAGCGTTCAGAGGAAGGGATTCGCGCCGCTGGTGCCCGGCGTCACCCACATCCCATATGCTTACTGCTACCGCTGTCCTTACAACCGGCAGCCGGAGACCTGCAACGCCGAATGCGCCCGCGTGATCGAAGATCAGCTCCTCAGGACCGCATTGCCCGCCGAGGAGGTGGCGGCCATCGTGGTGGAACCGGTGCAGGGGGAAGGCGGCTACGTCGTGCCGCCGAAGAAGTTCTTCGATGAACTCCAGCGGATCGCCCGGAAATTCGGCATGCTGCTCGTCTGCGACGAAGTGCAGAGCGGCATGGGCCGCACGGGGAAGATGTGGGCTTCGGAGCACTTCGGCCTCGAACCCGACATCATCACGGTAGCCAAGGGAATCGCCAGCGGGATGCCGCTCGGCGCGACGGTGGCCCGGGCGGAGCTGATGCAGTGGAAGCCCGGCGCGCACGCATCCACGTTCGGGGGCAACCCGGTCTCGGTGGCCGCCGCCCTGGCGACCATCGAGTTGCTCGAGAACGAACTGATTGAGAACGCCGCCCGCGTCGGCGCCCACTTTATGAATCGCATGAAGGACTGGCCGCGCCGCTTTGCCCACGTGGGCGAAGTACGCGGCCTGGGCCTGATGATCGGCGTCGAGATCGTGCGCGACCAGCAAAGCCGGGAAGCGGCGCCCGAGCTGCGCGACCGCCTGGTTCAAATGGCCTTCGAACGCGGCGTTTTGCTGCTCGGCGCCGGCGCCAGCGTGATCCGCCTTTCCCCGCCCCTGGTGATGACCACCGGCCAGGCCGACTTCGTCGTCGACACGCTGGAGGAATGCCTGAAGACGGCCGCCGCCTGAGAGCCCGTGAACCGGCTACGATAGAAGACGTTGCGAATCCTGGACGTCGGCTGCGGCATCAACAAGTATCCCGGCGCGATCGGCATCGATCGCAACCCGGCCACGCGCGCCGACGTCCTCTGCGACCTCGACCGCTTCCCGTACCCGTTCGGCGATAACAGCTTCGATCAGCTCCGTGCCGTCCACCTCATCGAGCATGTCCAGGACGTGATCCGGACAATGGAAGAGTTCCACCGCCTGGTCCGCCCGGGCGGCCGGATCTTGCTGGTGACGCCTCACTACACCGACTTCAGCTCCTTTTGCGATCCGACGCACCGCTGGCATCTCAACAGCTTCTCGTTCCGCTACTTCGGCCCGGACCACGGCGGCTTCGGCTACTATTCGCCGGCCCGATTGCGCGAGATTTCCGTCCGCGTCAAGCTACTTGCCTTATGGAGGTGGTGCGGTTTCGAGCTGTTGGTGAACCGCTTCCCCCGCTTCCGGCGCTTCTGGGAGCATTACCTGTGCTTCGTGGTGCGCGGTAAGCTGATCGAGTTCCACTTCGAGGTGGTCAAGCAATAAGATGTTCGCGTTTCTGTACCGCTGGGCGGACGATCTCCGCGACCGGCGCCGGAGGCGGCTCTGGAATCCGGACCACGCCGCCGGACGCCGGGGCGAAGACCTGGCGCACCGTTATCTCCAGCAGCAGGGGTTCGTCGTGGTGGCGCGCAACTTCCGCCCGCGCTCCGGTGTCCCGGAGCTGGACATCGTGGCCTGGGAGGGAGAGACATTGGTGATCGTCGAGGTCAAGTCCCGCACCAGCGCCGAGTACGGAGCGCCGGACCGAGCCATCGATGGCTTCAAGCGCGACCGCCTGTTCCGCGGCGCGCGGGAATACACCCGCCGGGCCGGAATCGAGTGGACCCGCGTGCGTTTCGATATCGTCAACGTGCTGCTCAGCGACCCACCCTCGATCACCCATCTCCGCGACGTCTACCCGGTCACCACGGCGGCACAATAGCCGCCTGCCCGAACTCCGCCAGGATTCGCTCACCGGCCACCGGGTGATCATCGCCCCGGGCAAGCCCGGTGTTCCCGTGATTTCCCCGCCGCTCAACGGCCGGGCCGCCCGGCGGTTGCTGGGAGCATGGAGGGAGGAGACGCCTGCGGCAACGCGGCCGCCTGGAAACACGGCGCCGGACTCACGATCGGCCGGATCAGGTCCTCCGGCCGCTCAGCCGGCAGGGGGCGGGCGGCCCCATCGGGCCTTGCGGTTTCGAACAAACAAGTCCGGCAACCTGCCCGCCCTTCCAGGCGAACGCCGTCTCCCCGCCGGCTGATCCGGTAGACCATCTCCGCCCCACGGTGCGCCTGGAGGCTCGCCAGCGGCCAGTCGCAACCGGCCACCATCTGGATCCCCCCCGTGGGGCTGATCAGAATGGTCCACTCGGAAGGTTCATGGCCAGCCCCGGAGCAGTGGTCCGCGGCATCGAAAATTTCGATTGCGTTTTCCAGGAACCGGCGCACACTATGCTTATCGCCAGCCGGCGGGGAAGTTTGAGCAGGTTGTTTGCCGAGAGGATCAGGCGCCGCCCGCCTCGGGCGCGGCGCACCGTCCACGGAGCGGGACCGGCTTGCCCACCGGCCCGGGACCGTAATCGCAGCGCGCCTCGTCGATGCTCAAACCGGCTACCTCGATGCGGGAAAGATCCGCCGAGCCGATACCGACAGCCTCGGCCAGCATGATCGTATTGTCGCCCCGGATGAACGGCTTGTCGCCCCGCTTACCGCGCGGGTCATAGCCCATCACCGCGGTTGAGACGGCGTCGGTGGAAACCGGGTTCGTGCCGGCAAGGAGCAATCCCGGTTCAATCCTCTGAACACCTTTGTTCCAGATGCCCTCCCCGCCGCGGATGGAGACGACGCCGTCCACGATGGCCAGGTCCACCGGGCGGACGCCAACCAGGTCTGTAATAATCCGCGGCACCCGGTAGCCGCTGTCTCGCGGAGACGACGGGTCCAGCTCCTGGGGCGCGCCCTTGGCCGGTTTGCTGGTCCCGTTATGGCAGACCGGCCCGCGCTCCTGCCGCGGGTCTTCGTTGCCATCGGGCCACGCGTCGCCGCCGTAAAGCGAGCACGGGGTGATGCCGAAATTGTTCTTCAGCGACATCGTGACGCCCGCAATCCAGTGGTTCTTGAGCATGGAAAGCGAAACATAGGTGTCGCAATCCACGTAGGAGTGGTTGATCTCGTAAGCCGGAAAGATGTAGCCGCCCCAGGGCACCTTCACCCGCGCGTACTTTTTCGCCTTCCCGATGTTGTTGGTGTTTTCCCACTCGACCTTGCACCCGACATTGTTGATGGCGTCCACATCGAGGCCGTAACGCGCCCACAGCTCCAGCTCCTGCCGGGCGGGAAAGAAGCTCTCGATCAGCCGGATGCGCCGCGCGCCGGCCCGCGCCAGCAGCGTGGCCACGGCCAACACTACATCCGGGTGGCTGCGGTAGGGCAGCTCCGCCCGCTTGGGAAACCGGGTGATGTTGCCCGTCAGGTTCAACTTCACAGCCACGGTCTTTCCCTTGACCAGGCGGCCGATACCGCCGACCTGATCGATCGTCTTCCGCAGCGCCGCTTCGAACTCGCGGCCGTAACTCCGGCAGCGCGCAATAGACACCCGGCCGGCCGGGGCTTGCCTGGCAAACGCCCTGACAGTGATCTGAGCGCCGAGGCCTCCCAAGAGGCTCCGGCGCGTCATTTGTTGCCGCAGTTTCATAAGCGTCCCTCGTTCCCGCGAAAATCCAGGGCTGATGATAGTTTCACCGCTGGCTGAGGCCGCCGTCAACCGCCAGTGTTTGTCCGGTGATGAAATCCGACGCTTTCAGGAAGTACACCACCGCGTCAGCCACCTCTTCTCCCGCACCAGCGCGGCCGGCGGGCGTGGCGCGCACCATTGCCCGGCTCTCGTCATTGAACTCGCCGAAGCTGATCACGCCGGGCGCAACGGAATTGACCGTGATCGCAGGGGCGAAAGCTTTCGCCAGGGCGCGGGTGAGCATGATGACGCCGGCCTTGGAAGCGCAATAGTGGACGTGCTCTGCCCAGGGGCGGATACCCCCCAGGGAACTGATGTTGACAATCCGGCCCCCGCCGCCGGCCTTCATGAGCCGGGCGGCCTGCTGGCAGCAGAAGAAAACCGCCTTCAGGTTTACGCTGTGAATGAAGTCCCAGTCGGCCTCGGTGATCTCCAGCGGATCAGCGGTGGCGTAACGGCCGGCATTGTTCACCAGCCCGTCCAGCCGCCCGCAGCGCTCCTTCACAACGGCAAACAGGCGCTCGATCTCAGCAAGGTGTTCCAGATCGGCTCGAACCAGCTCCGCGGCGCCGCATTCGGCGGCCGTCCGCCGCGCCTCGGCCTCCGAGCGGTGATAGTGGATCACCACGCGCGCCCCCTCACGCGCCAGGCGCAGGGCGATCGCCCGGCCGATTCGCCTCGCGGCTCCGGTTACCAGCACCACCTTCCCTTCCAGCGTGGCAGTCTCAGATGCCGGGTTCCCCATGGACTTCCACCTCCTTGGTATCAACGCCAACCGGCTCAGGTTCCTTCAGCATCCCCTTCCAGCCGGCTACCAGCCAGATTACCGCTGTAGAACAGCTCAGCACGCCGGCCACGGCCCCAATGGCGCGGGCGTCGAAGCGCGTCGAGGCAAACCCCGCCCCGGCCATCGACAGCATCATCGTGCCCCAGACCAGCGTTTCAATAGTGGCAAACACGCGGCCCCGGTAGGCGTCGGGCACATGCCGCAACAGCAGCGTGGTATTCAAGATGGCGGCTACCCCCATGCCAAACCGCGATAGCGCGATGAAGGCGAGCACCATCCAGAACGGCCGCACCTGGCTGAACAGTATGTAAGCGAGGCTGTGGATGACGAAGACCACCGGGATCAGCTTCCGGAATCCTTCGAAATCCAGCCGGGAGCCGAACCGGTTGGCCGCCGTGCCCCCGATGAGCAGCCCCAGGCCGGCGAATCCCCAGATGGCGCCCATGCCGACCGGACCGTACGGGTAGACGACCTCGCCGAACAGCGTGAACAGGATTTGCGCCGCTCCGCCGCCGGTGGCCCAACCCACGTGCGCCAGCGCGATGGTAAACAACAGCGGCGCCGACCGCATGTAGCGCAATCCTTCCACGTAGTCCCGCCACGGCACCAGCACCCCCGATTCGGTAATGGCCTTCCGCTCCGCCCGGAACCCTCGCCGGGCCCGGAGCCGGCTGATGCAGGCCGCCGAGAACACGAACGAAGCCGCGTTGAAGATGAACGCCCACTGGTAGCCGAACTGCATGGCGCTGGCCCCGCCCAGCATCGCCCCCACCGTGACCGCTGTCCACTGGGTAGTCTTGGTGAGTGAATTCGCCGTGTGCAGCTCTTCCTTGGTTGTGATGGCCGGGAGAATCGACGAGCGTCCGCTGGTAAAGAACGGCGAGGCGAACATCAGCAGCGCGCTCAGCGGAAACAGCAGCCACGTCCGCTCCGGCTCCAGGGCGAAGATGAAGCAGAAGCCCACTACCGCCCGGACCAGGTCCGAGGCGATCATCAGGTGCTTGCGGTCCATGCGGTCCAGCAGCACCCCGGCCAGCGGCCCGGCCAGCACAATCGGCAATGCGCGGGCGATCATCAGCCCGCTGACCACCAGGCCGGAGCCGGTGTTGTGCAGCGCCAGGCTGAAGACAGCGATCGTGTTGAAATGGTCCCCGGTTTCGCTGACGATCTGCCCGATCCACGTGTAGCGGTAGTTCGGGTTCTGCCGGAGCAGTTGAGCGAAGCTGACGCCGGTCCGGCTCAACCGATCTCCTTCCGCCGAACGGTGAGCCGGTGGAGGTAATCCAGATCGATACCGTAGCCGATGCCCGGCTCCTCCCTCAGCAATATGGTTCCGCGTCCGGTCACCTCCACCGGCGGCTCGATAATGTCCCGCTTCCAGTAACGCTTGCTGGCCGACACATCCCCGGGCAGAACAAAGTTCGGCAGCGTGGACAGCGCGATGTTGTGCGCCCGCCCGACGCCCGCCTCCAGCATCCCCCCGCACCAGACCGGTGCGCCAGCCCTCTCGGCCACGTCGTGAACCCGCCGCGCCTCGGCGAACCCGCCCACGCGCCCCAGCTTGATATTGATGATCCGGCAGGCGCCAATGCGGAGCGCCTGCTCGGCGTGACGCGCCGACCGGATCGACTCGTCCAGGCAAATCGGCGTCGCCAGCTTCGCCTGCAGCGCCGCATGGTCGATCAGATCATCATGCGCCAGAGGCTGCTCGAGCATCATCAGATGAAAGGCATCCAATTCCCGCAGGTGTTCCGCGTCGGCTAATCTATAGGCTGCGTTTGCATCGGCCATCAGTCTGATATTTGGGAATTTATCCCGCACACGCCGCACCACGTCCCCATCCCAGCCCGGCTTGATCTTGATCTTGATTCTCTGGTAGCCGGCCTCCACTTCCACCGCGATCCTCTCCAGCAACTCCTCGACCGTCTCCTGAATGCCAATCGAGACACCGCAGGAAATCTCCCTCCGCACACCGCCGATGTGACGGTAAAGAGGCTCGCCGCTCAGGCGCGCTTCCAGGTCCCAAACGGCGGCTTCCAGCCCGCCCTTGGCCATGTTGTGGCCGCGGACAGCGGGCAACCGGGACCAAGTTTCGGCGGCCGAGTTCAACCGCTGCCCGAGCAGTGCGGGACCGAAGTACTCGCTCAGCAGCGCCCAGGCCGACAGCGTCCATTCCTCGTTGTAGAACGGCTGCTCGCTGGCAGTAACCTCGCCCCAGCCGGAGACGCCCTCCGAGACAACCTCCACAAGAATGATGCTCCGTTCCCTGGTCCGTCCGAAGCTCGTCTGGAAATCGTGCAGCAGGGGCATGCGGATCTGCCGCAGCCGGATTCGTTCGATTCTCATGGCCATCGGCTGAACAGGTACGTACCGGCCTCCTCGGATCTCTCAAAGCCCGTCACGGCCAGACCCGCGTCAAGGTATTCCAGGAATTTCCGGCTCACATCCTTTTGAATCTTCAGAGCGTTTGATATATCCTCCCGGCGGATCCTATCGATGCCGGCGGGCACGGAAACACGGGCCGCAACCGGCTCTCGCGCCCGAGGTTTCCCGGTAATGACCGCCTCGGTGCGGCCGCTGTCCAGATACCACTCGGCCACGCAGCGATCCGTCGGCATGCCGGTGTGCAGCTTGCTGGTGGTGACGCCGTAGGCGTTGAGCACGTAGCGGCGGACGATCACGCCCAGACGCTCGATGTTCAAGAATGCGTTCTTCAGCTCCAGCGGATCAAAGGTCCACTCGATGAGGCGTATGTCCCGGCGAAGGGCGTCAGCGCGCTGTTCGAGCTTCAACTGGCGCCCGATGCCGCGGTCTCGATATTGCGGCAAGACTCCCAGCATGTGGCTGTGCAGATACAGCCGGTTTTCCCCGCGCCGTCTCAGCCCCGGAATCGAGAGGCAGAAGCCGATCATCCGGTCTTCGTCAAACGCGCCGATCGCCTGCCCGCCGACGTTCCGCGCAATCAGGAACAGGCGCGCCGGGATGATCTCGACCTCGTCGAAACCCCAGATCTCACGTTGGAGCTCGACGGCTTCGTCGTATTCCGGGAAACTCCGCAGAGCGCGATAGGTGATCATGTCCGCTGCTTGGCTTGCTGCCACAGGGCTTCCATCTCCTCCAGCGTGGCCTCGGCCGGCGAGCCGCCCCGTGCAGCCAGGCGGCTCTCGATGTAACCGAACCGGCGGCGAAACTTGCCGTTCGTCTTGCGGAGCGCCTGCTCAGGATCAACTTTAAGATGCCTGGCTATGTTCACGACGACAAAGAGGATATCGCCAATCTCGTCCTCCACCATCGAGGCGCTATCCGGCGCCGAGCGCGCCGCGGCCAGCTCGGCCAGCTCTTCGCGGAGCTTTGCGAACACGTCTTCGGTCGCCTCCCAGTCGAAGCCCACCTCGGCCACCCGGGAAGAGATCTGGGCGGCTTCGGCCAGGGCGGGCTGCGCTCGGGATACGCCGGAGAGCAGGCCGTCTGACTGCTTGCTGGACCCTTTTTCCTCACTCTTGATCTCGTCCCAGCGTTTCTTGACCTCGGCCGGCGTTCGGGCCTCCCCGGAGCCGAACACGTGAGGATGACGCCGCACGAGCTTCTTATTGATGGCGTCGAGGCAATCATCAATCGTGAATAACCCTTCCTCGGCCCCCATCTGGGCGTAGAAGACGCACTGGAGAAGCAAGTCTCCGATCTCCTCGGCCAGGGCGGGCCAGTCGCGGGCGTCGATCGCGTCCAGGACCTCGTAGGTTTCCTCGAGCGTATACGATTTGATCGTGTCGAAGCTCTGCTCGCGGTCCCAGGGGCAGCCGTCCGGGGCGCGCAGCCGGGCCATGATTTCAACGAGCCGCTCGAAACGCTCGCCGGTGGTAGGTTCCGCGGTCTGGCTCATGGGTGGAATAACAGGGTAGCACAGCAGTCCGAGAGGGCAGGCGTCCTGCACCGGCAGAGGAGGCGCACACCCGCCTCGGCCGCTCCCGGCAACCGCATCGCCGCCGCAGCGCTATCGAAATACCGACCCAACGACTGGGGTCACTTCATCGGGCACGCGCTAGGTGACCTTGACGGTAACCGAGTTGTCCCAAAGGCCGTGGATGTTGCAATACGACAGGGCGATGATTTCGGAAGTCTTGCCCACCATGGCCGTGAACGTGATCTTGGGCTCGGCGAAGGCCGGTCCGAGGTCGAATGTGCCCAGGTGCACAGGCGGCCGGGAACCCTCCTGCTTGGCAAAGACCTGCACCCACTTGATGTGGTGCTGGACCGTGTTCGGGTGGTGCACTTGCTTGCCGACCGTGACGGTCACCGGAAACCGTGCGCCGGCCGCCACGCTGGCCGGGGCATCGATCACGGGAACGTGTTTCTCATGGCCTTCCTTATCCGGGGGCGTAATCACATCTCCGAGTCTCATGATCGATTGGCCTCCCTTTGGCCCCCCCTCGCCAGCCGCGAAAAGCTCTTCCCGTGTCGCGGCCGCCGCCGCTCCGGCGAGCATTGTAGCCCCCAGAAGCTTGCGGCGGTCAATTGCGGTTTTCTCTTTCTGCATCTCGCTCCCTCCTATTCAGGTTCAGCTCAAGGCGTGCTGCTCGCGTCCCCGGCTGTTCCGGCGTGTGTTTGTATTATAGATCATCTCGGTCAAGACAGCGTTATTCCATCCGCCTCCCCCGGTGGGCGGAACTGCCCAGACGCGCCTCACGGGGTCACGGACCGCTCCGAACGGCGCTCGACTAAGTAGTACAAGCTGGGCATCCACCGACTGGAGCAGCGTGACATCGCCGTGCTCATGAGAGAACTCCGTGGTATCGCGGACGGACGGGGTCCAGAAACCGGAGCTTCGCCACCGACAGAGCCGCCTGGGCGGCCACCACGCGCCGCTTGCGTTTGCCGGCTGTTTCGTGGGTGAACTCCGTAGCGATCGCGTACTCGGGCGGGCCAGCGGCGTTCGCGAGGTCAAACCCCGTTCCGAGCAGGTCGAGGTGGTCCGCAGTGACGCTCACTTCAGGGTTCGGGCGCAGGCGCGCGGTGAGGATCCGGGCCTCGGCGATGGCGATGTTGGAACGCTCGGCGAGCAGGTCGAGGTTCTTTTGGATCGCCTCGACGACGGCCTGGTCAACGGTCAGCTCCTCTTTGGGCAGCGGGGCCGTCGCCTTCGGCGGCGCCTGCGCCAGCAGCGAGGCGCAAAAGCCCGCCGTCCAGAGCAGGCGTCCGGCCAGGGAGCAGCCGCAAGACAAGCGGCCGGTGCGCGGCGGATTCTTCTCAGAAATTCTGAATGGCATGGGTTTCTTGATTTCGCTTGGTTCTGCTGGTCCATCCTTTCCCGGGCTGCGTCGGCTGGGCCGGCGCATGTCCTCCTCCAGGCGAGCTTCGCCTGGAGGCGGGATCAGCCGCTTCGAGCGCCCCAGAAACGCTCACTCCCTGCTCCTCGGAAAATTATACACTGGTGAGTCGAAAGGAAAACCGATGCGAAAACTTCTGCCGCTCCTTGTTCTGACCGTCTTCGCCGCCCGGTTGCCGGCGGCGCCGCAAACAGCGGACAAGAAATTCAACGTCCTGTTCATTATGTCCGATGATCTGAACACCGACCTCGGCTGCTACGGGGATCCGGTGGTGAAGTCGCCCAATCTAGACCGGCTGGCTTCCCGAGGCCTGCGTTTTGAACACGCCGGATGCCAGTACCCGCTCTGCAATCCGAGCCGTTCCTCGCTGCTCACCGGACTGCGCTCGGATCAGACCGGCGTCTACGACAACCGGACGTTCTTCCGGACCAAACACCCGCGCCTGATAACGCTGCCGCAACTGTTCCGCCAGCACGGCTATTTCACGGCCCGCGTCGGCAAGATCTTCCACTACGGCGTGCCCCGCCAGATCGGCACCTGCGGGTTGGACGATCCGGACTCCTGGGACCAGACCGTCAACCCCCGCGGCCGCGACAAGGACGACGAGCCGCTCATCTTCAGCCTCGTACCCGGCACCTTCGGCGGCGTGCTGAGCTGGCTGGCCGCCGACGGCACCGACGAGGAGCAGACCGACGGCATCGGCGCCGCCGAAGCCATCAAACTGCTCGAGAAGCTGCGCAACCGCCCGTTTTTCCTCGCCGTGGGTTTCTATCGCCCTCACACGCCCTACGTGGCCCCGAAGCGATATTTCGGTCTCTATCCGCTGGACAAGATCCAGTTGCCCCGGGGGCCGGCTGACGACGAGGCTGACATTCCGCCGGCGGCGCTGATGAGCCGCAAACCGGAGGAGAAGAAGCTCAATGACCGCCTCCGCCGCGAGGCTATCCAGGCCTATCACGCCGCCGTGACCTTCATGGACGCGCAGGCCGGCAAGGTGCTTGACGCCCTCGACCGGCTGGGGCTGCGCGATAACACGATCGTTGTCTTCACCTCCGACCACGGATATCACCTCGGCGAGCACGGGCTTTGGAAGAAGCAAAGTTTGTTTGATGAGGCGGCGAGCATCCCGGTGATCATTTCCGTGCCGGGGATGAGGGCCGCCGGCGAGGCGACCCCGCGCCCGGTGGAACTGGTGGACATCTACCCGACGCTGGCCGACCTGTGCGGATTGCCGGCGCCGGAAAACCTCGCCGGGCGCAGCCTGCGGCCGCTGCTCGATGATCCCCAGGCGCCGTTCAAGCCCGGAGCGGTCACCCAGGTGCGCCGCCGCGTGCGAGGACCGAACGGCCGCCAGTTCTTCGGTTACACGATCCGCACCGAGCGCTACCGCTATACCGAATGGGACGGCGGCAAGGAAGGCGCCGAGCTCTACGACCATGAGTTCGATCCGCACGAATACATCAACCAGGCTAAGAACCCGAAGTACGCCGACAAAGTGAAGGAGCTACGAAAGCTGCTGCACCAGATCATCAGCAAGTAAACCGCCGCCGGGCAGGGCGCCGGTGGTTGGTCCTTAGTCCTCGGTCCTTGGTCCTTGGTCCCTAGTCCTTGGTCCCTAGTCGGTGGGCGGTGGACGTTGAGCGGTGGGCGTCCTTGCCGGGCTGAGAGTCTGGCGCCGGTTGTGGCATGATGATGCTGTTGCGACACGCTCCCGCAGCACCGCCTTTCGGGCTCCGGAGGGCGCGCCCGAGCGTGTCAGCCGGCAAACCACCATCGAACATGGGAACACCGTGAACATCGCAAAGATCTTCCGATCGCTTCGCGCGGCGCTGCTGCTGATACTTTTCCTGGCTGCGGCGTCTGCTTTCCCGGCCCCCAACCGCCCGCCCAACATCGTTTTCATCTTCATCGACGACATGGGCTACGGCGACATCGGTCCCTTCGGCTCGACAAAGAACCATACTCCCAACCTGGACCGCATGGCGGCCGAGGGCATCAAGTTCACTGACTTCTACGTCAGCTCAACCAATTGCACGCCTTCGCGCTCCGCCCTGATGACCGGCAGCTACGCGGATCGCATCGGCATGGATGGCCCGGTCCTGTTTCCCGGAGAAGCCCGCGGCCTCCACCCCAACGAAATCACGATCGCCGAGTTGCTCAAAACGAAAGGCTACGCCACCGGCTGCTTCGGCAAATGGCACCTGGGGGACCAGCCCGAATTCCTCCCCCTCCGCCAGGGGTTTGACGAATACCTTGGCATTCCGTACTCCAATGACATGTGGCCTCCCAACACCAGGAGGAAATACCCTCCCCTGCCCCTGGTCCGCGACAACCGCCCCGTCGCCCGCGTCAGCGACGGCGAAGACCAAGCACTGCTGTGCAAGGTATTCACGGACGCGGCTCTCAGCTTCATCAAACGGCACCGCCAGGAGCCGTTTTTCCTCTACCTGCCGCACGCCTTCATCCACCACCCCCGGTTCGCGCGTCCCGAGTTCCTCACCAGGGCCGGCGGCGACGTCACCCGCGCCCAGATCGAAGAGGTTGACTGGAGCGTCGGGCAAATCCTGAAGACCGTCGAGCAACTGCGCCTGGCCAGCAACACGCTCGTGATCTTCACCTCCGATAACGGCGGCTCCCGGGGCACATCCATGGGGCCGCTTCGCGGCGGCAAGGGCGGCCCGAAGTATGAAGGGCACATGCGCGTTCCCATGCTGGCCTGGTGGCCGGGCCGCATCCCGGCCGGCCGCGTCACCCACGAGATCGCAGCCACCATCGACATGTTCCCCACCTTGGCTCACCTGGCCGGCGCCCGCGTGCCCACCGACCGGATCATCGACGGCCGCGATATCTCTCCGCTCCTGCTCGCCGAGCCGGGCGCGCGCTCGCCCCACCAGGTCCGCTACTACGAGGTGGAAGGCGTCCGCCGCGGCCCGTGGAAGCTGGTAAAACCGCCCAAGGGCAAGCTCGAACTCTATAACCTGCAAACCGACCTCGGTGAAAAAAACGACCTCGCCAGCCGGTTCCCCGAGCGCGTCGCTGAACTCAAGGCCCTGCTGGACCAGCACGCAGCAGCCTTGAAAGCCAACCGCCGCCCGGCCGCGTTCGTCAAGCATCCGAAACCCCTGCTGCAAACAGCGGAAGGCGTCCCAAGACTGCGAGATTACCTGGAACAACAGAATAGGAGGCCGTGACATGCGGATTCTCACGCTCGTGCTTCTGACTCTGTTACTGATAACAGGTGGCTGCTCCACGTCAACCCAACCGGAGCGTCCCAACGTTCTGTTTATCGCCATCGATGACATGAACGACTGGACGACGCTGTTTGATCCGGCTAATCCCATCCGCACGCCGAATCTCGAACGGCTCGCCGCGCGCGGAACCTTCTTCACCCGGGCCTACTGCGCCGCGCCGGGATGCAATCCCTCCCGCACCGCCATCATGACCGGTCTGCGGCCGAGCACCTCCGGCGTCTACACAAACAAGGACTACTGGCGCAAGATACTGCCGCATGCGGTCACTCTCTCGCAGTACTTCATGCGGCACGGCTACGCCGCCAAAGGCGCGGGAAAGATCTTCCACCACGGCCGCTCCGGCGCCAGTGACCCCAACAATCCGGACTTTCAAGCGTTCTTCAAGCTGCTCAAGACCCGCGCTCCGGCCCAAAATTACAACGGGTACACAAAACAATTCGAGCGCCATCTCGGCAGCACAGCGTGGGACTGGGGCGAGCACACCCAGAAGATGATCGATCTCGACACCGTCGAGTGGATCGAAGCGCGAATGGAAGAGAAATGGGACCGGCCGATGTTCCTGGCCGCCGGCATCTTCAAACCCCACCTGCCGTTCTACGCTCCTCCGGACACCTTCCAGCGGTACCCGATCGATAAGACGAAGCTGCCGCCCATGCCGGAGCATGACCTCGACGATGTCCCGGAGATCGCCAGGGAGATGGCGCACACGGAGTTCTTTATCTACTCCAACGTCACCAAACAGAAACCCGGAAGCCCGGGCAGCCTCCAACGAATGGTCCAGTGCTACCAGGCTTCCGCCGATTTCGCCGATCAGATGGTCGGGCGTCTCATTGACAAGTTGGACGCAACCGGCCGCGCCGGCAACACCATCATCGTTCTCTGGGCGGACCACGGCTATCATCTCGGCGACAAGGAGAGCTGCGTGAAGTTCACGCTATGGGAGAAGGCCAACCACGTGCCGCTCATCATTGTTGCGCCCGGCGTCACCACGCCGGGCACTCGCTGCGACACGCCGGTGAGCCTCCTCGATATCTATCCGACTCTGCTGGAGCTGGCCGGGCTTCCGCCCAAGCCGGATAATGAAGGCCAGAGCCTCGTCCCTCTTCTGAAAGACCCCAGCGCGAAACGGGAACGCCCGCCGGTGATGACCTGGCAGCGTGGAAACCACGCCGTGCGCACCGAGCGCTGGCGTTACATCCGTTACCGCGATGGCAGCGAGGAGCTCTACGACCATTCCAAAGACCCCTGGGAATGGCACAACCTCGCCAACGATCCACAGTACGCCGATGTGATTGCCGGCCTTCGCCGCTGGCTGCCGCACGACATGCCGTAGTCGACGGATCAAGCCGGCGACCAACCCGCCACCCGGTGTGGCATGATATCCGTGTTATGGTGCCTGTGAACCGAGCGCGGTTTGAAATCGCAAGCGGCCCTCGCCTGGCTTTCTGCCGGCTGATCAGCAAGTCAATCGGAATCCTGACGCTAGGCGCCCTCCTTGCTCCCGGCGCCCTCGCCGGTGAACTCGTCGTCAAAAAGCGCTACCTGCATTTTCCCGTAGCCCGCAGTGGTGACCTTCGCACGGTCTACCTCCGTGACGGCGCCAGGATCGTCCACTACTTCCGCATTGCGCTCGCCCAGAGCAAATCCGACCTTCTTTACTGGACCTCGCTCGACGCCAGCGACCTCCGCGGCAAGAAACTCACCGCGGAAATACTGCCGCCGGGTCCGGCCATTGATGTTGCCGCGCTGTGCGAACAGTCCGGCGCATTTCGCAAGCCTCCCAACCTGTACCAGGAAGCCTACCGGCCGCAGTTTCACTTCACCGCGATGACCGGCTGGATCAATGATCCCAATGGCCTGGTCTACTTCGACGGCGAATACCACATGTTCTACCAGCACAACCCCTACGGCCCGGCGAGCGCCAACAAGAGCTGGGGACATGCCGTGAGCCGCGACCTCGTCCACTGGACCGACTACGGCGACGTGCTGCTGCCGGATCGCCTGGGCGCCATCTATTCCGGCTCGGGCGTCATCGACCATCGCAACACGTCCGGCTTTCAAACCGGCTCTACACCGCCACTGGTCGTCTTCTACACCTCGGCCGGGCTGCGGGGCCCGGAAAAACTCCCGTTCACCCAGTCGCTCGCTTACTCGAATGACCGTGGCCGCACGATGACCAAGTACGCTCACAATCCCGTCGTCCAGCACATCGAAAGCACCAACCGCGACCCGAAGGTCTTCTGGCACGAGCCGAGCAAGCAGTGGGTAATGGCGCTGTATTTGACGCGCGGCAAGTTCGCCTTACTCGGCTCGAAAAACCTCCGCGAGTGGCGCCGGCTCAGCGACGTCGATTTCCCCGACGGGCACGAGTGTCCGGAACTGTTCGAAATCCCCGTGGACGGCAACCGCCGCAACACGCGCTGGGTGATGTGGGAGGCCGGCGGCCGGCATATGATCGGCCGCTTCGACGGCGAGAAGTTTATCCCGGAGACCGGCGTCCTGCCCAGTGAATGGGGGCTCAATTCCTATGCCGGCCAAACCTGGAACGGCGTCCCGGACGGCCGGCGGCTGTTCATAAGCTGGATGGCCTCGGCGGGCCGGCGCGCCCGGGAACCCATTTATCCGGGCATGCCCTTCAACCAGCAGATGAGTTTCCCGCGTGAGTTTACGCTGCGCACCACGCCGGAGGGCGTTCGCCTCTACCAGTGGCCGGTGGCCGAAATCACCAGGCTCTACGCGCGCGAGCATCAGCTTTCCGGCGCGAAACTCAATGCCGCCGCCAATCCGCTGTCGAATCTCGACGGCGAACTGTTTGACATCGAGACGGAAATCGAGCTCCGCGACGCCAACTCGGTCACCCTGGATATCCGCGGCACGCCCATCGTCTATGACCGCGCCAGCGGCAAGCTGAGCTGCCTCGGCAAGTCCGTCACCCTCGCCGGCGACAACGGCAACCTCGATCTCCGCGTCTTGGTGGACCGCACCTCGATAGAGATTTTCGCCCAGCGCGGCCGCTGGGTCATGTCGTTCTGCTTCCGCCCGGACAAGGCGAACCGCCGGCTCAGGCTGACTGCGGCTGGCGGGGCCGCCGTCGCCCGCCGGCTCGTCGTCCACGAGCTCCATCCGGCATTGCCGGTCGCGGGGTTATGACTATGAGATACACGAAACCAATTACCCGCTGCTTGGCAGCCGCCGCGCTGCTGGCCGGCTGCTTTTCCCCGCTGATGGCGGCGCCAAAGCCCAACGTAATCCTCGTCCTCACTGACGACCAGGGTTACGGCGACCTTTCCTGTCACGGCAACCCCATTCTCAAGACACCAACGCTGGACCGGTTGCACGAGCAAAGCATCCGCTTCACCGACTTTCACGTTGCGCCTATGTGCACGCCCACACGCGGGGAATTGATGACGGGCCGCGACGCGCTGGCCAACGGGGCGAGCTTCGTCTGCATGGGGCGTTCCCTGCCCCGCGCCGGGCTGCCCACCATGGCCAGTATCTTCGCCGCCAACGGCTATAAGACCGGCCACTTCGGCAAGTGGCACCTCGGCGACAATTACCCCTATCGCCCCCAGGATCGGGGGTTCCAGGAGACCGTGCACTTTCCAGCCTGGGGAATCACCTCCTTGGCCGATTACTTTGGCAACGACTACCTCGACGATCATTACCGCCATAACGGCGTCATCCAGCAGTACCACGGCTTCTGCACCGACGTCTGGTTCCGCCAGGCCGAGAAATGGATCCGGGCGCGCGCCGAGGCGAAGGAACCGTTCTTCTGCTACCTGCCAACCAATGCCGCCCACGTCCCGCTTTGGGTGCCCGAGCGCTACTGGAAGCCGTACGAGGGCAAGGTTTCCGACCGCGTGGCCCACTTCTACGGGCTGATCGGCACGATCGACGAAAACATGGACCGCCTGTTGAAGATGCTGGATGAGACGGGGCTGGCCGAAAACACCATTCTCATCTTCATGTCCGACAACGGCACTGCCCAGGGCGAGAAAGTCTTCAATGCCGGGATGCGCGGCAAGAAGCGATCGCTTTATGAAGGCGGCCACCGCGTTCCCTTCTTCATCCGCTGGCCGGCCGGCGGCTTCGGGCGGCCGCGCGACATCAACGAAACCGTTGAGACGCAGGACGTGCTACCCACCCTGATCAGCCTGTGCGGGTTGAAAGCCCCGAAAGGCGCGGTGTTCGATGGCGTCAGCTTCGCCGGGCTCCTGCGCGGTACGGAGAAGCGCTTGCCCGATCGCATGCTGGTTGTGCAGTACGGGGGCGAGCTCGTCAAGTATCTGCAATCGGCGGTGCTGTGGGACAAGTGGCGCCTGGTCAACGGCGAGGAGCTGTACGATCTCCGCTCGGATCCGGGGCAGCAGCGCGACATCGCCGCTCGCCACCCGGAAATCGTGGCGAAAATGCGCGCCCATTACGACGAGTGGTGGGACCGCCTGATGCCGGCCGGCCAGGCGTATCAGCCGATCACCATTGGTTCGGACCAAGAGAACCCGGTGCGTCTCAGCGCCGCCGACTGGAACGGCGTTTACTGCGACAACCCGGCCTGTTACCGCGCCGGCGCCGCCAAGAACGGCCCCTGGAGCATCCTGGTCGCCCGGCCGGGCCGGTACCGCTTTTCCCTCCGGCGCTGGCCGCGCGAATCCGGTCTGAAGCTGACCGATCCGGCCCCGCCGCTCGAGGGCGCTTACGGAACGCTGCGTGCGGGCAAGGCTCTGCCCATCGCCCGCGCCGCCATCCAGATCGGCGACTACCAGGCCACCGCCGAGGCGCCCCCCCAGGCCACTGAGGTCACCTTCGAGACGGTCCTGAAAGCCGGTAGCACCACGCTGCGGACCTGGTTCTACGACCGCAACGGCAAAGAACTCTGCGGGGCTTACTACGTCTCGGTCGAACGCCTGGACTAGGAGAACAACCGGGCCTCGGATGGATGCGGCGCAGCAGGCGGGCGCCGTAGGTCTTGTCCTTGTACTTTCGGGTTGTGGTGGCCATATGAGCCCGGCCGTCTCTTGACAACAGACTGGGTTATAAGCCGTAGCACAAAACATGGTTAAGGGATAACGTTTAGATTTCGTAACTACATCCGGGAATCAAGAACTCCATTCAATCATTGATCCGGAAGCACTACTTCAGAATCTGGGGCAGGAACTTCACACTGTTCTTGCTGCTGCCGGCCGGAACGGGCCGTGGATCAGAAGCGAGTATTTTGATTCTGGAGCCTGATATCTTCTTGAGTGGGACTGACAGCCGACCGTGCGCGCTAACAGGCAAATGATGAGGATGGCGTTTTTCCGGCAGGGGCTGGGGCCGCCGGCCACGGTTTTGTTCTTGCTGCTGGCAGCGGCCTGCTCGGCGCCGGAGCAAGCAGTCTCGACTTCCGGCGATGTTATGGGGACCAGTCTGTCCATGACGGTCGTCGCCACCAGTGTTGCCCCCGGCGTCGTCGAAGCGGATCTTGCCGCGGCCCTGGATCAGGTGCGGGCCGTGGATGCCAGAATGAGCAACTGGCGCCAGGACAGCGAAATATCCCTGCTGAATCGCGCCGGGGCAGGACGGCCTTTTCACATTTCGCCTCAACTGGCCGGGGTGCTTCGGCTGGGTCTCCGGATCTCCCGGTTGACGAATGGCGCATTCGACATGACGACGCTGCCGCTGGTTGAGCGCTGGGGCTTTCTCCGCCAACCGGGAGCGGAGCTGGCGTTTCCCACCGAGGCGGAAATCGGCGAGCTGCACGCCCGGGTCGGCTGGCGGTACGTTACAGTCGACGACGGCGGGAATGTTCGCTTCTCACGCGATGGGGTGATGCTGGATCTGGGCGGTATTGCCAAAGGATTTGGCGTGGATGCGGCGTTTTCTTATCTCAGAAAGAAGGGCTACCGGAACATTCTGGTGGAAATCGGCGGTGAAACGCGCTCGCTGGGCCACAATCCGAGGGGCCGCCCCTGGCGAATCGGGATCAGGAACCCGCGCCGCGGCCAGGCGGAGTCCTTCATCGCCATTGTTGACGGCTCGCGGGCAGCCGTAGCCACCTCGGGGGATTATGAAAACTTCTTCTTTCACGATGGGAAACGGTACTCTCACGTGATTGACCCGGCCACCGGATGGCCCGTTCGCAACGGTGTGTGCAGCGCCACCGTAGTGGCGGACGAGTGCGCCTATGCGGACGCGCTGGCGACGGCTTTGATGGTCCTGGGCGTGGAGAAGGGCATGCGGCTGGTGGACGGGCTTGCCGGCGTGGAAGCCCTGATGGCGGTGCGCAACACCGACGACACCGTTTCGCTGTTCTACTCGAAGGGCATGAAAGCGAAGGAGGTTTCCGGCCGGCAGGTTAACTGAGAGGGGGTAGTGGTGCGGACGCTCTCGACTGCCAAGCCACGGCTGCTGCCAGCTCTTGCCTTGTCACGATGCCCGGGGACAGGAGGCACGGCTTGACACGGCGGCCGGTTCGCTTCTACCCATCGGCAAGGCAAAGCAAGATTGAAGAGAACTCTCCTGCTTCTGTTTTCGATGGTCCCGGCCGCAAGCGCGCCGGCGCCGGGCCCGGTACTACTCCGACATTACCGCACTTGACGCCGAAGCCGGCAAGGTGGTGGAACCGGCGAAAAAGAAACTCGGCGACAATTCGGCGCAGTCTGGCGGCGGCGGTATGCCAAAATAGTTGATGTGACCGGTCACGAAATCCGCCAGAAGTTCCTCGATTACTTCGCCGCGCGCGGCCATCGCGTGGTTCCCAGCTCCTCGCTGGTGCCGGCCAACGATCCCACGCTGCTGTTCACCAACGCCGGGATGAACCAGTTCAAGGATGTTTTCCTTGGCCTGGAGAAGCGGGATTACCGCCGGGCCACCTCGTCGCAGAAATGCGTGCGCGCCGGGGGCAAGCACAACGACCTGGAGAACGTCGGTCACACGCGCCGCCACCACACCTTCTTCGAGATGCTGGGCAATTTCTCCTTCGGCGACTACTTCAAGGCGGACGCCATCGCCTTCGCCTGGGAACTGGTGACCCGGGAGTATGGCCTTCCGAAGGACCGCCTCTACATCACCATCTTCCGCGAGGACGACGAGGCCGAGCAGCTCTGGAGAAAGGTGGCGGGCGTGGCGGGCGACCGGATTTACCGCTGCGGCGAGAAGGACAATTTCTGGCAAATGGGGGAAACCGGCCCTTGCGGCCCGTGCTCGGAAATTCATTACGATCTCGGGCCGGGCACCGGTGAACCGGGTCGCGAGGACGAGCCGTTTCCCAGCGATGCCGGCGGGCGCTACGTCGAGATCTGGAACCTGGTCTTCATGCAATACGAGCGCGACGCGCAGGGGAACCTCTCGCCGCTGCCGCGCCCGTCGATTGACACCGGCATGGGGCTGGAGCGCATCGCCGCGATCCTGCAGGGCAAGCTGTCCAATTACGAATGCGACCTGCTCGCTCCGCTGGTGAGCCATGCCGCTGAGCTGCTGTCGGTGAACGAGGGGGCCGACGCAGCCATCGATATCACGCTGCGGATCGCCGCCGACCACGCCCGGGCGGCCGCCTTTCTGATCCACGACGGCGTCGTTCCGGCCAACGACGGCCGCGGCTATGTTCTGCGCAAGATCATGCGGCGGGCCATGCGCCACGCGCGCCGCCAGGGGATGGAGGAACCGTTCCTGTATAAGCTGACCGGGTTTGTGGCCGAACTGATGAAACCGGCCTATCCCGAACTGATGGAGAGCGTCGAACGGGTGGCGCGCATCGTGCGCGATGAAGAGCACCGTTACGCCACGACTTTCCACGTCGCCGAACGCGTCTTCCAGGAGGAAGCCCGGAAGGCGGCCGGCGGCGTGTTGCCCGGAGAGGTGGCTTTCAAGCTTTACGATACTTACGGCCTGGCGGTGGACGAGCAAGAGGAGATGGCGCGGGAGATCGGCCTCACCATCGACATGGAGGGCTTTAACCGGGCCATGGAAGAGCAGCGTGCCCGCGCCCGGGCAAGCTGGAAGGGCGCTGCCAAGGTCCAGATCGCTCCCGTCTACCAGCAACTCCAACAGGAGGGCCGCACCGAATTTCTCGGCTATGACACGCTGGAGGCAGCCGGAACAGTGCGGGCGCTGATTCAGGACGAAAGCCGTGCCGGCGAGCTGGCCGCGGGCGCCGTAGGCGAGGTGGTCTTGGACCAGACGCCGTTCTACGCGGAAGCGGGCGGCCAGGTGGGCGACCGGGGGGCGCTGTATTCGGAAACCGGTGAGAAGACCGCTATCGTCATCGATACGTTCGCTCCGGTCGCCGGAGTTCACGTGCACAAGGTGAAAACGCTGGCGGCGATTCGGGAAGGGGACCGTCTCCGTGCTTGTGTCGATGCGGCCCGGCGCGCCGCCACCATGCGCAACCACACGGCCACCCATCTGCTCCACGCCGCGTTGCGCCGGGTGCTGGGCAGCCATGTAAAGCAGGCCGGCAGCGTGGTCGAGCCTTCCCGGCTGCGTTTCGACTTCACCCATTACGCGGCTCTGGACGCTGCGGAACTGGCCGAAGTGGAACGTCTGATCAACGAGCAGATCCTGGCCAACGCCGAGGTCCGCACCGAGATCATGGACCTCGATCAGGCCGTCAGCACCGGGGCAATGGCGTTGTTCGGCGAAAAGTACGCGGACCGCGTGCGCGTGGTCTCCGTCCCCGGTTTCAGCCGGGAATTGTGCGGCGGCACTCACGTGCGCCGTACCGGCGACATCGGGCTTTGCAAGATTGTTTACGAGGGTTCGATTTCCGCCGGCGTGCGCCGGATCGAGGCGCTGACCGGCGAAGGAGCCCTGGAGCGCTTCCGAAAGGTCTCCGAGGCGGTGGCGCGGCTGGGCGAGGTGCTTCGCACTCCCGAGCCGGAACTTGTCGCCCAGGCGGAGAAACTGGTGGCGGAGCAAAGAGCGCTGGAGAAACAGGTGGAGCAGCTCAAGCTCAGGATCGCCCAGTCGCAGGCCGCCGGCCTGGAGGATCAGGCGCGCGAGCTGAAGGGCGTCAAGGTCCTGGCCGGCCGCGTTGACGGCATGGACCGGCCGCAGATGCGCGCTCTGGCCGACACGTTGCGCAACAAGTGGAAGACGGCCGTGGTGGTGCTGGCCTCGGCGCAGGATTCCCAGATAGCGCTGGTATCGGCGGTGACGAAGGATTTAACCCGCAAGGTCCACGCCGGCCGGCTCATCGGCGAGGTGGCGCGGGCCGTCGGCGGCCGCGGCGGCGGACGGCCGGATATGGCCGAAGCCGGCGGCAAGGACCCGGCGGCGCTGGCGGCGGCGCTCGAAAGCGTCTACGCGAAAGTGGAAGGGATGTTGTGAGCGCGTTTGACGCGGCGGTGGTCGGCGCGGGGCCGACCGGACTGGCCTGCGGGATCGAACTCACCAGACGAAAGCTCGCCGCGGAAGGGCATACACCTGGCCGGAGTGGTGGTGGCGGGCAGGAACACCAACGAAATCTTCATTGAGAACGGACGCCGTCACGGCCGGCAGATCGCCGCGGCGATCGCCCGCCGCCTGGCCGGCTGAGCTTCGGACTGCTCGTTTTCGCTCGTGGGGCCGCCGGCGGTGTGCTCAGTCCGGCTTCCAGCGCAGCACGGGCTTCCGCGCGGCCGTAACTTCGTCCACGCGGCCGATACGCGTGTTATGCGGCGCGGTCTTGACCAACTCGGGATCTTCTTCGGCTTCCCGGGCAATCGAGATGAGTGCATCGATGAACAGGTCGAGCTCCTCCTTGGTTTCGGTCTCGGTCGGCTCGATCATCATCGCGCCGGGAACAATCAGCGGGAAACTCACCGTGTAAGGGTGGAAGCCGTAATCGATGAGCCGCTTGGCGATGTCGGAAGTGCGCACGCCGCGGCTCGCCTGCCGTTCGTCACTGAAGACGCACTCGTGCATGGTGGGGGCTGCGTGCGGGAGCTTATAATACGGCTCGAGCCGGCGGCGGATGTAGTTGGCATTCAGGATCGCGTCCAGCGTCATCTGGCGCAGCCCGTCCCCGCCCAGCGCCATGATGTAGGCCAGCGCGCGCACCATCACCCCGAAGTTGCCGTAAAAGGCTCGGACCCGGCCGATCGATTCCGGCCCATCGTAATCCCACGCCCACTGCTCACCAGCACGCTTCAGGCGCGGCAGTGGCAGGAACGGTTCAAGATGTTTCTTCACCGCCACGGGTCCGGAGCCGGGACCGCCGCCGCCGTGCGGGGTGGAAAAGGTCTTGTGGAGGTTCAGGTGCATTACGTCGACGCCGAAATCCCCCGGCCGGGCCACGCCGGCCAGCGCGTTCATGTTGGCGCCGTCCATGTACAGCATGGCGCCGGCGGCGTGGAGTATACCGGCGACCTGGACGATGTTTTCCTCGAAAACGCCCAGCGTGTTCGGGTTGGTCACCATCAGCGCGGCGACCTCTTCATTCACCACCCGCTGGAGATGTTCGACATCCACCATCCCGCGATCGTTGGAGGGAATATTGTCGGCCTCGTAGCCGGCGGTGGCGACCGAGGCGGGGTTGGTGCCGTGCGCCGAATCGGGCACCAGGACTTTTCGCCGCGGATTGCCGCGAGCCTCCAGCGCGGCGCGCACCAGCAAAATGCCGGTCAGCTCTCCATGAGCGCCGGCGGCGGGCTGCAACGTCACGGCGTCCATGCCGGTGATCTCAGCCAGCGCGGCCTCGAGCGCCGCCATGATCTCCATCGCGCCCTGGGCGAGCTCCTCGGGTTGATACGGATGCGCGCGGGCCAGTCCGGTGATGGCCGCCGCTGCTTCATTGGCCCGGGGGTTGTACTTCATCGTGCACGAGCCGAGCGGATACAGCCCATGATCGATGGCGTAGTTGTGCGTGGACAGGCGCGTGAAGTGACGCACCAGTTCCACCTCGCTGACCTCGGGGAAACCTTCGATCTCACCGCGGACATTCTCCCCGCCAAGCGCCGCGGCCGGCTCGACGGCCGGAACGTCCAGCGGCGGCAGTTTGCAGGCGGTCTTTCCGGGGGCGCTGCGCTCGAAGATCAGCGGTTCGTTTTGCGAAGGGTGGGGACGGACTTTGCGGATCATTTACCCAGGAAGACCTCCGCCAGTTGGTCCATATCGCGGCGCCGCGACATTTCGGTGGCGCACAGCAGCATGCAATCAGCCAGTTCCGGGTAGAAGCGCCCCAGCGGCAACCCGCCAATGATGTTCCGCTCGCGCAGCTTCCGGTTGATTTCCTCCGGAGAGCGGATGGCGGCGCGGGCGACGAACTCGTTAAAGAACGGCCCGAAAAACCGCTGCGGCACCTTCCCCGCCAGGTAATGGGACTTGGCGAGATTCTGTTCGGCCAGCTCGCGCAGCCTTCGCTTGCCGTAAACGGCCAGGAACACGGTGGCCATCAGCGCCGTCAGCGCCTGGTTGGTGCAAATGTTCGAGGTGGCCTTCTCCCGCCGGATGTGCTGCTCCCGGGTGGCCAGCGTCAGGCAGAAAGCGCGCCTGCCGCGGGCATCCCGGGTCTGCCCGACGAGCCGGCCGGGTAACTGGCGCATGTATTTCTGCCGCGTGGCGATGACGCCGGCGCCGGGACCGCCGTAGCTGGGCGTGATGCCGAGCGCCTGTAGTTCGCCGGCTACGAGGTCGGCCTCCCGCGGCGGCTCCAGAATACCGAGTGAGACGGCTTCGGTGAAGACCACCAGCAGCAAAGCGCCGTGCCGGTGAGCGATTTCCGCCGCCGCGTTCACCTCTTCGATCACGCCGAAGAAATTCGGCGACTGAACGATGACCGCGGCGGTGTCGCCGCCGATGGTTCGCTCGAGCGCCTCGATGTCCGTGCAGCCGATATCGGGCAGGTAACCGCACTCGGACACGGGCGCGGCGCAGCCCCTTGCGTATGTCTTCAGCACCTGCCGGTACTCGGGATGAACGCAAGCGGATACTACGACTCGATCCCGCCGCGTGATGCGCCGGGCCATTTGCGCCGCTTCCGCCATGGCCGTTGAGCCATCGTACATGGACGCGTTCGCCACGTCCATTCCGGTCAACTGGCACATCATGGTTTGAAACTCGAAGATGGCGGTCAGCGTGCCTTGCGAGATCTCGGCCTGGTAAGGCGTATAGGCCGTAAGAAACTCGCTGCGGGAGACTACCGCATCGACCAACGCCGGCCGGTAATGATGATAAATGCCGGCCCCGAGAAAGCTGGCTTGCTTGCCGGCGTTCTCCTCTCCCCGTTGCTCAAAATAGTCGAGGACCTCATACTCGGACTTGCCGGCCTCCAGGGCAAGGGGCTTCTTCAGCAAGACCTCCGGCGGCAGGTGCGCAATGAGATCCTCCGGGGAACTGGCCCCGAGGGTGGCCAACATTTCCCGGCGGTCGGATTCCGATATGGGTAAGTACCGCAATTAGGGTTCCGAGGCGCCTCCTTTGATGTAGGATTCGTATTCCGAGGCGGTCAGCAGGTTGTCGAGTTCCGCTGGAGCCGAGAGCCTGACCTTCACCATCCAGGCCGCTCCATGCGGGTCTTCGTTGACCTTTTCCGGTGCATCCGCCAGCGCTTCATTCACCTCGATCACTTCGCCGGTCACCGGCGAATAGATATCGGAGACAGCCTTCACCGATTCGACCGACCCGAACGGTCTGCCCGCCGCCACCGCGTCGCCGGGCTGCGGCAGGTCAACGTAGACGACATCCCCCAATTCCTTCTGGGCGTGATCGGTGATACCGATCGTGGCCGTTTCCCCCGCAACGGTCACCCATTCGTGTTCCTTGGTGTAGCGAAAGTTCTCTGGGTACATGATGGTTTGTTATCTTGCTCGCTTATAGAACGGGGTGGAAACGGTGACCGCTTCCACCAGCTTGTTCCGGACACGGATTTCGATGGGGCGGCCCGGCGTGGCAAGCGCCGCCGGCAGGTAGCACATGCCGATGTTGACGCCGAGCGTCGGCGAAGGCCCCCCGCTGGTGACCCAGCCGGCCGGCGCGCCGTCCACCAGCACCTCGTAGCCGTCCCGGCCGATGCCGCGGCCGCGCATCTGGAATCCGATCAGTTTCCGCGTGACGCGTTCCCTCGCCCGCAGCAGGGCCTCGCGGCCCTGGAAGTCCCCCTTCTCCAGTTTCACGATCCAGCCCAGGTTGGCCTCGTACGGGTTGATCGAAGCATCGATTTCGTGCCCGTACAGCGCCATGCCCGCTTCCAGGCGGAGCGTGTTCCGCGCACCCAGGCCGCAAGGCTTGATGCCGAATTCCGCTCCGGCATCCAAAAGCTCGCTCCAGAGGCGCTCGGCCTCCTCCGGCGGGATGTAGATTTCGAAGCCGTCCTCGCCGGTGTAACCGGTCCGCGCGATGCGCGCGGGGACGCCGGAAACTTCCCGGTCCAGGAAGCGGTAGTAGCGGATTTCACTCAGCGTCACCGGGGTCAGCTTCTGCAGGGCCGCTTCCGCCTTCGGCCCCTGGATGGCGAGCTGTACATAACGCTCCGAGGCCAGCTCCACGTCAGCGTGGAAACGGTTCGCCGCCCGGATATGCTCGTAATCCTTTTCCTGGTTGGCGGCGTTGACGCACAGGAAATAATGGTCATCGGCAACCTTGTGGACCAGGATGTCGTCCACAAACCCGCCATGCTCGTAAAGCAGCGCCGAGTACTGCGCCCGGCCCGGTGTCAGGCGCGCCACCGCGTTAGTCGTGACGAAATCGGTGAGCGCGAAGGCTTCCGGCCCGCGAATCTCGATTTCGCCCATGTGGCTGACATCGAACAGGCCGACCGCGCGGCGGACAGCCTGGTGCTCGGCGATGATGCCGGAATAGGAAACCGGCATATCCCAGCCGCCGAACTCCACCATCCGGGCGCCGAGAGCGCGATGGACGGAATTCAAGGGCGTGACCCTGAGGACGCTGGGCTTGATCATCGAAAAGCCCAATCTAGCAGGCGGTTTCCGGGCATGTCAAACAGCGCGGCGGCCGCTGGAAGGCCCCTGGCAAGCGGCGGTGAACAGGAGGGCGTGCGCCGCGACGGCGAATAGCGGAGTCCGGCTGTTCCCGGTTACCCGGTGAATACTCCTTACGGATCAATTCCGGTGTGGACATTTTACGTCTTTGGCCTTACGATGCAGCTATGAGGCGCGTTTTGCTGCTGGTAGCGACGGCGGTTCTCGTATTCGGCGCCGGCGATCCCTACCAGGCGCAGCGGGAATACATGGTGCGCCACGACATCCAGGCGCGCGGTGTAACCGACAAGGACGTACTCGCCGCGATGCGGGCCACTCCCCGGCACCTGTTCGTCCCGGAGGCCTTGCGGTCCGAGGCTTACCGGGACAGCCCGCTCCCAATCGGCCACGGGCAGACGATCTCCCAGCCCTACATCGTGGCCTTCATGACCGAAACGCTGGATGTGCGCAAGTCGCATAAGGTGCTCGAGATCGGCACCGGCTCCGGCTACCAGGCGGCGATTCTGGCGCAACTCGCCGGCCATGTCTATACCATGGAAATCATCCCCGAGCTGGCGGAGGTGGCCAGGCGCAGGCTGGCCCGGTACAAGAACGTCACCGTCCGGGTCGGTGACGGCTACCAGGGCTGGCCCGAGGAAGCGCCGTTTGACCGGATCATGCTGACGGCGGCCCCGCCCGAGATCCCGCAGACTCTCATTGACCAGCTCGCCCCGGGCGGCAAGCTGCTGGCGCCGGTCGGCCGGTCGGTCTGGGGCCAGGAACTCGTGCTGGTGGAGAAGACGGCTGACGGGAAGCTCCACCGGAAATCCGTGCTTCCGGTCATGTTCGTGCCCATGGTCCATCCTCCCAAGTGACGGCGCCCGCCGGTGAGCGCCAGGCTAGTGATACAATGCCTGGGCATGTCAAAGCCCCGTTTGGCCGGCCGGAAAATCAAGAACCTGAAATGGTGGATCTGCACGCTGATGTTCCTGGCGACGCTGGTCAACTACCTCGACCGGCAGACACTGGCGGTGGCGACGCCCGCCATCGCCCGCGAGTTCAGCCTCTCGAACCAGGACATCGCCTTGATCAACAACGCGTTCACCGCCGCTTACACCATCGGGCAACTGCTGATGGGCCGGCTGGCAGATGTGCTGGGCACCCGGGCCGGCTTCCTGCTGATCATGATTGTCTGGTCGGCGGCCGGGATGCTGTGCTCCACCGCCCGGGGCGTGCTCAGCCTGAGCGTGTTCCGCTTCATCCTGGGGCTGGGAGAGGCCGGCAACTGGCCGGTTTCCGTGAAGGCGGTCTCGGAATGGTTTCCCGCCAAACTGCGCAGCCTGGGCGTGGCGTATTTTTCGAGCGGCTCCGGCGTAGGCGCCATGCTGGCGCCCATAGTCATCGCCCAGGTCATCATATGGGGGGGCTGGCGCTCGTCGTTCATCGTCATCGGCGCTCTCGGGTTTCTGTGGGTGCCATTGTGGCTCTGGTTTTACCGCTCGCCGCGTGAGAACCCTTTCATCACCGCTGCTGAACTCGCCGAGTTGGAAGCCGAGGCGAGTCCCGGCGGCCCGGGCCGGGGAACGCCGGGCCTTGGAGCGATGCTGCGGGAGTGGGTGGGATTGCTACGCTACCGCCAGATCTGGGGTGTTTTCCTGGTCCGGTTTTTCTCCGACGCGATTCTCTGGTTTTACATCCAGTGGCTGCCGAAGTACTTCGCCGACGCGCGCGGCTACAGCATCGAGGACATTCGCAACAAGCTCTGGATCGTCTTCCTGCCCACGATCTTCGCGGTGATGGCCGGCGGCGCGGCATCGAGCTGGCTGATCCGGCGAGGCTGGACCATCAACTGGGCGCGCAAATCGGTGATGCTGATCACCGGGTTATTGATGGTGTCGAGCGCGGGCGTAGGGGTGGCGAAGTCGGACCTGGTCGCGCTGGTGTTGTCGAGTCTGGCGCTGCTTGCCTTCTACGCTTACTCGGTGAATACACTGACGCTGCCGGCGGATCTGGTGCCGTCGCGCCTGGTGGCTTCCGTCTCCGGGCTTTCCGGGATGGGAGCGGGTATCGGCAGTGTCCTGTTCACCGCTCTGGTCGGCTGGCTGGCCGACACTCACTCCTTCACCCCGGTCTTTATGCTGGTGGGCTTGCTGCCGTTGCTTTCGCTGTTGATGCTGTTCGCGGTGATGGGGCCGGTACGGCGCGTGATCACCGAGTAGACGGCCCAGCCGGCCGGCGCAGGCGGCGGCCGCCGCCCGGTCACTGCGGAGGCGGTTGCTCGGTCGTCATCTCCTCAGGAAGCGGCGCCGGCGTCTCGAACTTGATAACGGCCTCGGCGCCGAACTTGCGGTACATGCGGAACTCGACCTCGTTTCTCACCAGCAGCTTGCCCTGCCGCATCCGCATGACGAACTTCAACGGCAGCAAGTACTCGCGGCCGGCGATGGTCACGTAGTCGTAATCAAGCACCGTGCTGGCTTGCTGAATGGGAAACGCCGGCTCGATGTCCACGGCCTCCAGCGTGATCCGGGTGACCATCAGCGTGTCCTTGTCCACGTAAATGAGGCCGCGGTAGGCCGGAATGGTCCGCTCCTTCCTTTCGTAGCTGATGGACCATTTTGACTTGTCGCGGGCGACAAAGTAGCTGTAGACGTGCGTCAGGCGGCCACGCAGCCGGCCCCAGCGCTGCCAGTGGAAGGTGGTCTCGGTCGCCGGGTCGAAGATCTCCTTCATCATCGTGCCGAACTCGCCGGTGGAGGTGGAACCGGGCAACTCGTCAATGCTGAGGTTCACCGGGCGGTTGTCCACCAGGATCACCTTGTAGTCTTCCTTCTGTTCGAAGTAGGTCAGCCGGGCGGTGACCGTATCGAGCTTTCGCCAGAACTCCAGGCCACTCGGATCGGCGTAACGGCGCGTCACTTCGACACAGATGAAATCCGGCAGGCGTTTGGTGTAGTTCAGCGCGTACTCACGCACCTGTTCAATGATGCGTTTCTGCTCTTCGGGCGAAGGCGGGGGCATCGGAGGCAGCTTCTTCTGCGGTGTCACCGCGCCCGGGGAGGGCAAGCCGGCGGAAGCCTCGCGCAGGCGGTTCAGGGCCCGGATGGTCTTCGGGCCGGCGCCGAGCCCTTGCAGGTCTTCGATGGTGGCGGCGTCGAGTTTCTCCGTCAGGACGACGTCCTTCAGATAATTCGCTACCTTGCCATCCTGGTGGCCGAGCTTGATGGAGGAGCGGATGAAGGAGACGAGCTGATTCACCGTCAGCTTCATCTTCGTCGCCGGAGCGGCCGCCAGGCACACTGCCAACCCCACGACGAGCAGTCGCGCCCTCATACTTCTATCCTCTCAAATACAGACGGGCCCTTCGACGAGCGCGTTGCGGCCTCCAACGGTACCCTTGCAAGCAGTGTCCGGCGTTACCGGCGGCGGGGTCCGGCCGGGCGCGGAACCACCCGGTCGATGGCTTGGAGCGCGAGCGGGGCCATCACGCGGTAACCGGCGGCGTTCGGGTGCAGGCCGTCGTCGGCCAGGTCCTTTTGCAGAAACCCGTTGGCATCCACCAGCGCGGAGAAATAGTCGAGGTAAGTGAGCCGGTTTCGCCGGCAGTAGGCCCGGATCCAGTCGTTCAACTCGAGAATCGTTTTCGGCGGACGCTGGCGGCTGCGTTCATAGCGGGGATTCTGATCCTTGTTGTAATCGTGGATGGGAAGCAAGGAAGCCAGGATCACCTTGATGCGGTGGAGCTTGGCCAGCTCGGCCATCATGATGAGGTTGTTCTCGATGGTGGAGACGGGGACGCCGCGGGCGATGTCGTTGGTGCCGGCCAGGATGACGACGGCGGCTGGCTTCAAATCGATGACATCGGCCTTCATCCGGCCGAGCATCTCGCCGGTGATCTGGCCGCTGATGCCGCGATTGACGAAGTCGCGGCCGGGAAAATACTCGTTCAGGCGCCAGCCGTCAGTAATGGAATCGCCGAGAAACACGACGCGCGGCCGGTTGGGCTGCGGCGGGCCCAGCTTCAGGTTGGCTTCGGCGTAACGCCGCAAGTTGTCACGGTCCGGGTTGCGCAGGCGCGCTTCGAGCTGCTCCAGCAAGGCGCGGAAATGCGAGTCGATCCGCTGGATCAGGCCGCGGAGTTCGGTGAACTGGGCGGCAGCCTCGCGGGGAAACGGGTACGGTTTCGGCATTGAATCCGCCAGCGCGAGATAGGCGCGCAGATTCATCAGCAGCGCGTAGGTCTGGCCCGCGTGGCGGTTGCCGGCGGCTTCCAGGTTCAGCCGGCTCTGCTTGCAGTTCTCCAGCACCGGGGCGGCGGCGCGTGCCAGCCCGGGCACGGTGATCATGGTGGACTCGACCAACTGCACCGCGCGGGTGAAGGTGCGGGCCGCCTCCGCCGGAGAAAGCAGCGGATTGTCGGCGGCCTGGGCCGGAAGGGCAGCCGCTAGCAGCAGCGGACAGATCAAGGGTAGCAACAGGGTACGGTTTCGAATCACGATTCTTTGTCTTCTTTCACAAGTTGCAGCGTGACTGTCCCGATATAGAAGCGGAGCCGGATGCGGATCTGGACCGGGATCCGCTGCTCATCGTCGGTCAGCCAGATGAACAGGCGGCCTTTTCGCCTATACAAGACATTATTGAACAGAAAGGCTTCGCAAAGGATGGTGTCGTAGTCTCCGCCGCGCGTCTTCAGGTGAACCCGGCGCAGCACGTCCACCCGGGCGGAGACGAATTTCTTGCCGTTGCTGATGGGGAATTGGAGGCGCTGGCCGGGTTCCAGGGACATGGTGCGCAGCCGGGCCAGCGCCGCCAGCTCGTCGTGGACGCAAGGGGGGACGTCGAGTTCCTTGGTGCTGACGATGCGGTCCTTCTTCAGGTCCCGTTCCAGGTAGCTGACCTTGCCGGGCGGCTGCTGGTAGGTCACGCGGATTTCCCGCCGTTTTCCACCCTCGTGCACGCGGAACAAGCTGGACGCGGCGCAGAAGTTGCGATCGAACAGCACCGAGTAGTGGTTGTCCACGTGGTACAGCTTGCCGACGAATCCCCTGGTTCTCAGCGCCAGTTCGGCCTGCCATTTGCTGCCTGGATCCGGGGCGGGGGGCTCGTATCTCAGCGTGACGTCGCCGGCGTACCAGAACCGCCAGTGCGCCTTGTAGTGGAGGACCAACGGAGCTTGCGGGGCCGCTTGCGCCGGCGCGAACAACACCAGCGCTAACAAGAGCCGTCCCAGCGGCCGGAGCGGCACCGCGTCAACCAGGGCAGGCATGACGATTTGAGTGTGGCAGATGGACAAACACCAGCGCAACGGGACCGGCGATGCGCCGGTCTCCGCGGCGCAACTTTCCCGCTGCGGCCGGGTTAGCATGGAAGAGGAGGATTGCTATGGGGAAGATCCGCATTGTTGTCCGGGTCGGCGCCGGGTTGGCCGTACTGGCCGCCGCCGCCTTCGCTGCGCGCGTCGAAATCCCGGCGGGGACGCACATACTGCTGCGCATGGTCAACTCCGTCAGCACCAGAACGGCCCAGGCTGGCGACCACGTTTACCTGCGAACAGCCAGCCCGGTCAGCGTCAACGGACGAATCGTGGTGCCGGTGAACAGCTACGTCGAGGGCGTGGTGACGCATGCCCAACGGGCCGGCCGGGTAAAGGGCCGGGCGCGGCTCGGCATCCGGCTTCAGACACTGACGCTGCCGCGGGGTAAAGTGTTGAAGTTCTCACCGGTGCTGGCCTCCGCTGATGACAGCGGCACCGGCCAGAAGGTTGAGAAGGATGAAAACCTCATCCGGCAGGGAACCACCCGTGGCCGGGACGCCGCCCAGATTGCGATCCTGGCCGGCAGTGGAGCCGCCATCGGGGCGATGCGGGACAAGGGAGCCAAAGGCGCGGGCATCGGCGCCGGTATTGGCGGCGCTGCCGGGCTGGCGACCGTGCTGCTGACCCGTGGCCGCGAAGTAGAGCTGCGCAGTGGTTCCTCGCTCGATGTCGTGCTCGACCGTCCGGTTGCTCTCGAGTAGGTCTCTGTTCTCCGCCACGGCGTCGCGTCTCTTCCCCGGCGGCCGGGGAAGCGCTACTGGAGTTGTGGGTGCCCCTCCGCTCCGGTCGGGCTCGTTACAGTCGCCCTGGCTGCGCCGCGGAGCGCCCAGCTCCGCAGGTCTCGGTTCCATCCTCTCCGGGTTTGATTTCTTCGTTGAGTTTCATTGATTCGTTCTCCGTCCTCGACAGAGATTGGCCTGGGGAAGGTGTCTCACTCATGCTGGCACACACCGGTGACCGTTTCCCTTGTCAATCCGCTGTTGGTAGCAGGTCCGGACCCTAACTGAACAGGCGACCGGGCGGCCGGCCCATTCATGGAAAGTTCGCCGAAGAAACTGCGGGTACGCCGGGCGGAAATGAACCCATTCAGGGTTGCCGCTGCGCGCTGTTGAAATTGTCCGCGGGCTTCGTGGTACACTCGTTAAGTGGCACGCCCGCTCGGGTGCCCCTTCTCCCTAATGAGATGGGCCCGTAGCTCAATTGGCAGAGCAACTGACTCTTAATCAGTGGGTTGCAGGTTCGACTCCTGCCGGGCTCACCAATCTTTTCAATAACTTACAGCGAATAAGCAATCCCGAGGCTACACAATTGTGTGCCTATAGTGTGCCAACTGGTCGTCACCGTCACCGCGCAAGCACCGAGGCGCCGCGGTGCCTGGCTCCTCATACCGTGCCGGTTAGCCCACCCTTAAGGTTCTGCCGGGCAGAGGGGCCGGTCATCGTCCGCCGCCTTCAAAGTCTTGTACTGTTTCCTCCGCACCCGCTCTACCGCCTCTCCCAGGTGCTGGGCAATGTGGAACTTATCGTAGACAATCTTGCGGCCGGCCTCCGGCAAGTGCTCCCGTACCGAGGCGACGTAGGGATTCCACATGTCCATCGCCACCGCCTCGATGCTGCTCAGCTGCTTCGCTGTCAGAGTCTCCCAAAAGCCGTCCAGGCTGGACCGCCTTCGATCCTCGCCTACATAGAGTACCCGACTCCCCTCTACCCACTACAAAGCCGGAATTCCCTGGATTCGTAAACGCTGCGCCGTAACAAAGGACCGATTTTCGCGCCGGAGGCGTCGACTTCCACTGGAGCGCGCTTGTCCAACCTCCTACCTGCTTCCATCAATCGAGGCGCTTGACCTCAGGTTTTTGGCATACATAGAACGACCATGTATAATGCTTCTACGTACGGGCATAAGTAAGGACCTGGTTGCTGCCTCCGCCACGCCGCTGGTGCTCGCCATCCTTGCCGAAGGCCACAGTTACGGCTACGCCATCATCAAGCGAGTGGCCGAGTTGTCAGGCGGGCGCCTACAGTGGGCCGACGGCATGCTCTATCCCGTGCAACACCGGCTTGAGCACCAAGGTCATGTTGCAGCGAAGTGGTCCGCGTCCGAGAGTGGTCGCAGGCGCAAGTACTACCGGATTACTAGAAAAGGCCGCGCGCAGCTCGCAGCTCAGCGGCAACAGTGGCAGGTCGTGGACGGTGCCCTGCGGGGTATCTGGATGAAGGCGTGCACGGCATGACGAGCTTCGCCGATCGGCGGCTTGAGGAGCAAATCGCGCAGTGGCGGGCGTACTTACGCCGCCGGCAAGGGGTTCGCGGTCCCGATGTGGAGGAGCTCGAGGAACATCTGCGCGACCAACTGGCCGCGCTCACCGAGGCCGGCCTGGCAGGGGATGAAGCGTTCTTAGTCGCGGTCAAGCGCATGGGCAGCCTCGATGCGCTGTCACGCGAGTTCGCACGCGCGCATTCCGAGCGACTGTGGAAGCAGGTGCTCATTGCGCCCGACGCTGATGAGTCTGCGAAAACCTCTTACACCGAGATGCTCGTCGTCTTGGGCCTTGCGGTCGCCGCGGCGTTGGCTATTAAGGCGCCGGCGCTGTTCGGTCTTCGGATCAGCCCTGATGAAGAACTGCCGCCTTTCTATTTCCGGAACGCCAGCCTGTTCGTCTTCCCGCTGCTCACCATCTACTTCGTGTGGAAGCGCGGGGCGGACGTTGTCAGCGGCCTGTGGCTGGCGCTGCCCTTCGCGGCCGGGGCTATTTTCGCCAACGTCTTCCCCTTCCGCACGGGTAGCGACACTGAGGTGCTGACCGCTCTGCACTTGCCAATCACCCTATGGCTGGCCGTCGGCTTCGCGTACGTCCGAAGCCGCTCGTTCGCCGGCGATGGGTGGATGAACTTCGTGCGGTTCTCGGGGGA
>CAZXVW010000012.1:0-41405 GCA_964644025.1 uncultured Solibacteraceae bacterium | reverse complement strand
GGAGACCCGGCGGCTCTCGACGGCGTGGTCGCCATCAGCGTGACCGTGCTCCGCGGCGAGTACGGCGATGGCCGGGATTACGGCTGGTTCCGGCGCCGGAAGCCGGATGCGAAGGTAGGCTATTCGATTTACGTTTACGATCTTCGGAGAAATCAGACATGAGACGGTTCATTGACTTGACCCATCCCCTCGAGCAGGGCCAGCCCAGCTTTCCCGGCGACGCAGAGATGACGATTGCCCCATTCGCCACCATTGCGTCGCACCGCTGTAACACAACGAGGTTCACGATGGGCTCCCACCAGGGCACTCACCTCGACGCACCCTTTCATTTTTTCGAGGATGGCGCCACCGTGGACCAGATTGACCTCGAGCGGCTCTGCGGCCCGGCCCGCCTGCTCGACCTGGCGCCGGGCGGGGCTCTCGAACCTGGCGCCCGCCTCACCCCGGAATCATTCGAGCAGCACGCCGAGTTATTCCAGCCGGGAGCGCGCGTCCTTTACCGCACCGGCTGGGACCAGAGGTTCGGCGGCGCCGAATTCTTTGAAGGCTACCCCGCCCTCACCCCGGAAGCGGCCCGCTGGATCGCCTCCCGCGGCATCGCCCTGCTCGGGATGGACACGCCCTCGCCCAGCGATGACTGGCTCCCGGTCCACCAGGCCTTGCTCGGCCCGGGCGCCGGGATCGTGATCGTCGAGTCGCTGGCCAACCTGCACCGCCTCCCGGCACAGTTTACCTTCATCGGTTTCCCGCTGAAGCTGAAGGGCCGGGACGGATCGCCGATCCGCGCCGTCGCGGCCCTGGAAGACTGAACCGCCGCTCAGCCGAGAACTTCGCCGATGGACTTCGCCTGGAGAAACTGCAGCAGGTAATCCGGCCCGCCGGCCTTGGAATCGGTTCCCGACATGTTGAAGCCGCCGAACGGGTGGCTGGCGACCATGGCGCCGGTGCACTTGCGATTGAAGTACAAGTTGCCCACGTGGAACTCGTCGCTGGCCCGTTTGATTTTCTCTCTGTTCTTGGTGTACACCGAACCGGTCAGACCGTACTCGGTGGCATTGGCCAGCTCGATCGCGTGATCAAAGTCGCGGGCCTTGCTCACTGCCAGCACCGGCCCGAAAATCTCCTCCTGGAAGATCCGGGCGCCGGGCCCGACATCGGCAATGATCGTCGGCCGGATGAAGTAACCTTCGCCTTTGGCACGAACGCCGCCGCAGATCAGCCGGCCCTCGCCTTTACCGATCTCGATGTAGTTGAGAATCTTACTCGTGGCGGCCTCGTTGATCACCGGTCCCATGTAATTGCCAGGGTCCTCGGAGGGCCCGACGCTAAGGGCCTCGGTCTTGGCTTTCAACTTGTCCAGAAACTCGTCGTAAAGCTTCTCATCGACGATGGCGCGGGAGCAGGCCGAGCACTTCTGGCCCTGAAAGCCGAAGGCCGAAACCAGAACGCCCTGCACGGCCGCATCCAGGTCGCATTCCGAATCCACGATGATCGCGTCCTTGCCGCCCATCTCGGCCACCACCCGCTTGATCCAGATCTGTCCCGGTTGCGGCTTGGCGGCCAGCTCGTTGATCCGCAGCCCCACTTCCTTGGAGCCGGTGAAAGAGATGAAACGCGTCTTCGGATGCTCGACCAGCACGTCGCCGATTTCCGCGCCACTGCCAGTCAGGAAATTGATGGCCCGCGGCGGAAATCCTGCTTCGAGGATCGCCTCCACCAGTACGGCAGCGTTGGTCGGCGTGTCGCTGGAAGGTTTCAACACCACCGTGTTCCCGGCCACCAGCGCCGAGGTCGTCATGCCGATCAGGATAGCCGCCGGAAAATTCCACGGCGGAATGATAACCCCGGTCCCAAGCGGAATGTAGCGAAGCTCGTCCCGTTCGCCCGGAAGCTGCGGCACCGGAGGCGGTGAGGCGAACTTCAGCATCTGCCGGGCGTAGTATTCGCAGAAATCGATCGCCTCGGCGACGTCGGCATCGGCCTCGATCCACGTCTTGCCGGCTTCGTAAACCTGCCAGGCGTCGAATTCAAGCTGCCGCTCCCGCAGAATCTCGCCCAGCCGGAGCAGCATCGCCGCCCGCTCGGTGGCGGGCACTTTGCTCCAGACCGGGAAATAGTCGCAAGCAGCCTCAACGGCTTCCCGGGCAAGGTTCGCGTCCGGCTTCTGGTGAATCCCGACGACCTCGGCCGGCCGGGAGGGGTTGATCGAGGAAAAGGTCTTCCCGGCCTTCCTCCGCTGGCCGTCAATCAGCAGCTCGTACTCGCGCCCGAACCGGGCCCGCACCCGGCCCAGCGCCTCCTGCATCGCTTTCCGGGTTTCCTCGTTGGAAAAATCGTGATATGGATGATTCTTGAACTCCGGCAGGGAATCCAGCCGGATGGTTGTATTGGATGGTGTCATAAGATCTTAGCCTTCTACCAGCTTGCGGCCCTGGTCGAACATCTCGGCCGCCTCGTCCGCGATTTTCCGCCCCTTGTCATAGAGTTCGCGGCCGCGTTCCAGAAGTTCTTTGCCGGACTCCGTCAGCGCTTCCCGCCCTTCGCCGGTTTTCTTGCTGATCGTATGCCGTGTCTCGGCTCCCGGTCGTGGCGCGTACAGTAGGGCGACGGCCGCGCCGATCGCCACTCCGGCCAGAAACCACACAAACCCTTGAGAATTGTTTGCTGACATTGTGTCTTCCTCTCTGGCCTTATTGTATCGGAGGCGGCTGGCGGCCGGCGCGATTGCGCTATCCTCAGGGTATATGAGGGAACGAGGTGAGCTGGTGACGGTGTTCCGTTCAGCGGATCACGCCGCCGAGGAGGAAGCCGAGGACGCGCGCCGTCTCCTGCAAGAGGCCGGCCTGTCGCCGGTGCTGTTGCGAGACGACGCGCCGGGCGTCCCCTCGGGCGTCTGCGAGGTGCGGGTGCCGGCGGGAGAATCCGCCCGGGCCGACGAGGTGCTCGCGGAGAATGCCGAACGGGTGCAGGAACCCGTGGACCCGTCTCATGATCTGGATCTGGAGGTCATCTTTGAGGCAATGGGGGCCAGCGCCGAAATGGAGGCGGTTGGCATCCGCAGCGTGCTGGACGCCCACGGGGTCCCCAACGTTTTCGTGGGGGCTTCCCCGTACCCGAACCTCCGTTTCCAGGTACAGGTTCCGCGACGCTACCTGGACGAGGCCCGCCGGGTGCTCGCCGAGGCCGAAGCCGCCGGTCCAGAGGCCGCCGAACAGGGAGCCGAAGCCTCCGAGGAACAGTAATGCTCCGCGCGCGGTTTCCGCCCGGCGCGACGAGCAGCCCCATTCCTTAGAATGCCGGCCGGCGGGCGAACCGGCGCCGGAAGGGGACCGGCCAGCGCCACGTTTCCACCTGGAATCTCTTCCCATCCGTGCGGATGGTGACGTAGCCGTCGCGATCGGTACGGAACACGGCCGTACGACGCCGGCGCAGACGGTCCACTACCTCCTGATGGGGGAAGGAATAGGGATTCTCGAAGCCGTCGGAGATGATCGCGAAGGCGGGCCTGACCAGAGACAGGAACGGCGGTGTGGTCGACGTCCGGCTCCCGTGATGCGGCACCTTGAGCACGTCGGCCCGGCAGGGTGCCCCGCGCCGGACCAGCCAGTTCTCCACCGGTCTCTCGATATCCCCGGGCAGCAGGAAACAGCGCTGGCCGTAGCAGAGCCGGAGCACCAGGGAATCATCGTTGTGCGCCTCGGCCGGGTCACCGGTTTTCACCGTCGGCCCCAGCACCTCGAACCGCGCCCCTCCGTATTCGAACCGGCTGCCTTGTTCCAGCCTCACCACGCGGGCGCCTTCCGCTCTGGCCGCCTCCTGGAGCGCTCTCTCGGCGGGGTCCCGGGCCACCGCGCTGACCCAAACCTGCTGAGGGTGGAAGTTCTTGAGCAACGCGAAAAGCCCCGAGATGTGATCCGCGTGGCCGTGCGTCGACACCAGCACGTCCAAACGCTTGATGGACCGGCTCCACAGGTACGGGGAAACAACGTCTTCGCCGATGTCGAGGCTGGTCTTGTTCTCCTGGCCCCGCGCGGGTATCCCGCCGCCGTCCACCATCATCAGTTTTCCCGCCGGCAGCGCCACAAAGAGGCTCTCTCCCTGGCCGACGTCCACCGCCGTCACCTCCAGACGCCCGGGCTCAATCCTCGGTGCGAACGGCTCGGTGAGAAGCAGCCCGAAGCACAACGGACACGCCGCCAGCGCCGGAACGCGCGCCCACCGGTGCCGCAGCGCCACCGCCGCCAGCACCAGCGCGGCCAGAAAGGAAACACCGAGCCACACCGGGGGGTCCGGTATCCGCAGATCGGCCTCCCAACCCGCGAAGAAACCTACCACCTTGAGGGTGAGGCTCACGGCCCACTTGGCGAGCAAGGCCGCCCCACTCCACTGGGTGAGAATTGCAGCAAATCCGGCCGGCACCGCAATCCACATCAGCGGCACGATGAGCGGATTGGCCAGAAAGCCCGTGAAAGAGAGCCGGTGGAAGTACAGGGCCATGGGCAGCGCCAGCCCAATCTGAATCGTGGCGGAAACCACGCACAGTTCGAAAAGGTAGAACATTGATCGCAGGATCACCGCCGCCGCCAGCAGGCTCCAGCGCTCGGGGATGCGCGTCCAAAACCAGACGGTTTCGGCCAGCAGCCGAAGCTCCAGGCGGAACTGCGCCACGCGGGGCGCCAGGTAGAGGTCACGGTCCACCTCGCCAACACTGGACAGACCCCGCTCGTAAGGGACGCACGTCCGTTGGAGCAACGGCACGGCCAGGGCCCCGATGACCGCCACCGCGAGGAAGGAAAGCTGGAAGCTGGCGTCGAACATCTGTCCCGGGTCATTCAGCAGGAACACAATGGCGATGGCCGCCACGATGTTCAGCAACCGCCGGTGCCGGAAAAGGAATGCACCAACCAGGTACAAGGTGAGTCCGGCCGCGGCCCGGATCACCGGAGTGTTCCACCCGGTCACCAGAGCGTATAGCCAGGCCGTGCCGGCCGTCAGCACCAGCGTCCAGCCTTCCGGCAACCGGCAGATCCGCAGCAGAAAAAGAATGAACGCCGCCAGAACCGTCAGATGCAGGCCGGAGATCACCAGCGCATGGTAGGTTCCTGTGCGCCGGAACCTGTCCTTCCAGACTTCTTCGAGCTGGGAAGACTCGCCGAGCAGAATCGCCCGCAGCATGGCTTGCTCGTCCGGCCATTCACTGAAGATCTCCTCCACTCGTCCGAGTGCGCGCATCCGTGAATCCTGGATCAACGCCTGGAACCGGGAGCCACAACTGCCGCCCAGTACGCGTACGTGCCGAGGCGAACTCACCGAGATGTTCCAGAAGATGTCGCGCCGCGCCAGGTAGCCGGCATAGTCGAACGAGCCCGGGTTCTGAAAATTGTGCGGGCGCCGGATTCGTCCCTCCAGATCCACCCGTTGCCCGTAGCGGAGCGCGAGCGGGCGTTCATTCTCTTTGAAATAGACGCTCACACGCGCCCGCGCCCGCGGCGCCAGTTCAACAACGAACCGTTCCCGGCCCGCCGAAATCGTTGGCGGCTCGACCACACACCCCTCGATGAGGACAGTTTCGTGCGGACCGGCATCGATCACCGGGGCCGGCCCGGGCCGGTGAACCGCCTCCAGCAAGGCTCCGGCGAAAACCAGCGCCAGAAGCCCGCACGCCAATCCTAGCCGCCGCGAGCCGCGCCAGACCGAGATGAGGCCAAGCACCGCCAGCGCCGCGCCCGCCACGGCTGATTCCGCCGCCTGAAAACCCGCCAGGCGCCCGACGATGATCCCGGCGGCGAGTGCGGCCAGCGGCGCAAGTAGTGGTTCTCGCACGCGATTTCCTCAGAGTAATAGTCGCTGCATGGTGGAAAGCCTCTCCCGTGGCCCCACGGCCCCCGGGCCCGGAAGCCGGCCTGAAGCGAGCCTCAGGAGTCGCCTCCGGCGTGCTAACTTGGAGGAATGCGGTCTGCTCTTGTCACGCTTTGTTTGGTGTTGCTGGGTGGTTTCCCCTTGGTGGCCGCCGACGAGCTTTCCGGCCGCCGCGCGCCGGGCTTCGCTCTGCCGGATTCCACCATGAAGTACCATGACCTGGCTGACTACCGGGGCAAGGTCGTCTTACTCGACATCATGCAGACCCGGTGCCCGAGTTGCCAGACGCTGGCCCAAACGCTAGAACGCGTCAAGAAGACTTACGGGGACAAGGTGGCGATCCTGACCGTGGTCACTCCTCCCGACAATCAGAAGACGGTGGCGGAATTCTTGGCCAAGTTCCAGCTCACCACACCGATCCTGTTCGACTGCGGCCAGATGGTGGGCTCCTACCTGCTGCCCAACCCCCAGCGGCCGAGCATTCACGTGCCGCATCTGTTCCTGATTGACCGCCGGGGCATCATCCGGAAACACTTCGACCACACCAGCCTGTCAATCTTCGCCGGAAAGGGCCTCAACGAGCACATCGACCGGCTCCTGGCTGACAAACCGGCCGGGCCTGAGTAGTCTGCCCGCCCCTAGCCTGAGCACTCCGAGGTAGGCCGGTGATATAAGGGGCATTATGAAGCGGCTGATCTTGCTGGCGTTTTGCGCGGCCCTCGCCTTGCCCGCGGCGGAGAACGATCCGCTGCGAACCTTGAAAAAGGCCCACCCGCGATTGATCGCTTCGGCGAGTGATATCGCCCGGATCCGGTCCCTGATCCGCGACGATCCCTTCGCGGCGGCGATCCACCAGCAGCTCCGGGAAGCTGCCAGCCGGATCGAATCTTCTCCCACTGTGAAGTACAAGTTGGTTGGGCCCCGGCTCCTCGCGCAAAGCCGCCTGTGCCTGTCTCGCGTCTATACGCTCGCCTTGCTGTACCGGCTCGACGGCGAGCAGCGCTACCTCGAGCGCGCCCTCAAGGAATTGCGCGCGGCCGCGGCGTTTCCGGACTGGAATCCTTCCCATTTCTTGGACACCGCCGAAATGAGCCATGCCTTCGCCATCGGCTACGACTGGCTCTACCCCGCTCTCAAACCGCGGGACCGCGCCTGGATCCGCAAGGCGCTCGTCGACAAGGGCCTGCGTGTCGGACTCAAAGAGTACGAGCGCGGCGTCTGGTGGTCCAAGGCCCATATGAACTGGAACCAGGTGTGCAATGGCGGCCTGGGGATCGGGGCGCTGGCCGTGGCCGACGAAGAGCCGGAATTGAGCCGGCGAGTCCTTCAGCATGCCCTCCACTCGATTCCGCTGGCCCTCGGCGCTTATGCCCCGGATGGCGGCTGGGCGGAAGGTCCAGGCTACTGGCACTACGCCACGCGCTACACCGTGTATTTCCTGGTCGCGCTCGAATCAGCGCTTGGAACCGACTTCGGACTCTCGGAGGCGGAAGGCTTCGACCACGCCGGCCGCTTCCGCATCTATTTCTGCGGACCCGCTGGGAAAACATTCAATTACGCCGACGCCCACGACCGGATCGGCGGAGCCCCGGAAATGTTCTGGCTGGCCCGGCGGTTTTCCGAGCCTGTCTACGCCTGGCAGCAGCAGGAGTGGCTCCGGACCACGCCGCGGCCGGATCCTCTGGACCTGGTCTGGTACCAGGCGGCGGGCCGTTCCCCGCACGGCGCTGGCTGGCCGCTGGATGCCTGTTTCCGCGGGGTCGACGTGGCTTTTCTCCGCAGCGCCTGGGACGATCCCAACGCGATCTTCGTCGCCGTCAAGGGAGGCGACAACAAGGCCAATCACAGCCATCTTGATCTCGGCACGTTCGTGCTGGATGCCGGTGGCGTGCGCTGGGCGATGGATCTCGGCTCGGACAACTACAACCTCCCTCAGTACTTCGGCAAGCTCCGCTGGACCTATTACCGGCTCAGAACTGAATCCCATAACACCGTGCTGCTCGACGGAGCCAATCAGGACCCGAAGGCCGCCGCGCCCATCACCGAACACTCCTTCCAGCCGGATCTGGCGCTCGTGCGCGTGAATCTGTCGGGCGCCTACCCCGGTAGACTCCAGCAGTGGGAGCGAACGGTGGCCCTGGCCGAACGCCGCCAGGTGGTCATTCAGGACAAGATACGGGCCGTGCGGCCCGTGGAGGCGCTCTGGGGCATGGTCACCGACGCCCGCGTCGCCGTCTCCGGCGTCAAGGCCCAACTCCGGAAAGCCGGCTGGATCCTGGCGGCGGAAATCCTCTCCCCGCCCGGCGCCCGGTTTGCAACCGTCTCGACCCAGCCGCCGCAGCCGCAGAATCAGAATACGGGGACCACGAAGGTGGTGGTCCGGCTGCCCGGCAGGACACGGAAGGCCGACATCATCGTCACGCTCACCCCGTATCCGGAAAACCAAACCCGGCCGGCGGTCCGGGTGCAACTTCCCCTTTGATTCGGCGCCAGGGAACATGAGGACGCCGGTCGTCCCGGCACGCCCCGCCGCCGGACGCCCCCCAACCCGATGGTAACCTGAGGCTATGAGCACGGTGCTGGCAATCGTGCTGCTCCTGCTGAGCTCGGCCGCGCTGGAACAGGACCTGAACTCGGCGGCCCGGGCCGGTGACCTGGCGCGCGTGAGGGCGCTGCTCGAAGCCGGCGCGCCGGTGAATGGCCGCGACTCGCTCGGGGGAACCCCTCTACACGACGCCGCCTGGAGCGGCAATCGGGAAATGGTGGCGCTGCTGCTGGCGCACGGCGCCGACCCGAACGCCCGGCACTCCGAAGGTGGTTCAACCCCGTTGCATTACGCCGTCATCACCAACCATCTGGAAATCGTGAAAATGCTGCTCGAGGCGGGAGCCGTCCGCGACGCTCGCTCCAACAACGGGACCACCGCCTTGCATCTGGCCGCCAACCGGGGCTACACCGCAATTCTGGCCTTTCTGCTGTCGGCCGGAATGGATGTCAACATCAAGGACGCTGACGGCTCCACGCCTCTCGACGAAGCGTGCTGGAAAGGGCAGTTGGAAGCGGCAAAGCTCCTTCTTGCCCGTGGCGCCGACGTCAACGCCGCCAGCCCGCGAACCGGCCTCAGCCCTCTCCACTACGCCGCCCGCAAGGGACATGCCGACATCGTCCTGCTTCTGCTCGAAGCCGGTGCGAACTTGAATGCCCGCGATCAGGAGGACCGGACGGCCCTCGACGAGGCTTTGCGGTTCCGCCATCGTAAAGCGGCGGAGGTGCTGCTGGACCACGGGGCGGCCTGGGACAGTTCCGGAAGCCGCCGGGATCTGCTCCGGGAGGCCGTGATGCGCGGGGAGACCGAGGTGGTCCAGTTGCTGCTGGAACACGGCGCCAAGCCCGATGCCCCCACCGCCGACGGCTCAACCTTGCTCCACGATGCCGCCCTCAAGGGCCACACCGGCATCGTCGAGCTGCTGCTGGCAAAGGGAGCCGACCCGAATCTCCGCAACGCTTCCGGCGCCACGCCGCTCCACGACGCGGCGCTCGCCGGAAAAACCCAGGTCGCCGCCCTCTTGCTCGACCGCGGCGCCCGGATTAACGCCCGTGACCGGGAGGCAGGCGCAACCCCCTTGTTCCTGGCTGCCTCCTGGGGTCGCCCCGACGTCGTGAGACTTCTCATCAGGAGGGGCGCGGACCTCTCGCTTCCGAACAGCAAGGGGATCACTCCGCTGGCGGCCGCCCGCGCCAACGGCCAAGACGAGATCGTCAAGTTACTCCTCGCGAAGGGCGCCGCCGAGTAGGCTCCTCCGCCCGGCAGGCGGCTCCTCCTAAAAAACAAATGACACGGTCTCGCGATGGCTAGCAACGCCGTCAACCTTCACGACACAAACACCGATCCGGCAGGTCCCCGAACCACCAGGCCCTCCTGCGCGCTGGCCCCGGCATAAGGATTCCGGCAGAAAAGGACCCCGGGCTAAAGGCCGGCACTCGCCTGCTCGATATAAGTTATGGTGCCCACCGGAACTATCTCTCCGGCGTTGGCCGACGCGGTGAACCTCCTCAGCGGCCAGCTCCGAACCCATCTCCGCGGCTTGGCGAAGCTGCTGAAACCGCACGTGGCCGCGCTCGAGGGGCGTTTTCTGACGCGCCTCCAGGAGTTGGGATTCGAACCCAAACAGCGCAAGGCGCTGGCCGCGCTCACCTTGGGCGCCGCTGTGCGCGTGGTCGGCCGCGGTCGCCGCGTCCAGGTCTTCCTCGAGCAGGTCGAGTATAACGGGCGCCGGCTGGCCAAGCTGAACCTGCCGCCCACCGATATTGCCGCCGCGCTGGCCGAGCATGACCGCCTGCTGATACCCCTGTTGCGCCGCTTCCCGGCCAGTGAATACCGGACTTTCCAGTGGGTTCGCGAACAACTGCATTTCTGCGTCATCCTGACCCTCAACCGGGCCTATTACCAGGTGCGGGAAACCGAAGCGCAGGCCTTCTATGAATTGTTCCGGGCCGAACTCGAAGCACGGAGCCTGGAGCAGCTTCTCGAAGCCTCTCTGGCGGTGCTCACCAAATTCTGCGGGGCCCGGGAGGCCCACATCTTCCTTCTTGACCCCGGCGAGGCTACTTGGGTCCCTAAGGCCACCATCACCAACGACGGGCGGCGGAAGAAACGCGGCGCTAAACCAGTTGCCGGCGTTCCGAGCCGGAGGGCGCTGGAAAGGCAGCTCGCAAAGCCTCGCCTGCTCCGCATCGGGAATTCTTCCCCGGCGGCCTTGCTGGACCCGCGTTGGGCCGGCCGGTTCGCCTCCGCTTGGTCCGTTCCCCTGGCCGACGGGGAACGCCTTGCCGGCGTGATGCAGTTCGCCTTCACCAAACAATATCACTGGCTCCCCAGGGAGCAGGAATTGCTCCAGGCGGCCGCCGAGCGGTGCCTGGTGGCGGCCGATAAGGCCCGGTTGGTCGAAGATCTCGCCGCCCGCGAGGAACAAATCCGGCGGCTGGCCGAGCACATGCTCCATGTCGAAGAAGTCGAACGGCGGCGCATCAGCGGTGAATTGCACGATGAAGCCGGCCAATCCTTGCTTTACATCCGGCTCCAGCTCGAGATGCTGGAAAAGGAGTTCTCGGCCGCCGACGCCCGCCTGCGGGCGCGCATTGCCGGCCTGCGCGAAGTGGCCGAACGAGCCATTCTGGAAACGCGGCGGCTCATTGCCGCGCTCAGTCCCGCCGTGCTCGAACAGCTTGGCCTGGCGCCCGCACTGCGCCAGTTGGTCAGCCGCCTGCGGAACGTCTATCCGTGCCGCGTCCGGCTCCACCTTTCGCACCTGGACCATCTGCCCAAGCAAATCGAAACCGTCGTCTACCGGCTGGTTCAGGAGTGCTGCAACAATATCGCCAAGCATTCTAAGGCATCCAATGTAAACATTTCGGTAACTTCGGCCGATGGATTACTGCGGCTGTATGTGGAAGATGACGGAGTCGGATTTCTGGTGAACGAGGCGCTGGCCAGCCGGAAAAGTTTCGGCCTGACCGGAATGCGCGAGCGCGTTACGCTGCTCGGAGGCAATTTTGAGATCCAGAGCCGGATCTCGGGCCGGTCCCGTTCCGCTGGCTCGGCAAGCCGCAAACCGGGTACCAGAATCACCGCTGAATTGCCGATTCCGCAAGACACATGAAACAAGAACACGGATCGGGGGGTATCCCATTGGGGAGCCCGGTTCCCGCGAAATCGGATGAATGTTATGGCCAAGATTCGAGTTTTGTTGGCGGATGATCACACGCTGTTTCGCCAGGGTATACGGACACTGATTTCCGCCGAGGCGGATATGGAAGTGGTGGGGGAAGCGCCTAACGGAGGCGTGGCCGTCGAAAAAGCCGCCGAGACCCGCCCGGACCTGGTGCTGATGGATATTGGAATGCCAGGCTTGAGCAGTTTTGAAGCCACCCGGCAGATCAAGAAGAACCGGCCGGAAACCAAGGTTCTGTTCTTGACCATGTACGACGACGAGGATTACCTGGTCGAGGGCATGGAAGTCGGAGCCAACGGATACGTTCTCAAGGACAGTCCGGCCGCGCAACTGATCTCGGCCATGCGCGATGTCTGCCGCGGCGGCAGCTACCTGAGTCCCCGGATGCTGGCACAGTTGGTCGATGATTTCCGCTCCCGCATCAAGTCCGCCAACCGCTTGCCCCGCTTCGCCACCTTGACCGCGCGCGAGCGCGAAGTGCTCAAGATGCTGGCCGAAGGAAACTCGGTGAAGGAAATCGCCTGCGATCTCAACCTGAGCGTGAAAACCGTCGAGGCCCACAAGTTCAACCTCATGCGGAAACTCGACATTCACAACAAGGCCCAACTGGTCCAATACGCCATACAGAAAAAGATCATCAAGATTCCCAGTCTCGGCTGAGCCGCCAGTTCCGCCCTGCCGCCCCCCGGTGCCGGCGGTGCATCCCCCGCCCCCCACTCACCCGGCCGGCAAAAGGTCCCGCTTCCGCTCCCCAGCGAAGCCGCTGCTTGCCTCCGCTGCCTTGGCATCAACGGAATTGCTCATCCATCCACCGGATGATCCTCTCGTTGGCCGCCTTCATCAACTCCACGTTCTCCTGATCCGGCCTCTCACCCTCATCTACAAGGCCCCGGCGCCGGGCTCTGTTGCGCTGGTAGGCGCCACAGAGATGGAATCCGATGCACCCTGGATTCCGGAACAGCTCTGCCACCGTTTCCGCGTACCATTGCCCGTCGTTGCGGACGAAGCCGTCCGGCTCGGCCGGTGGCTTCCCTCTCGCCGCGTCGGCAAGCAGCACGGGCCTTCTTGTCTTGTTGTGCCATTCCGCCAGATGGGTGACCGGATCACGAAAATCCTGAAACGACAGCACGTCGACATATGGCAGTGCGGCGTGAACCACTTCGTCCGGAAGCGCAGCGTTGGCCTCGTAACGGTCACCCAGGATCAGGTGGTGTCGGTCGTACCGCCGAATGGCGTCATGGGTCGTCTGGTAATACTTGCAGGCCAGTGCGGAGAGCTCTTTCCGGCCCGCTTCCGTCTTGAGGCGGTCCGGATCGAAGATCGGGCCGCGCCATCGATTCACCGCCGTGGTGTGTACCCAGGTGGGGCAATCACAATAGAAGTACCCGATCAGGTTGCGCTCCTCACTCATGTCAGCGCAATCCGCCCGCGCAACATAATCACACCATTCCTCCCACGCTGAACTCCGGAAGTCATAGTGGCGGACGTGGGATTCCCACTGGTGCGACTCGGTGAACGGCAGCAGATGACAATAAGGCATTCCGAGCGCCCGGTATTCCTCTTTGGTGAACGGACGGGAATGCCTCCAATGCCGCACCGTCACTTCCTGGACCCAGCCAACCGTATTAAATCCCCAGCGCTTCAGGTTCCGAGCCACGGATTCCCGTAGCCATTTCCGCATGTTTCCCTTGTAGGTCTCACGCCAGATACTGAGGTTCTCCGGATAGCGCATGCTCGCCGGATCGATGTGGTTCAGACCGAGAGAGAAGAAAGGTTCTCCCTCAGGCGTAATCAACCACCAGTGACCCTTCCGCTGCCCCAGCGTGAAGTATCCTTCCGCCTCGGGCTGGCTTGTCTTGGCTACCGATTGCCCCATGAGTCGCGCCGGGGGCCACGCTCCTCCGTTGCCTCCCAGAGCAATCGCCGAGCCCAGGAACCGTCGTCGATTGAATTCCCTCTCCATCACAAATCTCCTGCCTGCTTCTCCGCCGGCTTCGGCGCTCGGTGAACCAGGGTATCACCAATCACCGCACGGAATGGCCTCGGGGCGGGCCACCGCAGAAATGACACGGCAGAGACCGCTGCCGCCGGTCCCATCCCTGACGAGCTCGTAACCCGCTCATTCTAAACAACCTGCCTCCACCTCCACGCCAGTTTCCGCTCTGGTCCGCGCTACAATTCCAGCGAGGGCGCCCCCGCACCGCTCTTCCGGCTGGCATGGTTCGGCGGCCTCATCGATCATTGACAACCTGCACTCCCCCACGGAAACACCCGCACCCGGCCCACCATCACCCCAGGCGGAGCCGCCGGCAGCGCTTTCGCGTGAGCGCGTCAAGCGGCGCAATAAAAAACTGGGGATTCGAACCCAATTTCAGATTACTCTAATGATATCAGCGGAGTAACCTGTGGAAAACCGCCTGAGGCCGCTGTTTTCCTCCCTGCTCCCCGCTCCTGTTTCCCGTTCCTCGCATTGGGTCGCCGGCTTTCGATTCAAGCCACACGCCGGCAACCGCTTTTCGCGGCGGCCGGTCCCGCCGGCCACCCGGACGCCAGACTCCCCTCCTGCTCGGCTCGCATTTCTCTCGTCTCTTGCGGACCTGGTTTCAGTCTCGGGACAGAGCTGCGCTTCACCCCCGGGCCCCTCCGGTGAGCGTCTCTGTTCCGGACGGGTGCCAGAAATCTATTGCGTCCAATGCCGGACGGTGTAAAATCGGTGCATGAACCGTCGTCGTTTCTTCCACACCGTGGCCGCCGCGGGCGCCGCCTCCTCTTCGCTGGGGACGGCTCGGGCGGCCGGCTCGCGCCTGCCCATCAGGAAAGGCGTCCTGATCACCATGCTCCCGAAGCAACTGAAGCCCCTCGACCAGTTCAAACTGGCTCGTGAGGTGGGCTTCGAGGTCATCCAGGCCGCAACCACGCCGGATCAGCAGAAGGCCCTCGAAATCAAGGAAGCCTCCCAGGCCGCCGGAATCCCGATCGTTTCGGTCATGAACATGGACCACTGGAAGTATCCGTTGTCCTCTTCGGATCCGGCGGTGGTCGAGCGAAGCATCAAGGGCATGCAGACCAGCCTCCGCAACGCTCATCTTTGGGGGGCAAAGGACGTGCTCCTGGTGCCCGGCGTGGTCAACGCGGAAACCCGTTACCAGGATTGCTGGGAAAGGTCCCAAAAGGCGATCCGCAAGCTGTTGCCGCTGGCGCAACAACTCAAGGTCGTCATCGCCGTCGAGAATGTGTGGAACAAGTTCCTGCTCAGCCCGTTGGAATTCGCCCGCTACATCGATGAAGTCAACAGCCCGTGGCTGAAGGCGTTCCTTGACGTTGGCAACATGGTCTTGTACGGCTATCCCCAGGACTGGATCCGGACGCTCGGCAAGCGGATCGTGGATGTTCATCTCAAGGATTTCCGGTTCCGCAGAGATCCGAAGACCAGACAGAGGGTCGCTGAGTTCGTTCCACTGCGGGAAGGCGACGTGGACTGGAAAGCAGTCTACCGGGCCTTTGCCGAAATCGGTTACCGCGGAGCCGCCACTGTGGAACTTCCCGGCGGCGACCGGGCCGCACTCCAGGAGATCAGCCGGCGCGTGGACCTGATCCTGACCGGGGCGTAAGCGGACCCCGAAACACTCGGACGAGTCGTGCACGCCACTTCTAAAGCCGATGAAGAAATTTCTGATTGGACTGGTAACGGGCCTCTTGTTGGCTGCTCTCGGCCTGCTGGCGCTGCTGGGGGCGGCCCTGTATCTGGGCCAAGGCCGTCCCGGCATCCGGGACGGATCCACGCTGGTCTTCCATCTGGAAGGACCGGTCCCTGAGAAATCCCCGGTTCGGCTGCCCATTCCCGCCTTGGAGGCGAAGGCCCCGCTGACAGTGGAAGAGACCTGGCGCATGCTCGACCGGGCCGCCTCCGATCCCCGCATCCGCGCGGTGGCGTTTTTCCCCCGAAGGGTAAGCGCCGGATGGGGAAAGCTGCGGGAGATTCGCGACGATCTGGTCAAGTTCAGACAATCCGGTAAACCCCTGGTGGCGTATCTTCGCAACCCCGGGGGAGCCGAATATTATCTGGCCACAGCAGCCGGCAAGATTTACCTGGCCCCGGAAGACCTGCTAGACGTGAAAGGCCTCCGCGCCGAAGCAGTCTTTCTCCGGAAAACCCTCGACAAACTCGGCATCGAGGTCGAGATCGAACACGCGGGCAAGTACAAAGACGCGGGCGACATCTTCACCCGCACCTCCATGAGCCCGGAAACGCGCGAAGTCCTCGAATCGGTGCTCGACGCGCTGTACGAGGATTTCCTGGAGACGGTGGCTGCAGCCCGCCGGCAAGATGTGGAGACGGTGCGAAAGACGCTCGACGAGGGACCGTTCCTGGCCCGCCAGGCCATGCGGAAGGGACTCGTCGACGAGTTGCTTTACGAAGACGAAATGTATGAACGCCTGCGGGAGCAGCTCGGCCAGGAGAAGATCCGAAAGGTCTCTCACCGGACTTACTGGAAAGCCGTTTCCCCTACCGGCGCCGGTGGCGAACGCGTCGCGTTCCTGGTCGCCTCCGGGGCCATCGTGGCCGGCTCGGCGGAAAACGGGTTCGGCGAAGGCGGGCTGCTGGCGTCCCGGAGCTTCATCCGGCTGCTGCGCCAGGTGAGGACCGACGACCGCATCAAAGGGGTCATCCTTCGCATCGATTCGCCCGGCGGCGACGCCATCGCTTCCGACGAGATTCTCCGCGAAGTGAAATTGCTGCGGGCCAAGAAACCTTTGGTGATCTCGATGTCCGATGTGGCAGCCTCGGGCGGCTATTACATCGCCATGACCGGAGATCCCATCGTGGCCTACCCGGCCACCTTCACCGGCTCGATCGGCGTGCTGTACGGGAAAGTGAACCTGCGGGGCCTGTATGACAAGCTCGGCATCCAGAAGCAAACCATCACCCGCGGCCGCTTTGCCGACATTGATTCCGACTATAAGCCCCTGAGCCCGGCGGCCCGCCAAAAACTGCGGGCGGGAATTGAGGCTTCTTATCAGGACTTCCTGCGGGTCGTCGCCGAGGGCCGCCGACGCCAGACCGCCGAAATCGAACCCCTGGCCGAAGGACGCGTGTGGCTGGGCGCACAGGCCCGGCAATCCGGCCTGGTGGACGAACTCGGGGGACTGGATCGCGCCCTCGCCTTGATCCGGGAGAAAGCCGGCATTCCCGCGGAAAAGAAGATTCGGCTGGTGCCATACCCCCGGAAGCGGAGCCTCCTCGACTACCTGTTTCGCCAGCCAGACGAGTCTCTGCTGGAAACCCGCATCCGCAAGGCGCTCGCCGCAGTGAACCTCAGCGTCTGGGCCAGAGGCGGTATCCTGCGCCTGATGCCTTACTGGATCGAAATCCGCTGACCCCGGCTCCGGCAGGGCCCGGAGGCCGAAACCGGCCCTATTCGGCGAACGCGTTGCTCGAGTGGATCCCGTTGGACTCCAGCACGGCCGCCATCTTCTCGAGCGCGGACTTGTGGATTTGCGAGACGCGGCTCTCGTTGATGCCGAGAATGCCGCCGATCTCTTTCATCGTCATCTCATTGGAGTAATACAGCAGGACGACTTTCTGGTAACGCTCCGGCAGCGTCCGCACCGCGCTCAGCAACATCGAGCGGAGCTGCTGCCGGGCGCACATCCGGTCCGGTTGCGTGTCCGGTTTGCCCGGAAACTCGGGAGGGGGAAGATCATCCCCGTCGTTGCCACGGCGGGAGGCGGAAATCAGGCCCACGTTGCGCAGATCGATCATCATCTGGCGCCATCGGCTCTGTTCGACGCCCAGCTTCTCGGCGATCTCAGCCTCGGTGGGAGTCCGGTGCAAGGTAGCCGCCAGCGAGCGGCTGGCTGCCTCTACCTGCTTGTGCCGTCGCCGGAGATCGCGTGAGGCCCAGTCCAGTTGGCGGAGACTGTCGAGAATGGCGCCCTTGATCCGGTGCTTCGCGTAGCTGGAGAAGGCGACTTTCTTGTCCGGGTTGTACTTGGTGACGGCGTCGAAAAGGCCAAGGATGCCGGCGTGAACCAGGTCATCCAGATCCACGTGAACGGGAAGGTTCTCGTGCACGCGGACCGCGATTGCTTTCACTAACGGCAAGTGATCGAGGATGACCCGGTCCCTCCTGCTGGTGTTTTCCGCCTCAACTTCCGAGATTTGCTTCGCTGGCATTTCAAAGTCCTTCCACGGGCAGCCGGCAATCACCACCGGCCGGAAATCCGCTGCCATCCGCATCCGGCTGGCGCCTGTAGCCGTGCACGCTGGAAACCAATTGCATCTCCTCGGTTGGCTGACCGGGCGGCGGCGCGCCGCCGGCTGACGCTGGACGGAAAACCGCAAATGAAATCAGTACCATCGCCGGACAGCGCCAGCTTCCCCAACGCCGGGCTCCCCAGCCGGGCCTGCCAGACGTGCCGCGGCTGAGTTCCCGTTCTGAAACATGACCTCCACCCGCGGCGTTTCAATCTGAAACCCACGTTCCAAGTTGAAACGCCTTAAGCCACGTTTAGGGGCCCATCCTCAGGTCCCTATATCGGCTGTTTGGACGCTTTCCTTGACCCGTCATGAATACGCCGGAAACCTTACATCCGAACTAATGTTGCCCGATACCGGCGGCGGAAAGCACCTAGCGGACTGGCCGGCCGTGCAGAATGAGGTGTTTACCTGTCCGGACGGCGCACGAGTCCCCATCACCGGCGCAGTTGGCGCTCGTCGCCATCCTTGCGACAATGTGAGACCACGGATGAGTAAGAACCGGCTCTATGGCGCACTGGCCTGCTATGGCGGGCTCGGATTGGTCGCGCTGGCGGTCCTGGTGGGTCCGTTCCTCATCATCGTGCTAATCTTTCTCGGCGTGCTGGCGATAAAGAGCTGGATTGCGTTTGAGAAGGAACGCTAGCCCGGCATATACTTGGAGCGAGCTGTCAAGGACCGGAAAACATTCTTATGAAGCGAATCTTGTTTGCGCTCGCCGCGGCTTTCTCCCTGGCGGCCCTGCCCCCGCAGCGGCCCCAGCTCAATGATGGAGAGGCGCACGGCGATCCCCCGTTTCTCCTCGAGGATGGCTGGACGCCGCTGCTGAACGGGCGCGACCTGACCGGCTGGCACCCGCAAGAGGGCAGGCGGAGCGAATGGTACACGACGCAGGGGGTGCGATGGGAGCGGCTGCTGGCGCCGACGCTGCTCAGCGGAATCCCCGAGCCGGGAGACCGGATCGTCAACGGCCCCCGCGGGCGCACGGCAAACCTGGTCACGGACCAGAAATTCGGCGACGTGGAACTCTACCTGGAATTCATGCTGGCCAAGGGCTCCAACTCCGGCGTATACCTGCACGGGCTGTACGAAGTCCAGATCTTCGACAGTTGGGATTCCACCGAACCGCTGACGAGTTCCGACTGCGGCGGAATCTATCACCGCTGGATCGACAACCACGGCGTCGGAGGATCGGCCCCGTCACGCAACGCCTGCCGCCGGCCCGGCCAGTGGCAGTCCTACCACATCTGGTTCCGCGCCCCGCGGTTCGACGCCGGCGGCAGGAAAATCGAGAACGCCCGCTTCATTCGGGTCCTGCACAACGGGCTTTCCATTCAACGCGACGTTGAAGTGGAAGGGCCGACACGCGCCCACATGAGCATTCCCGAAGCGCCGCGCAACCCGATCATGCTCCAGGGCGACCACGGACCGGTCGCCTACCGCAACATTTACGTGCGGCCCTTGCGGCCCATCATTCACCGCTGAGAGAGGTACGAAAACATGTCCGCAACACCCCGCAAACCGAAGCCGACGCGACGGAGTTGGGCTGAACCGTTCCGGATCAAGGTGGTGGAGCCGGTGCACACCACCACCCGCGAGCAACGCGAACGGGCGATCGCCGAGGCCGGCTACAACACCTTCCTGCTTCGTTCCGAGGACGTCTACATCGACCTGCTCACCGATTCGGGAACCTCGGCGATGAGCGATTGGCAATGGGCCGGCATGATGCTCGGCGATGAGGCCTATGCCGGCAGTCGAAACTTTTATCATCTGGAGGAGAACGTCCGGAAGTATTACGGCTATAAATTCCTGGTGCCGACGCACCAGGGCCGGGGCGCCGAGCACATCATCAGCCGGATTCTCATCCAGCCCGGCGACGTGATCCCGGGGAACATGTACTTCACCACGACCCGGCTGCACCAGGAACTGGCCGGCGGCCAGTTCGCCGACGTCATCATCCCGGAGGCGCATGATCCGGCCAGCGAGCATCCGTTCAAGGGCAACGTGGACCTGGACAAACTGGAAACGCTGATCCGCAAACACGGCGAAAAGCGCATTCCTTACGTGAGCATCGCCGCCACCGTGAACATGGCCGGGGGCCAGCCGATTTCGCTCGAAAACCTGCGCCAGGTCCGGGAGCTGACCGCGCGTCACGGCATCCGGCTGATCCTGGACGCCACCCGCGTGGCCGAGAACGCCTATTTCATCCAGCAGCGCGAGGCCGGCTACCAGGACGCCTCGATCGCTTCCATCGTGAAACAGATCTGCTCGCTCACCGACGGCTGCACGATGAGCGCGAAGAAGGATCCGCTGGTGAACATCGGCGGCTTCCTCGCGCTGAATGACCAGGAAACGTTCGAACAAGCCCGCAACATGGTCGTCGTCTACGAGGGCCTGCACACTTACGGCGGCATGGCCGGACGCGACATGGAAGCGGTGGCTCGCGGGATCGAAGAATCGCTGCACGACGATCACATCCGGGCTCGGGTCGGACAAGTACTTTATGTTGGCAACCTGTTGCGGGACTGGGGAATCCCGATCGTACTGCCCATTGGAGGACACGGGGTCTTCCTCAACGCGAAGGCCATTCTGCCGCATATTCCGCAGGAGCAATATCCGGCCCAGGCGCTGACGGCGGCCTTATACGTCGACTCCGGCGTCCGCGGCATGGAACGCGGCGCCGTCTCAGCAGGGCGCGACAAGGAAACGGGCAAGGAGTACAAGCCGAAACTCGAACTGGTCCGGCTGGCGATCCCGCGCCGGGTTTACACGCAGGCCCACATGGATGTGGTTGCCGAATCGGTTTACTACGTCTGGGAGCAACGGCAGAAAATCCGCGGGCTCCGCATGGTGTATGAGCCGCGCTACCTGCGCTTCTTCCAAGCGCGGTTTGCGTTGCTGTGATCGCAACCGCGACCGGCTAGGAAGCGGGCGCCGGCGCGGGGGGCTCATGAACGACGGTGGCGCGAATGATGGAGTCCAGCCGCGGGAACTTCCGGTCCAGGTAATCATTGCCCTCCAGCTCGATCTTGGTGGGATCAGGGCCGGTGCCGCGGGGCGCCACTTCCCCATAGGAACTCCATAATCGCTCCACCACATCCATGCCTTCGACCACCTTGCCGAAGGGCGCAAAACCCTGCTTGTCGAGGCTGGAGTTATCCCTGAGGTTGATGAAGACTTGCGTGGTGCGGCTGTTCGGCCCCAGCTTGGCATAGCTGAGGAAGCCGCGCTGGTTGCTCTTCTTCACGGGATCGTCGCGGATCTGCATCCGCCCCCAGAGCCGCTGAATCTTCGGATCGCCATTGATGCCGAACTGAACAATGTAGCGGCGGATGACGCGGAAGAATCTCGCACCGTCGTAGAAACAGTTCTGGACCAGCTCAAAGAAATGGTCAGCCCCGCGGGGAGCCCACTCCTGGTGGACTTCGACGATGAAATCGCCCTTCGTCGTCTCGAACTTCACTCGATAGACGGCCGGCGGTTTCTCCGGTTTCGGTGGCGGAGTCTTGGCCGCCTGCTGTTTTCCCTGCGGAGAGCAGCCGAGGATCAAGGCGCTACCGAGCAGCAGAAAGCTGACACCGAGCAATCTATTTCGCATCCCGCCAATTATCCCCGATTCCGACCTCCGCCACCAGTGGCACGGCCAGAGAATGGACCGTCTCCATTTCGTGCTTCACCATTTTCATGGCCAGGTCCGCCTCCTCCGGCGGCGCCTCAAAGACCAGCTCGTCGTGGACCTGCAGCAGCATCTTCGTCTGGAGACCGAGGCGGATCAGCTCCCGGTCGATGTGGATCATGGCCAGCTTGATCAGGTCGGCCGCCGTGCCCTGCAGCGGCGTGTTGACCGCGGTTCTTTCCGCGAAGCCGCGAACGTTGGGATCGCGGCTGTTGATGTCGGGAATGGGTCGCTCGCGCCCGAATAAGGTTCGCGTCACCCCGGTCCGGCGCACGGTGGCAATCGCCTCGTCAAGGAAATCCCGAACCCCCTGGTAGCGTTCGAAGTAACTCCGGATATAGCGTTCGGCCTCCTCGCGCGAGATTCCGAGCTGGTTGGAAAGGCCAAACGAACTCAGCCCGTAGATGATGCCGAAGTTGACCGCCTTGGCGTTCCGGCGCATCTCCGGCGTCACCGCGAGCGGCGGGACCCCGAACACTTCCGCGGCGGTTCGCCTGTGAATGTCCTCACCGCGGCGGAAGGCGTCTAGCAGTACCGGGTCGCCGGACATGTGCGCCAGCAGCCGCAGCTCGATCTGGGAGTAGTCGGCCACGATCAGTTTCCAGGCGGGCCGCGGGACGAACGCGGCCCGGATCTCGCGACCCAGTTCGGTGCGGATGGGGATATTCTGCAGGTTCGGGTTCGACGAGGACAGCCGTCCGGTGGCGGCCCCGGTGGGATGGAATGTCGTGTGAAGGCGTCCGGTCTCGGGATTGATAAGCGCGGGCAGGGCATCCACGTACGTTCCCTTCAACTTTGTCAGTTGCCGGTATTCGAGAACGAGGCCGGCGATCGGGTGCTCCCCGGCCAGCGTCTCAAGCACGTCGGCGGCCGTGGAGTAACCTTTCCGCTTCCCCGACCGGGCTGGGGCCGGCAGCCCGAGTTCCTCGTACAGTACCGTGGCCAACTGCTGCGGGGAATTGATATTGAACGACCTGCCGGCGAGTTCGTGAATCTGCCCGGTGAGGCGATTGATCTCGGTGTCCATGCGCCGGGAAAGCTCCTGGAGAGCAGCGGGTTCAATCCGGATACCGGTGATTTCCATCCGCGCCAGCACGGGCGCCAGCGGCAGGTCAATCGTCTCGTAGAGCTGGCGCAGGCCCCGCTGATTCACCTCCTCGCTCAACGGGCCAGTGAGCCGGAGCGTGAAATCCGCCTGTTGCTCGACGCCCCCGTCCGGTCTTTGCCCGAGGCGCCTTTCGACGAGCGCCCGGGGAGTGCAGGAAGCCGGATCGGCCGTCAGCAGAAAGGCGTACAGGGTGGGATCATCGGAGAATCCCTCCGCCCACAGGCCTAGCCGGTTCAGCTCCACCAGCAGCGCCTTGACGTTCATCGCGGCCTTGGGCCGCCGCTGGTCTTCCAGCAAGGGACGCAGATCCTCAACATGGTCTCCGGCAATCGAGTAGGCCTCGCCGATCCGGCAGGCAAGCCCGATAACGGTCTGGTGGAGTTCTCCTTCCCCAGCCGAGGCCACCGCAACCGCCACGGGCCCGGTGGCGGGGATCGAATTCAGAAAGGAGTGGATCTCGGAGCGGGTTTCCAGCGCGCGGTAATCGCGGCGCTCCTCGGTCTCCCCCATCCGACCGCGAGAACGGTTCAGCAGGCTGAAGAATTCCAGTTCCCGGTACAGCTTCTCCAGTTCGACCGGATCCGGCTCCTTCGCCTTCAGCTCCTGCAGGTTCCACTCGATGGGCACTGAAGTGTCAATCGTAGCCAGGCGCTTGCTCATGAGGATCTGATCGCGGTTGTTCTGCAGGCTCTCACGGTAAGTTTTCCGCTTGATTTCCCCGGCGTGTTCGATGGCGGCCTCCACCGAGCTGAACTGGGCGATTAATTGCTTCGCGCCTTTCTCGCCGATCCCCGGTGCACCGGGAATGTTGTCCACCGCATCGCCTTTGAGCGCCAGCAGATCGGCCACTTGCGACGGAGCAACTCCCATGAATTCAACGACTTTCTGTGGATCGTAGCAAACATTGTCCTTGCGGGGATCGAGCATCGAGATCCGCTCATCCACCAACTGGAGCATGTCCTTGTCACTGGAGACGATGGTGACGGTGATGCCGCCGGCCGCGGTCCGCCGCGCGATGGTTCCGATTACATCGTCGGCCTCGAACCCCTCGTATTCGAGCACGGGAATGCGCATGGCCTCCAACAGGCGGCGCACGTAAGGGATTTGCTCGGCCAGCTCCGGGGGCATCTCGGGGCGGTTTGCCTTGTAGGCAGCAAACTCCTGTTCCCGGAAGGTCGGCCCCTCGCTTTCGAAGACAGCCGCGACGTAGTCGGGGGAGTACGTGGTGATCAGCTTCCGCACCATGTTATGGAAAATGTAAACGGCCTCGGTGGAGAGTCCCGTTTTCGTGCGCATGGGGGGCGCGCCGCTCCGGGCTCTGGCGTGGTAGGCGCGGAAGATGAAACCGAACGAGTCGATGAGAAACAACCCCGGCCGCTGCATGTCACCCATGATAACCCCAGCTCGGGCGCTGCTGGAGAAGCCGCGGGGCGGCGCCACCGCCAGGCTCACAGGCCGAGCGGCAAGCCCGACTGGAGCAGGAAATCGTCGTTCTGCCACACCGGCAACGGTATAGTGTTGTAGATTTGCAACACTATTTAGGCGGAATCTGCTTTAGAATTAAAGACTTGGTATTGGGGCTACGATTGCAGGGACGAACAACAGTTTCTGGTGATGCGGCTGCACGGGAGAGCATGAGTGCCTTTTGAGACGACGGTTCAGCGTTCAGTGGAAACCAGCGGGGTCGGCTTGCATAGTGGGGCGCCGGTGTCGATCCGGATCCGGCCGGCGCCGGCCGGCACCGGCATCGTCTTCGTGCGCACGGATTTGGAGAATTTCCGGATACCGGCCAACTGGCGCCACGTGGCCCGGGTCAGCTACGCGACCAGCCTGATGCGGCAAGGCGTGCTGATCTCGACCACGGAACACCTGTTGAGCGTCTGCTACAGCATGGGGATTGACAACGCGGTTGTGGAAATCGACAACCTCGAGGTCCCCATTCTTGACGGCAGCGGCCAGCCGTTTGTGGAACTGCTTCGCGAAGCCGGAACGAAGCCGTGCCGGCGGCAGCGGCGTTATCTCCGGATTCGGAAACCGGTATCGGTGGAGGGGAAAGGCAAGCGGATCACGATCACGCCCGCCGACCGTTTCCTGTTGACGTGCCGTATCGATTTTGATCACCCGATGGTTGGCGAACAGCGGCTGGAGATAGAAGTAACGCCCGAAGCCTACGCGGCCGAAATCGCCCCGGCAAGGACATTCGGGTTCGCGCACGAGCTGGATCAGATGCGAGATATGGGGCTCATCCGCGGCGCCAGCCTGGACAACGCCGTCGGTTTCGATGCCGGCGGCGTGATGAACGCGGGCGGACTCCGGTTTCCCGATGAGCCGTGCCGGCACAAGGCGCTGGACCTGATCGGGGATCTCGCCTTGCTGGGCAAGCCGCTGGTGGGACACGTTGTTGCCGAGCGCGCCGGTCACGCGATGCACGTGGCGCTGGTTTTGAAGATCATGTCGGAACCCTCGCTCTACGAGGTTGTTACCGCGGAACAGATGGAGTCCCGGTTCGCCGCGGCCGTGGTCTGTTGACTTCTTCGAGGCGGTGAGCGCGCCCCCGGCACGCTCGCAAGGATTGACGGGGTCCGGGCTCGGGGGTACTCTTAAATGTGGGAAGCTGATGACTCGGTATTCGCCCTCGCGTAACTACTTGACGGCGAGCATCGCCGCCATCGCCATGGGGGCCTTCTCGGCCTGGGTTGCGGTGGATTGGGCGCCGGCCATGATTCCCGCGGTTCTGTTTTTGCTGAGCTCGGCGGTGCTGCTTTTCCTGGCGAGCCGGCCGCCCATCGAGGTGCAGGACCGGTTTCTGGTAATCGGCCGGCGGCGCATAGCCTGGCCGGATATTCGCCGGGTGGATCGCACCGGCTGGATTTCGCCGCTCATCGTCCAGCTCACGCTGGCCGACCGGAGCCGGATCCACCTGATTTACCCCGGCGACCTGGATTCGTCGAACAGTCTGCTGCGTCATTTGCGGCGATGTGCGACAGAGGCGCTGATCGACGGCGTTCCTCACCGCCGGTTTTGGGGCGAGGAATTATCCACCCGCCGGGGCGACAGGAGACCGCGGCCGCCCGCCTGCCGTCTGCTTCGCGAGGAAGATGAAGCGGAGGTAGAGCGGCTCTACCGGCGTCTGAAAACCGTGGGGCACCTGGACAGCACGAATTCCGATGATGAGATGTGAGCGTGGCGGCCCGGCCAGGCCGGAGGCGTCACCGGACCAGGCGCTTGCCCGGGGTCTCCAGCGGTCCCCGCGTGCCGGTAATTGATGCGGAATCTCCTGAAGGTGCTATGGCCGTACCTTTGCCGGTACCGGCGCGGGTTGGCCGCCGGCGTCGCCGCCCTGCTATTGCGGAACCTGGCCGCCGCCGGCATTCCGTTGCTGATTGGCCACGCAGTGGACCGTCTGTCAGCCCGGTTCGACTTCCGCACAGCCTTGATCTTCGCCGGATCCCTGGTTGCCCTAACCGCTTTCAAGGGCGTGTGGCAATACCGGATGCGGGTCACTTTGATCGGCATTTCGCGGGACGTGGAATACGATCTGCGAAATGATCTGTTTCGCCATCTGACCCGGCTGTCCTCTGATTTCTATTCCCGCTTCCGCACCGGCGACATCATGGCCAGGGCGACCAACGATCTCAACGCGGTCCGCATGATGCTGGGCCCGGGCATTATGTACACCGCTGATACGAGCCTCACGGCGCTGCTGGCAATCACGGTAATGGGGCTGGTGGACTGGAAGCTGACGGTGGTAACGCTGGCCCCGGCGCCCCTGATCAGCGTCATCGTGATCTTCTTCGGCCGCTATATTCACACGCAGTTCCGCCGCATCCAGGCGATTTTTTCCGACATCACCAGCCGGGTTCAGGAGAATGTCTCCGGCGTCCGGATTATCCGCGCCTATGTTCAGGAAGAGGCGGAGGAGGCGCTGTTCGACGAGTTGAACCGCAACTACATCAGTCACAACCTCAAGCTCGCCCGGGTTTCGGGCCTATTCTTGCCCGTGTTGCACGGCCTGACAGGGCTGTCTTTCCTGTTGGTGCTGTGGTTCGGCGGCCACCGCCTGCTGGAGGGTGAACTCTCATTGGGAGGGTTCTTGATGTTCAACGTCTACCTGGGGATGCTGATCTGGCCGATGGTGGCGGTGGGGTGGGTGGTAAACCTGATTGAGCGGGGCACCGCTTCCCTGCTGCGGATTCAGGAGATCTTCGGCGAGGAACCGGCCATCCGGGATCCAGAACGGCCGCTGCGGCTGACGGGCCCGGTGCGCGGAGAGATCACCTTTGAGGACGTGCACCTCCGATTTGCGAGCGCGCACGTGTTGCGGGGCGTCAACCTGCGGATCCCGGCGGGCGCCACGGTGGCGATCGTCGGCCGTACCGGTAGCGGGAAAAGCAGCCTGGTGCGGCTCATCCCGCGGTTGATGGATCCGGTGAGCGGGCTGGTTCTCATCGACGGAAACGACGCGCGGGATTTCCCTCTGGCCGAACTCCGGCGGCAGATCGGCTTCGTGCCGCAGGAAACCTTCCTGTTTAGCGCGACGCTGGCCGACAACATCGCCTTCGGCGTGCCGGACGCCTCACCGGAGCAGATCCGCAGGGCCGCAACCTTGGCAGGCCTGGACGAAGATGTGGCGGGTTTCCCGAACGGTTACGAAACCATGGTCGGGGAACGAGGGATCACGCTGTCCGGCGGCCAGAAACAACGGGCGGCCATTGCCCGGGCGATTCTCGGCGACCCGCGGATCCTGATCCTGGACGACGCTCTGTCCAGCGTCGACACCGTCACCGAAGAGCGGATTTTGGTGGAGCTGTCCGCAGTAATGCGGGGCCGGACAACTATCTTGATCTCCCACCGGGTCTCTACCGTCCGCCACGCGGATCATATCGTTGTCATCGAAGCGGGCCAGATCGTCGAGCAAGGCGATCATGAGCAGTTGCTGGCGGCGGATCGCTATTATGCCGAATTGTACCGGAAGCAGCTTCTGGAACAAGAACTGGAGACCATCTGATGTCCGAGGTCCCGGGAGGTGCAGACCTGCCGGACCGGACCGGGGACTTCGGGCCGTCAAGAAGTAGCCCGGGAAAACAGCGATGAGAAGATTCCGCCCAGCGAGGCGGCTTTCGGTTTTTGGCTCGCCTCGGGCTTCTTTCCGGAGAGACGATCCGCCAGGGCCTCCAGGCTCCTGCCAAACGCGCAGTTCGGAGGGATCGGCCTGCCTTCGATCAAGGCCTTTTGCACCGACACATAGTCGCTCGGAATCAGTTGATAGACATCCATGTGCAAAGCAGTGGCGATGGCGTCGCTGCTCAGCCCCACTTCGCGGCTGTAGCGATTGACAATCAGGCGAAGCTTCGTGCGTTCCACCCGGTTCTGGTCCAAGTGAGCCAGCACCTTTTGCGTAGCCTGAAGGGCCGGCAATTCGTTGGTGGTGACCAGAAGCAGTTCGTCACAGACTTTCGGCAGCCCCACCCCCCAGTCTCCGAGCAGACCGGCGCAGTCCACAATTATCAGGTCGTAGAGCTGGCGAGCGAATTCGAGTACGGGGGTGGGATCCTGAAGCTCCTGGAGCGTGTCCATGGGATTCTCCGGCGCCAGCAGCGCGTCGAAACCCTCGGTGGAGGAAACGATGCCCCGCCAGAGGTCTTCATCGAGGCTGGTGGCGCGGTTCAGAGCGTCGAGGAAACTGTAGTTCGACTTGAGCTTCAGCAGGAACGAGATGATTCCGGAAAGCGGATCAAGATCCACGAGCAACAGCTTTTCGACCCCGAGCCGCTTCTTGCGGTAGGCCAAATTGGCGGCGATGGTACTGGCACCGCAGGCCCCCTTCGCCGGGGCTACACAAAGGATCCTGCCTCCCTTGCCGTAACTGATGGTGGGGCTGAGCTGAGAGAGCCGCTGCAAAACGGGTTTCAACTCCTCGATGCTGAACGGGTGAATGAGAAACTCCGCCGCCCCTTGCCGCAGGCAGCGCAGGATGAGGTCCGGAGTGTTACCGTTGAACAGAACGACAATCTGGAGGCTGGGGTCAATGATTTGGAGATCGCGGATCAGAGCCATGGCCCGCTCTGGGTCGGATTCCCCGTCGAGAAAGCAGAGGCGCGGTGAGCTGGTTTTGATCAGTTCGCCCAGCGAATCCGGCGGTGGGTATTCTTTCTCCGAGACAATGCGGAGCCCGGCCAGACTGTGAGTGAGAAGCGGCGCGAGCTCGGACCTCAGGGCCGCGTCCGGGCAAATGAGCAAGGCACGGGTCCCAGAAGCCGTTCTTGTAAGTTCAGCGTGCTCCATGAGATCTCGGTGGTCCAGATTCTTACGAATCCATGCTGTTACATCGGCCGAATAGGAGGAAAACATGAGAGTAGTCCCTGGCCAGTGGAACTACATTCTAAAGAAAACTGTAGTGCGGGTCGATGAGATGGATGAAGCTTGGGTAAGCCGGCTGTGGAATGCCCTTCGGGCAGAATCACCTGCACCAGGCTGAGAGTCCTTTGCGCGGCAGCGATCACTACGAATGGAGAAACAGAGCAGGATGAAACGTGTAGGCGTGTGCGAAACCCAACCGATCACGGCGGAAGGTCTCAGGTCATTGCTGGGGCAGTGTTCAGAGCTGACCTTCGCAGGGGCCGCCGGCTCGCTGCCCGACGGGGCAGCGATGGTCCGGGATGAGGCTCCCGACATCCTGGTCATCGACAAAGGCTTCGGCGCCCACGCGGTGATGGCTTGGATTGCTGAGCTGCGGGATGCTCATCTCCCGCTGGCGATCGTAGTGTGGGGCAACACGATATCGGAGGCGGAAGCGCTCCGGCTACTGCAGAATGGTGTGCGAGGGATCATCCGTAAGAGCGCCGACACCGATAGCTTGCTGGCCTGCCTCCGCGCCGTCGCGGCCGGAACGAGTTGGATGGAAGAGTCTCTGTTCCACGAACCGCCGCGGCGGGATCGCTACCGCCGTTCCGAGCTGACGCCGAGAGAACAACAGGTGCTGGAACTGGTCGAGCAGGGGCTGAAGAACAAGGAGATCGCCCGGGAGCTCGGCATCCGGCCGGGAACGGTCAAGATCCACTTGAAACACATTTTTGAGAAGACGGGAGTCCGGGGCCGCTACGGACTGGCGCTATCGGGCATGAAGAGCAAGGGGCTCCTGTCGCTGCCCAGGGCATAAGAACCGCCGCCGGCGAGGGCTTCCCAGTTACGGCGCCCGTCAGCCGCCTGGCGTGCCCGGCGCCTCAAGGCATCCCAAGGGCCACCCGGCCGCCCATGATATGCTGGACTGAGTGCGGGCATCGATAGTCCGGGTGGTTGTCGGCGCACCGGCAGTTCTCCTGTTGGTTTCCGTTGGTCTGGCGGGGCCTCCCGCCCTGATAACAATTCTCTCAGGCGAGCTGGATCGCAACTTCCGGATTCTCCGGCAACAGGCTTCCCCGCCGCCGTATTTCATCTCGTACAGCGTCACCGAGGAGGACACGTTCCTGATGTCGGCGGGTCTCGGAGCGCTGGAGACCGACACCCACAGGCATGATCGCCGACTGGATGTCACGGTGCGCGTGGGCAGCCCGGCGCTGGACAGCTACCACCCTCTCGGAGGACAACGCCCGCGCTTCACCCGAGGGGTCGCGATCGCCCTGGAGAACAACCCCAACGCTATCCGGCAGGCAGTGTGGCGGGAAACGGACCGCGTCTACCGGCTGGCCGCGCAACGGCTGATCAACATCCGGACCGATCAACGAGTGAAAGTCGAGGAAAAGGACGCCGCGCCGGATTTCTCCAGCAAAGAGCCGGTGGTGGATACGGCCCGCCCGCCGGAGTTTACCTTTGACCGGGAACAGTGGGCGAGGCGGCTGCGGAAAATCTCGGCCGGTTTCGCTGAGTACCCCGGCGTGCTTCGGTCGCGGGTCGTCATCGCCGTACAACGGCAAACCAAATATCTGGTGAATACGGAGGGCACACGGCTGACGCACGGCAGCACGATAGCCCGCCTGCAGATCAACGGCGCCGCCAAAGCACCCGATGGGATGGATCTGACCGCCAGCGAAAGCTTCGAGGCCGTCCAGCCAGACGCGCTGCCCCCCGACGACGTAATCCTGGAGGCCGTCCGGCGCGTGGCCACGGATCTTAGCAAACTGATCGACGCCCCGGTCGTAGATCCTTACGTGGCGCCGGCGATCCTGTCAGGCCGGGCGGCGGGCGTGTTTTTCCACGAGATCTTCGGACACCGCGTGGAGGGGCACCGGCAGAAGGATGTCACCGAAGGCCAGACGTTCACCAACAGCGTGGGCGCCCAGGTGTTGCCCGAATTTCTCTCGGTGATCTTCGACCCCACGCGAAGACGGCTCGGCGAGACGGCCCTGATGGGCTGGTACCGATACGATGATGAGGGCGTGAAGGCACGCCGCGTTCCGGTTGTTGAGAACGGGGTTCTGAAGACATTTCTGATGTCCCGCTCCCCGATTCGAGGGTTCTCGAAGTCGAACGGGCACGGCCGCCGGCAGACAGGCCGGGAGGTCGTTTCCCGCCAGTCCAATCTGTTCGTGGAATCTGAGCACCAGGTGCCGGAGCAGCGTCTCCGGGAGATGCTACTCGAGGAGATTCAGCGCCAGAAGAGAGACTATGGCTTTTATTTTGAAGAAGTTACTGGCGGCTTCACGCTAACCGCCCGGCGGGGAGTGGAAGCGTTTAAGGTCATCCCCCTAATCGTCTACCGGGTGTACCCGGACGGCCGGCCCGACGAACTGGTACGGGGCGCCGACATCGTGGGTACTCCGTTGGCAGCGTTTACGAAAATCATTGCCACGGGCGACACCCCCGGCATTTTCAACGGGTTCTGCGGAGCTGAATCCGGCAATGTCCCGGTGGCGGCGGTTTCGCCGGCCTTGCTGGTCTCAGAAATCGAGATCCAGCGGAAGCGAAGATCCCAGGCTCGCCCTCCCTTGCTGCCGAGACCGTTTCAAACGGAGGTCCCCCGGTGAAGAGACCGGCGGCCGTAGCGGTGGCCGTAGTGGCGCTGGCCGGCACGGCCCTCGCGCAACAACCACCGCAATCGGAGTTGGATCCGGTTCTCCGGGCGATGGTCAGGGAAATCGACCGCTCCCAGGCGCTCCGCCTGGTAGGTCTGGACGCCCCCTACTTTATCGCATACGGTCTGGAAGACGCCGCGAGCTTCTCCGTTACTGCTACGTTGGGGGCGATCGTTTCCCGCAGGGACGAGCGGTTCCGCGTGCCCCGGGTTGAGGTTCGGGTAGGGAGCTACGATTTTGACAATACGAATTACGTCTTCACCGACTACTTCTCCGCCGGCGCGACCCGGGGAGCCCAGCCCCCGCTGGACAACAACGAGCTGGCCATCCGAACTTTCCTGTGGCTGGCCACCGACCGGTCTTACAAGGGCGCCGTGGCGGCGATTGCCAGAAAAAGAGCGGCGCTGAAAAATGTCACGGTGCATGACGATCTGCCCGATTTCTGGAAAGCAGAGCCGGTGCGGATGATTACGGATCCCGTCAATACCAGAATCGATGAGTCCGCCTGGATCTCTCGTGTCCGCCGATTGTCGAATTTGTTGTCCGGCTACCCGAAGATCATCAACTCCAGTGTGCGATTCGAGTCCATCCGGTCAAATTCCTACCTGGTGAACTCGGAAGGGACCGCGATTCGGTACCCGGACACGCTGCATTACGTGGTGGTCCGGGCGGAGGCCCAGGCCCCGGACGGCATGAGGGTACGTGATGCGGCGGTGGTGCCGCGGCTGGAGATCGAAAGGATGCCCTCCGAGGTCGAGCTTGAGCACATCGTCCAGAGACTGGCCGGCGACGTGAGCGCCCTGGCCGAGGCGCCGGCCGCGGAATCCTACGCCGGGCCGGTCCTGTTTGAAGGTCAAGCCGCGCCCCAAATGTTTGCTCAACTACTTGGAGGCAACCTCGCCGTGCCCCGCCGTCCGGTAGCGGAACCGGGCCGCACGGTCCCGTTTCAACCGAGTGAACTGGACGGGAGGATCGGCGCCAGGATTTTGCCGGAATGGATGGACGCGGTGGATGATCCCACCCAGCGGGTCTGGCATGGGCGGCCGCTGTTGGGGCACTATCTGGTGGACATGGAGGGAGTAGAGCCGCAACCATTACCGGTGGTCCAGAAAGGTGTTCTGAAAGCTTATTTGCTCACCCGGCAACCAGTGAAGGGGCAATCCGGGTCGAACGGGCGCGCGCGTCTTCCGGGCCGGTTCGGCGCCAAGGCAGCCAGTATCAGCAATCTCTTCATTCGTGCCGAGGAAACGGTGACGCCGGCTGCGCTACGGCGGCGGCTTCTGGAGCTGTGTTCCAGGCGTGGCAAGCCGTATGGCCTCATCATCCGGAAACTGGACTTTCCGTGCTCGGCCTCACTGGCGGAATTGCGCCGGATGTCAACCAAGGCCAGGGAAAGCGGCGGTGGGCGGTTGTTCAGCAACCCGATTCTGGCTTATCGCGTCTACCCGGACGGAAAAGAGGAGCTCGTGCGCGGGTTGCGGTTTCGGAGCGTCTCGGTGCGTGCTCTGCGCGATATCCTCGCCGCGTCGGATGAGGCGCAGGTATTCCACTTCATGGGAAACACGGCACCGCTGTCGCTGATCGGGGCCGGAGGATTTGTGACGACGTGCTCGGTGATAGCCCCGCCGGTGCTGATCGAAGATATGGAGCTGGATCACGAGGTTGAAGATTTGCCGACGCCCCCGGTGGTGCCGCCGCCGGAGTTGGCCGCGCCGCGATAGTCATCGGGTTCCGCATGGGGATTCTTTGTCGAACGGTTTTCTGGGAGATCGTCTCCAGCGCCATACTCGGGACGGTTCTGGTCACGTTCGTGCTTTTCCTGCAGAAGCTCGGCCGGCTGTTCGAGATCCTGGTGCGCAGCTCGGCTTCGCTATCCACCGTGGCGTACCTGTTTGCCCTGGTGATCCCACCGACGCTGGCCTTCTCGGTGCCGGTAGGCGTGCTGGTCGGCGTGCTATTGTGTCTGAACCGGATGTCGGGCGACGGGGAGATCATTGCCCGCCGGGCGGCGGGGGTATCCGCCCGGAGGTTGTTGTATCCGGTGATGCTGTTTGCCGTGCTCGCAGCGGTGATCGCGGCGACAGCAAGTCTCTGGCTGGCACCCTCGTCAATCCGGGAAACGTACCGGGTCTTGAACAAATTGTTGGCCGAGCAGATTACGGCCGAGATCCAGCCGCGGGTCTTTGAGGAGTCCTTCCCAAACACGATCCTGTACGTTGAGGACGTAATTCCCGGGCCGGTGGTGCGCTGGCGCCATCTATTCATGGCTGACGTCACCCCTCCGGAACAGCGCCGGCGCGGCGGGAAGGAGTACGGCGACCAGCCACGCATTACGATTGCCTCCGAGGCCCTGGCCATCCCGGACCCCGAACATAATCAGATCCGGCTTTCCATGAGCGACGGGACCTCCCACGAGGTGGGCAAGGATATTCAGAATTATGAGAGCACCGCGTTCAGCCGCGGGGTGCAGATTCTCCAGGCCAAGGCGCCGGCGCACGAACAGGCCAAAGCATTCACATCGATGGATACGATACCGCTGCTCGAGGAGGCGCGCTCGTCGGTGGAGGCCCGGATCGAGCTTCATCGCCGGCTGGCCCTCCCGGTAGCCTGCCTTCTGCTCGCCCTGACCGGCATTCCTCTGGGGGCTTCCGGCCGGAAAGCGGGCAAGTCCTCGGCCTTCGTGATGACGGTTTTCGTGGCGTTTCTCTACTACATGGCCCTGATCAGCCTGATCGGAATGGCGAAGCAGGAAAGGCTGCCGGTCGCGCTGGCCGTTTGGACGCCGAACGCGGTGTTGGCCGTGATCGGGGTGTTCCTGCTGGCCCGGCTGGAAATGCCCGGTGAGCAAGATCTTGTCCGGAAGCTGGCGGACTGGTTCGGCCGCGTTCAGGAATCGGCGCGGAGGCGGCTCCATCTGCCGTCATCCGGGATGGCGGCACCCCGAGGACTGTATCCGGTGCTGCCGCAGATCGTGGACGCCTACATCCTGCAAAGCTTCCTGTTTTATTTCTTCGTGTTGCTGGCCAGCTTCGTCGCGCTGACCCACGTGTTTACGTTTTTTGAGCTGCTGGGCGACATCGTGAAGAACAATATCCCCATGTCCCGCGTGCTGACCTATCACCTGTTCCTGACCCCGAAGCTGATCTATGATTCGGCGCCGGTCAGCGTCCTGGTGGCTGTCCTGGTGACCTTTGGAGTGTTGAGCAAGAATAACGAGGTGACGGCGATGAAAGCCTGCGGGGTGAGCGTGTACCGGTTGGCGGCGCCGGTTCTGGTGGCCAGCGGGCTGGTCAGCGTGGCCCTGTTCGCTTTCGATCACTACTACGTTCCGGAGGCGAACCGGATTCAGGACGCCATCCGGAATGAGATCAAGGGCCGGCCGGTGCAAACCTACCTCCGCCCAGACCGGAAATGGATCTTCGGACAGGGATCCCGGATTTACTATTACAAGTACTTCGATCCCGACGAATCCGTCATGTACGGGGTGAGCGTGTACGAGCTGGAGCCGGAGACGTTTCACTTGAAGCGTCACATCATCGCCGAGCGGGCGCGGTGGGAACCCCATCTGAAGACCTGGATCTTCCAGAACGGCTGGTACCGGGAGCTCAACGGCGTGCATGAGACCCGTTTTGAGAACTTCTCGGGTGAGGCCCGGAGTTTCGCGGAACTCAACGAACCGCCGGGTTACTTCCTGAAGGAGGTTAAGCAGGACCAGCAGATGAACTTTGCGGAGCTGGCCGCCTACATTCGCGAGTTGCGCCAGAGCGGCTTTGACACGGTGCGGCTCCAAGTGCAGTTTTACAAGAAGTTCGCGGTGCCGTTGTTCGCGCTGATCATGGCGTTGATTTCCATACCTTTTGGATTTCTGGTCGGCCACCGGGGGGCCATGGCCGGCGTCGGAGTGAGTTTCGGGATCGCCATCGGCTACTGGGCCGTGAGCCAGTTGTTTGAGCAGATCGGCAACCTCAACCAGCTTCCGCCCGCCATGGCGGCGTGGTCACCGGACATGCTGTTCTCATTGGTCGGGGTGTACCTTTTCACTCACATGCGAAGCTGACGCCGGCCACCGCAGATCCTCTTTCCCCAGCCGGCCGTGCGGGCACGGTGGACCTGGCAGCCGGGCAGAGGGACCAAGACAACCGCAACCACGGCCGGAAAGGCGTTCTATAATTGGCAGTGGGGGGGGACAGGATACTCTGCGAGCAATTCTGATTCCTGACAACATCACATGGATGAAAAACTAAACATCGCGGTCTTCGTCGACTACGACAACATCGAGATCGGTGTGAAGTCGACGCTGCGGCGTGAATTCGATGTTTCGCTGACTCTGGATGCGCTGCGAGAACGGGGCGACATCGTCGCCAAATTCGCTTACGCCAACTGGAGCCACCAGCAAACCGCCACCCGCCAGATGGCCGAGAATGCCGTCCAAATGGTGCAGCGGACGCCGTCACCGCGTGGCGATAAGAACGGGGGCGATATCAACCTGGCGCTGGACGCGCTGGAGATGGCGTTCACTCACGACCACGTGAATGCGTTCGCCATCATCAGCGGTGACAGCGATTTCAACCCGCTGGTGAACAAGCTGAAGGAGTACGGGAAAAAGGTTTTCGTAGTTGGTGGCAAGGCCTTCACCAGCAATATCTTGCAACAGAACTGCCACGAGTTCATCAGCTATGAGTCGCTCATCGGCGATGACCGCAGGGCCGAGTCTCAGCGGCAGCAATCGGCCAAAGAGCAGTCCGGGCAAGGACAACGCGGCCGGAAACGGCGCTCCAAGACGCTCGACCTGGCGCGGGTGGTGCCCTTGATCAAGCGCACGCTGCGGGTGCTGGAGCGGCGGAACGTCCAGCCGCAACTCGGGTTGTTGAAATCGACGATGCTTCAGCTCGACTCGCGGTTCAGCGAGAAGGACTACGGCGCAAGCAGCTTTTCCGAGTTGATCGAGAAGCTGCGGGAGGCCGGTTACGTGAAGCTCAGCGGCACCGGCGGCCAGGCCACCATCGAAACGAAGGCGGCCACCGAGACCGACCGGCAGGTGGTGAAGCCGGAAGAGGCGTTGCCCATCCTGAGGGACATTCTCGAGCAGCACCGCCTGGAGCTGGAGGACGGTTGCCTGGCCGAGGACCTGGAGGCCTGGGTTTCCGAGGAGGCTCCGGAGTTCGACTTGCAGACCTATGGATTCCAGGAATTCGCCGAGCTTCTCAATTTTGCCCAGGACAAACTGCTGGTGCGCGTGGAACCGGATGAGGAAGCCGGCCTGCTGGTGTTTCTAGGCCCGGAGTTTTATCCTCCGGCGGCGCCCGCCGAAAAGCCGGCGGCGAGAAAGCGGTCCACGCGCCGGAGAAGCGCGGCGAAGAAATCCACCGCCCGCCGGGCGAGGAAGAAAGCAAAGACAAGTGATGGTTGAGAGAGTGAAACCCGCGGGAGTTCCGGAACCCCGAGGACCGTACTCGCCGGCCGTGCGGGCCGGAGACTTCATCTACGTGTCCGGACAAGGACCGATCAACCCGCAGACCGACCAGATGGAGACCGGCGATATCCGGGACCAGACACGCCGCGTGCTCAGCAACATCGAGCTGATTCTGGAAGGAGCGGGCGCTTCCATGGCTGACGTGGTCCGGTGCAACGTCTACCTGATCGAGGCCAGCGACTTCGCCGCCATGAACGAGGTCTACCGTGAGTTCTTCGGCCAGCACAAGCCGACGCGGACGACGGTGGTGACCGGACTCGTGGCGCCGGGGATGAAGGTCGAGATCGACTGCGTCGCCTACCGGCCCCGCTCCTGAGGCCGCCGGGCACGACCGCCGAATGATCCGCGCAGGAGTGGTGCGGCCAGGCGGGCTGCCGGCGCCCCCACGCGAAGCCAGGGTCGCCTTGACAGGTCGCCGCGATGCCCTATCCTTCCCTGACAGGGCATGGCCGCCTCGCCCCGCTCCGGTTACTTGTTTCCTGACCCAACCATGCTGGCCTCGGTTGCATCTTAAGTGACCCAATTCGCCTACCTTGACATGCGTTGAGACGTATGGTATAAAACCGCCGGGAAGCTAGGCGCTTCCCAGCAAACCGAGGTTGGCTTCAGGTCAGTCGACAGTAACGGGATAAGGGCCTTGAAGCCTTAAGGGGGTGGTTCGGATCAGTAACGGGGAAATCGCCAGTACGGGGAAGCCTTCCGAAATCTCCGGTTTGCGCGGTCTTCGCGTGTCCGCCTTCCGCCCCAGAACAAGGGAACAGGGGAGAAACATTATGAGGATTTTTCCATCTCAGCCTAACAAGCTGATTTCAGGCCGCCTATGGGCGGCCTTGTTCGTGTGCCTGTGCTTGCCCGCAGCGGTGTGGGCACAGCAAGCGCTCGGCAATATCACGGGCACGGTGCAGGATTCGACCGGCGCCGTGATTCCCGGCGCGAAAATCACGATCACTAACGAGCAGACCGGCATCAGCACCGAGGTTGAGTCGCGGACCGACGGCACCTACACGGCGCTGAATCTGGTTCCGGGCCAGTACAAGATCACGGCCGAGCTGGAAGGTTTCAAGAAGTTCGAGATCACCGGCCTGCGGCTCAACGTGGGCAGCACGCTGACCCAGTCGATTGTGCTCGAGGTCGGCGTCATTACCGAGTCGGTCGAGGTGAGCGGGCAGGCTCTGCAGGTGCAGACCACCTCCGGGGAGGTAGGCTCGACCATCCAGGTGGAGCAGATCCTGGAGCTGCCGATGCCCAACCGGAACGTGTTCAGCCTGGTGAATCTGACACCGGGGGCGTTTTACAAGAGCGGCATGGTTTCGCTCGGCGGGGGCCGCACGCAGTCCGCGCTGGCGGAGCTGGACGGGGTGCAGAACAGCCGCGGTGGCCTGGGCGTGCAGAACATCGAGATGGCGCCGCCGATCGACTCGATGCAGGAGTTCAAGGTCGAGCTGAACGCCATGGGCGCCCAGTACGGCCGCAGTTCGGCCGGAGTGGTCAACGCCGTGACCAAGAGCGGCACTAACGAGTTCCACGGCAGCCTCTACGAGTTCGTGCGCAATGACAAGTTCGACGCCCGGGGCTGGTCGGCCGACGAGAAGCCCAAGCTGCGGCGCAACAACTTCGGCGGCACCATCGGCGGGCCGATCATCAAGAACAAGAGCTTTTTCTTCTTCAACCTGGACCGGTTCGACAACCGGGGCGCGGCGGTCCGCACCCGCAGCGTCGGGCTGCCGGAGTTCCAGGAGGGCGACTTCTCCAACGCCACTGCGCTGATCAACGGCAAAGTGCAGGTCGTGCCGATTTACGACCCGTACACCGGCAACGGCACCTTCGCCAAGCCGAAGAACACCCAGCCGTTTCCCGGCAACAAGATTCCCGCCTCGATGTTCGATCCGGCCTCGGCCCGGGTGCTGGCGGGCCATTACATTCCGGCGCCGAACCGGCCGCCGAACAACGCCTACAACAACTCAGGCAACTGGCAGGAGAACACGCCGACGAAGACCCTGCGCAACTACTACACCATCAAGCTGGACCACGAGCTGAACGCCAAGACGCGCGGCTACGCGCGCTTCATTTTCACCGAACCGGATGATTCCATCAACTCTCCGTCGCAGGGCTATGGCGTGGCCGACTATAACCAGTCGGCGATTCTCAACAACCGCCAGAACCTGGCCTTGAACGTGACGCACCTGTTCTCGCCCACCTTCATTTTGAACGCCACGGCCGGCTACGGGCGGGTGACCATCAACCGGAAGACGGGCGACTGCTGCGACACCAACTACGCCGAGAAATTCGGCATCGGCGAGGTTTCCCGCGTCGGCGGGGAGGTCTTTCCGCGGCTGAACTGGCAGGGTGGCCTGGTGCCCATGAGCCAGATCGGCGCCACGGGCAACGCGCACCGCTTCGCCGCATTCAACAACTTCGACTACGACCTCCAGTTCACCAAGATGCAAGGCAGCCACACGCTGAAGTTCGGCTTCAAGCACCAGCGCTTCCAGGGCAACGAGCTGAGCCGGCCGCAGCCGAGCGGCAACTGGCGCTTCACGGACCGGTGGACGAAGGGTTACAACGCCAAGGGCAAGACCATCAAGAACACCGGCATTGCGTTCGCCTCGTTTCTGCTGGGGCGGCTGAACTCGGTGGACGCCCGGGTAGCGCCGACCATCGGCAAGCGGATCCGGTATTACGGCGGCTATTTCCAGGACGACTGGAAAGTCACCCGGAACCTTACTGTCAACATTGGCATCCGGTATGAAGCCGAGACGCCGATCACCGAGGTCGGCGACCGGCTGAACGGGTTCAGCATGTGGGCGCCGAACCCGCTGGCCGGGCAGAACGGGATTCCGGAAGACGCCATCGGGGCGGTGACCTTCCCGAACCGGAACGGTGTGGGCAAGTACCTGTGGAAGTACGACAAGAACAACTGGGGCCCGCGCTTCGGCTTCGCCTGGCGCATCTTCGGCACCGACAACACGGTACTGCGGGGCGGCGCCGGACTCTTCTATGGCAACCCGTACGACCGGAACGCGATTCAGGTGGCCCGGGCCGGCTTTGACATGATCTTCAAGGCCCGCCATCCGGTTCCCTTCACCTTTTCGGAAGGGATTCCGGCCGGCTCGCTGGATGACATTCCCGAATCGGAGCTGAAGCCGTGGTTTGGGATGCGGGGGACGCGGTTTCACACCTCCAGCATTCAGTTCTTCGACGAGAACCGCAGCACGCCGTACACGGAGAACTTCAACATCACGCTGCAGCACCAGTGGAAGGGATGGTTCTTCGAGGTCGGCGCGCTGGGCAACCTGGGCCGGCAGACGCCGTATCCGAACATCAACCTGAACCACATCCGGCCCGAGGACCTGCACCTGCTGGGCGAGGGAGTCCCGGAGCTGTCGCTGCGGCCGTGGCAATGCTTTGACAGCAACATGCCGCAGATCCAGATCATGGCGCCGAACTGGGGGATCTCCAACGCCTGGCTGGGCACGCTCAAGGTCGAGCGCCGTTACCAGAACGGGTTCGGGATCACGCTGGCTTACACGTTCACCTCCTGGATCGACACGATCCGGTTCACCGGTGGGGGCAACGCCACCTGGGGGGACAACGACCAGGTGCAGAATATCTACGACATGAAGCACGAGCGGGCGAAGTCCACCAATTCGATTCCGCACCGGCTGGTGATCGCGCCGATCTGGGACCTGCCGTTCGGGCACGGCCGGAAGTGGGGCAACGATTGGAACCCGGTGCTCGACGGGATCATCGGCGGCTGGCAGCTTTCCACCATCGGCACGCTGCGCTCCGGAGCTCCGTTCGGGGTGAATGTGCTGAACGGTCCGATCGACATTCGCGGCGACGCCTCCGATGGGACAAACCTGCGGCCGAACCTGGTGCAGGGCGTCTCGATGTACGACTCGCGAAAGGGACAGCCACTGGAGGGTGACGTCCGGGGCCGTTACTGGCTCAACCCGGACGCCTTCGCCTATCCGGACATGTACACGCTGGGCAACGCCTCGCGCACCCTGCCGGGCGTCCACGGGCCGGGACACATCAGCTTCGACCTGATGGTGGCCAAGAACTGGCACTTCCTGGAGCGGTACCGGCTGCAGTTCCGGTGGGAGATGTTCAACTTCACCAACACGCCGCAGTGGGGCCTGCCGAACCAGAGCTTCGGTTCGAGCAACTTCGGCTGGCTGACCGGCGCCGGCGGGCGGCGCATCATGCAGTTCGGCATGAAGCTGTACTTCTAGCCCGACTTTCGCGATTCGCGAGGGTAAAACGGATAAGGCGCAGTGTTTGCAG
>CAZXVW010000011.1:0-41674 GCA_964644025.1 uncultured Solibacteraceae bacterium | reverse complement strand
GGGCGTTGCGCGGCGATCCTTCCGATCCCGATTACCATTTCAACCTTGGCTACATCCTCTGACGCCAGGGCGATCTCGACGCTGCCCGCGAACAATTTCAGGCGGTCCTCAAGTTGGACTCCGAAGATGCCGAAGCCCGCCAGTTGCTCGACCGCTGTCTCCGCCACAGCGGCCCGAGGAGGGGCGACCTGAGCAGCGAGGGACTCGAGCGCCTCAAAGAAGACTTCGACGAAATCACCGGGGCGCGGAACCTGACGCTGACGCGCAGAATTGACTCCAGATGAACTCCAGCCGGTTTCTTCATTGCCGGAGAGGCTATAATTCGAGAAACCGATGCTGGAAGCCTATGGACTCACCGATCCCGGTTGTGTCCGACAAAACAACGAAGACTACTTCCTGATCGAGCCGGATCTCGGCCTCTACGTAGTGGCCGATGGCATGGGAGGAGCCCAGGCCGGGGAACAAGCCTCCCAGTTGGCCACTGAGACCGTCTTGGAAGTGGTCCGCGGAGCGGGAGCCGTCAACGACATCCTCCTCGCGCGTGCTTTTGAAGAGGCCAACCGCCGGGTCCTCCAACGCGCCTCCGCCGACACGTCCCTGCAGGGGATGGGCACCACTCTGGTGGCCGCTCTCGAAAACGGGAACAATATCGAGATTGCCAGCGTCGGTGATAGCCGCTGTTATCTTTTCACCGGCGGCACGGTCACTGCCGTCACGGTCGATCAAACCTGGGTGGAGGAGGTTGGCAAACGCCTCGGCATTGACGATGCTCAACTCAGCACCCACCCCATGAGGCACGTCCTGACCATGGCGATCGGTGCCTCGAAATCCCTGCGAATCCACTGCTACACACTTCCCCGCCGACCGGGAGACCAGATCCTGCTTTGCAGTGACGGTCTTCACGGTGTCGTGGGCCCGGAAATCATCGCGCAAGCGTTAAGTAGTGAGCGATCTTTGGAATCGAAATGCCACTACCTTATTGAAGCCGCGCGGAATGCCGGCGGGCCCGATAACGTCACCGTAGTGCTCCTCCGGGTGGCGGACGCCGAATAGAGTGACTCGTCGCCGGCGGATCAGCTTGCGGACGGCGGACTCCGCTCTTTCCCCGCGGCGGCCATGGAACCAGGCGGCAGCCGATGAGACATCCGCGACGAAGCTCTCTCGCTTTTCTCTTTGCGCCTTGGATGGCGGCGGTGGCTGCGTTGCCGGGATTCGCCGTAGAACCGGGCCAGCCCGTCGAAGTCGCCATTCTGGAACTCAAGGTGGTCGAGGGCGACGGCGCGGTCCACGTGGCCGGCTCCCGATCCTCTCTCCCTCTGACCGTCCAGGTGACCGATGAAACCGGCCGGCCGGTGGAGGGAGCCACCGTGAGTTTTCAGTTGCCCGACCAGGACCCCACCGGCATCTTCGCCAGCGGCTTGTCAACCGAGGTCCTCGTCACCGGACCCGAGGGCCGCGCCTCGGTCCGGAAGATCCGGTGGGGGCATTTGCCCGGGCCGGTGCGGGTCCGTATCACCGCGGTTAAAGGCAAGGTGCGGGCCGGAACAATCTCTACGCAGTACATCCAGTCGGCCAGGGCCGTTACCTCGCGAGGCGCCCGAACCCGGCCTCCCTCGGTATCCAAGCCCCGGGGGAAATGGATCGCCATTGCGGTGATCGCCGCCGGAGCGGCCGCCGCCGGCCTGGCTCTGGGCGTCACCGGAAGTTCCTCCACCCCCGCTGCGGCTGCTGCCTCCTCCAGCCAGGCTCCGGCGGTTCAGGTGGGTGCTCCCACCATCACGATCGGTAACCCATGACCCTGAAACTTCTCACCGTCATCTTGCTTTCCACCATGGCCGCCTTCGGCCAGTCCCGTATCGAGTTGCCAGCAGTCGGATTCTTTCACGATGGCCGCGGCGCGTTGCGCCTCCTCGTTGGGGTGCGGGCCAATTTCCTGGTTGGCGACGCCGTGGCCACCGGCATCATCTCGGCAGCCTCCTCCGGCCGGAGGGTGCTCGCCAAGACAAGCGGCGAGGTCCTGATCCTGGATCCGCAAGGGCGGATTCGCCACCGGCAGGCCGCCCCCGAGGGAGAGGCCATTTTTGGTTTTACCGAGGATGGAGCACCCGCGGCGGCCTGGCTCCCCCGCACCAGCGAACTCTATTACTGGCGGATACGCCGGTGGCAGGTGGTTCCACGCGCAGTAGAGCGAGAGGGTGAGCAAATCGTTGCGCTGGCGGGAGATCGCGGCCGCCTGGTACTCGTCGTCCGTGACCCGGATAATATGTATTGGCTGCGGGAAATCTCCCTTCCGTCCGGCTGGGTTCGTTTCCAATCTCCGCTGCCGGACGTCTCCGAACCCCTGTTGCTGTTACCGGGAAGGCTGATCCTGTTCGCCTGCGGCAAGCGCCTGGCGATTCGCGACGAAGACGGCGCCGACAACGAGTCCATGCTCTCGGCGCCACTCATCCATCTGGAGCAGATGGGCCGCCGGTGGGCCCACGGGACCTGTGCCGGCGGAGGTGCTGGCGTCGCCATCCGGATTTCGGAAGCCCGTCTGCAATGCTACCGGCTGCCCGAGGTGCCACAATGATGGTCCGCACCATGACGCTGGCATTGCTGCTGGCCGCCGGCGCGGCGGCTCAGTTGCAGCTATATCTCCACCCTGCCTCCGGCGTAGAGGAGCCATTGACGGGACCGCTCGAGTTCGGCTCGGTGCCCACCGGAGACTTCCGGGACACGCCACTACGGATCAGAAACATCGGGGACGCTGCGATCACGCTCGAGCGCCTCCGCGTCACCGGCCAGGGATTCAGCTTGGAGGGGCACCCATCCACACCTTATGTCGTCGCCGCAGGAACCAACGTGGATTTCCGCGTGCGCTTCCGGCCCACGGGCTTCGGTTCCTACAGTGGCACGCTGCGCATCAATGATTCCTACACGATGATCTTCGGCTCGTCGCCGCCCACCGTCTCCCTCTCGGTGGAAGAAAGCGCCGGCTTCCGGCGCCTGAGTTCTGGCGACACAGTTGTGTTCGGAAGAGTGGAACGGGATTCTCGTTCCTCGCGGCGCTTCTTGCTGGAAAACCCGTCCAGCAAGGAGCTGGCGGTTTCCGCCCTCGCCATCGACAGCGGACAGTTTCACCTGGAAGATCTTCCAGCAGCTCCGTTCTCGCTGGCGCCGGAGACGTCGATCTCTTTCACCATCACCTTCCAGCCGGACTCCGCCGGCATCCATCGGGCCAACCTGGTTCTGAACCAGCGCATCTTCGTGCTGGAAGGCGTCGGGCTCCATCCCCCGTACCCGGCGCCGGAGATTCATCTCGAGCCGCAGACCTTCACTAGCGGCCAGCAAGGGACAATCACGGTGCGCCTGCCCCTGCCTTCTCCGGCTTCGGGCGCGGGCCAGGTGCGCATGAGCTTCGAGCCGGTAATCGAAGGCGCTGGGGACGACCCGGCGGTTCAGTTCCTGGCGACCGGCTCGCGTACCATCCCCCTGGCCGTTCAGCAAGGTGAGACGGCGACCTTGCTGGCCGGTGAGCGGCAGGCCGTTTTCCAAACCGGCACCACCGCCGGAACCATCACGTTCACGGTGGAACTCGGCGACCGCCGCGAGCAGGCTTCGGTCGCCATCGCCCCCACGCCGGTCATAATCACTTCCGGTGAATCCCGCCCCACGTCAACCGGGCTGGAGCTCAAGATCATCGGTTTTGACAACACCCGTTCGGCCAGCCAAATCGCGTTTCGCTTTTTCGATACCACCGGCCGTCCGCTCACCGCTGAGCCCATCCGCGCCGACGTGACCGAACCGTTTCGCCAGTATTTCGCCGGGGCGGAATTCGGCGGCCTCTTCTCTCTGGTGGCGGCGTTCCCGGTCGCCGGCGACGCATCGTTGCTCGGCTCGGTTGATGTGCAGTTCACCAACAGCGCCGGCCCGGCTGAGGCTTATCACGTAACACTCCGGTAGCTCACCGTTCGACCGGTCGCGGGCCGCCCCCTCTCCCGTCCGGAAATCCGCGGTTCTCCTGCTGGTGTTGTAATGGACGTATGAGGCCGGTGGCGTTGACCATAGCGGGGTCGGATCCCAGCGGGGGAGCCGGCATTCAGGCGGACCTGAAGACCTTCCACCAGTTCGGCGTCTATGGCGAGGCCGTCGTCACGCTCCTCACGGTCCAGAACACGCTCCGCCTGCGGCGGGTCGAATGCGTGGACCCAGAGTTGGTTGTCGAGCAGCTCGAGGCCGTGCTCGAAGACATTCCCCCGGCGGCCGCCAAGACCGGAGCTTTGGGCAACGTGGAAGTCGTCACGGCGGTCGCCCATGCCGCTACCGCGTTCGACTTCCCGCTGGTGGTAGACCCGGTCATGATCAGCAAGCACGGCGCGCGGCTCCTTTCCGCCGAAGCCGTTACCGCTCTCCGCGAGCTTCTCTTGCCAACGGCCGCGCTTGTGACGCCAAACATTCCCGAGGCCCAAGAACTCGCCGGAATGAAGATTCGCGATGCCGCCGGCATGCGGAAAGCAGCCGAGCGTTTACGCGAGATGGGAGCCAAGGCCGTTCTGGTTAAGGGCGGACATTCCAGCGGGGCCGCTACTGATTACCTCCTCGCGCCCGGCGGGTGGCGGGAATACAGCGGCCCTCGCATTGACACGCCCCATACGCACGGCACCGGCTGCACTTACTCGGCGGCCATTGCCGCGGGGCTGGCCCGGGGCTGGTCCCTCTTCGAGGCCATCGCCCATGCCAAGCGCTTTCTGACGACTGCCATCCGGTCGAATCCCGGGCTTGGTCACGGGGCCGGACCGGTGAACCATCACGCTTCGCTCAGCGCGTTCGGCCAACAATAATCTCTTCTCCTCCCCCGCCGAGGAATCTGGCATCCGGCGATAAGTCGTTGGTGTGGCTAAAGTTCCCTCTGCTGGCCAGGGTTCCGGAGTCGTAAGCGTGAGGGTCTGGCCTCCGGATCGCAGTCAACCTCCCCCCCGGCTTGCCAGTGCCCGGCAGGGCAGAAAAAAGCCGGGGCAGTTGCCGTGCCCCGGCCTTCCACGGGAGGAAAAGGTTTATCTCGCCGCCAAGAGGGCGCGGAGATGCCTGGCGCGCTCCGGAGAACGGAGTTGGCGCAACGCCTTGGCTTCGATCTGGCGGATGCGCTCCCGGGTCACGTCAAATTCCTGACCGATTTCTTCCAGCGTGTGCTCCCGCTCGCACCCGATACCGAACCGGAGGCGAATGACCTTTTCTTCTTTCGGAGAAAGGGTTTTCAGAATGTTCGCCGTCTCGTCGCGAACGTTCGTGTCAATGACGGTGTCCACCGGGGAGCCGACCCAACGATCCTCGATCAAGTCGCCCAGAGCGGACTCGCCATCCCGGCCCACCGGCGTCTCCAGCGAAACCGGATCTCGCGAGATCGTTTTCAGCTTCTGAACCTTCTCGACCGGGATATCCATCCGCCGCCCGATGTCCTCGTTGCTGGGAACACGTCCCAGCTCCTTTTCGAGCTCCCGCGTTGCACGCAAGAACTTGTTCATGCTCTCGTTCATGTGCACCGGGATCCGGATCGTTCGCGACTGGTCCGCAATGGCCCGGGTGATCGCCTGGCGGATCCACCACGTGGCATAGGTGGAGAACTTGTAACCCCGGCGATACTCGAACTTGTCGGCGGCCCGCATCAGCCCGATGTTGCCCTCCTGAATGAGATCCAGCAGGTGCAGCCCGCGGTTCACGTACTTCTTGGCCACGGAAACCACGAGCCGGAGATTCGCCTCCACCAAATCCTTCTTGGCCTGCTCCGCCACGCGCTCACCCATCCGGATCACGGCCAGGCTGTGACGCAGCTCCGCCAGCGTTGTGCCAGCGGCCGCTTCCCGTTTTCGGATCTCCCGGCGAAGTTCGCGGACCCGGTTCTGCGAACCCGGCCCGCCACGCTCCTCGACCCGGCGCAGCTCAGCATCCAGGTGGGAAAGTTCCTCGCAGGCTCGCTCGATCTCCCGGCCAAATTGCTTCCAGTAGACCGGGTGAAACGGGATCCACCGGATGATTTTCGAAATCTGAACCCGGCACCGCGCCAGTTTGCCTTCCCAGTGCCGCCGGCTCCTCTTGTTGCTCAATGGAATCGCCGCCAGCTTGTCAGTGATCTGATGAAGTTTCTTGTCCAGCGTCAGCAGCTCGGAGAACCGCTGGCGGATTTCTGCCCGTTGTTTTTCAACAGCTTCCGCGCCTTCCTCAGCCTCGTGGCAGAGTTCAACGAACGAGTCGATTGCTTCCGAGCCTTTCTTGATCTGTTCGGCGTAGCCGGCCACCATCATCTGCACCAGCGCCGAACGGCTCATCGCCTTCTGCATTCGCAGCTTGCCCCGCTCCATGCGGCGCGCAAGCTCGACCTCACCCCGGCGGGTCAGCAGAGGGACCGCACCCATTTCCCGCAGATACACGCGTACTGGGTCGTCGGTGTATATCGACTCTTCCGCCTGCTGAGCAGGCTGAAAACTGTCGCTGTCGTGGACCTCCTCCGGGTGGAAGAAGTCCGAGTCTTCGTCAAACGGAAGACTCAGCGGCTGATTACTATCAGCTATGTACTGATCTTCAAATTCGTCCACGGGTGAATCACCTTCCCTGTTGGCGGAGCCTCGCAAACCTCCGCCTGGTCCAGGGTTGTCAAGAATTTGGAAATCTGGTCACTGCCGATCTCAGGGGACACACCACACCGGCTGTTCTCCACCTCATTATAGCACCAACACCGGGCAAAGTTAACTCCCTGTTTACAAAGATGCACCAGATCGGTTCAGGTTTCAGTTAGCCGGGCCTCCTCGGCTCCTCCCCGGCCCGCCGCAAACCACCTCAGGACCGTTTCTTCCGCATCAGTTTCTTGACTTCGGAAAAGAATGCTTCGACGTCCTGGAAGTCCCGGTACACCGACGCGAACCGAACGTAGGCCACCTTATCCAAACCACGGAGGCGATCTACCAGTATTTCTCCTATATCCGTGGTGCTAATCTCACGGTCCGGATTCTCCGTAAGACGGGCTTCCACCTCGTCAACCAGCTTGGCCAGACTTGCCATGCTCACAGGCCGCTTCTCGCAAGCCCGCAACAGTCCGTTCAGAACCTTCTGCCGGTCGAACTTCTCCCTCCGGCCGTCTTTCTTGATGACCATGTATGGGATCTCGTCAATCCGCTCGTAGGTCGTAAACCTCCTCTTGCAGGAAAGACATTGCCGCCGGCGCCGGATGAGGTCACCCTCCCTGCTCTCCCGGGAATCGATCACCCGGTCGCGCCGGTAACCACAAAACGGGCAAATCATAAGGAAGCCTCTTTCTCTATGCTTCGCAGCTTTTGCCAGTTGATCCCTTCGCGGAACGCCAACAACACCCCGACTGGGACAACAACTACAAACGTAGTGAACCAGATCAGCAGCGCCATGCCCCCGGAAACCTCCAGGCTCATTCCGAACAACTCAGTGAGGACGACCACCGCCACCACCTGGACGCCCCCACCGACTCCGGGGATTTGAACCACGGCTCCGAATGCCGCAAACCCCACAAAAATAACCACATCAGTGAAACCGAGCGGGGCAGTGGCCGGCAACGCCCGGAACAGGCATTCGTAGGCCCCGATGATCAGCGCCCACTCCAGCAGACTATAGAACGCCAGCGGGTACAAAATGCTCCTGCTCCGCGCGCACCCCACCCCCTCCGTGAAGGCCACCACGATCTCCTCGACTCGCCGGCGCGAAGGCTCCGGAAGAAATCGGAGCGATTCCAATAGCCGCGTTCTCATAGCCGAGGAAAACCAGCTTAGCGCCACCAGAAGAGCCAGGGCCAGCACCCCCAAAATCCCGGCCGCCGATCCTCCCACCCGCAACACCCAGCGCAGGTTCGGCCCCACATTCGCCCCGGAGGTGTGGACCCGGCTCAGGGCGAAGCCGAAAATCAGCAGCGCCGTCAGCACGTCGAAAATGCGCTCCAGCAGCCAGGCGGCGATCTGGGAGGAGAACGGAACTTTCTCCTTCACGGCTATCAGGTAAGGTCGCACCAGCTCGCCCGCGCGGCCGAAAAGCACCAGTGCGGTGAAGCCGATCACGGTTGCCGAAAACAGGTTCTTGAAGCCAGCGTCACATTTTACTGGCCGCATCAGCACCTGCCAGCGCAAGGCCCTGCCGACGTAAGTCAGCAAGGAAAAGCAAGCGGCCGTAAGGACCCACCAGCCGTCGACGTGCTGCAGCGTCCGGGCGAACTCCCCCCATTGAAAACCCAGGTCCCGCCATCGTTGGATCAGGTAGGCGATGGCGGCGCCGGCCACGATCAGAAGGAACACCAAGCCCAGCCTGCGCTTGCTATGCTTTGTCTCGATGATCTTGTTCCTCCATCAGCCCTGACGGGCATCACGGCTCAGCAGCCATCGTCCGGCCGGGTGGCGTCACCATCGAAAGAGCGTTCTTCCGCCGCCGATCAAGGCTAGAATGGAATCTGTGCCCTTGATGGCCGCTGCCGGCGGGAAGAGCGGAAAAGTCTCCGCGCGGGAGCCAGGCACGCTGCCCCCTCCCGGTGAGCGGGATAGCCGGCTCACCCCGCGTGTTTCCAATGAACTTCTTATGATAAATCGTCGTTCCCTTTATTGGAAGTTGAATTCGGCACTGCGGGGGACGGGCTATCCCGTTCCTCGAGGCGCCGGACCCAATTCCCAGGTGAAATATGGCGGCCATGGTCACAGCGGTTCCGTTAGCAACGATGAGGCCACAGACGGTAGTCAGTGCGTGGACCCCTCCCGCCTCGCCTGGTTGCCGGCACGTTTTGGGAAGGACCTTGGATCCGGACGCCAAGCTCGTTGAGCGTTGCTTGAAGGGTGGCGAGGCCGCCTGGGAAGAGCTTGTCAGAACCCACACCCGGCGCGTGTTCGCCATCTGCCTCCGTTTTACCAATAACCACACCGAGGCGGAAGACATCACTCAGGAGGTCTTCCTGCGGGTGTTCCGGAATCTGAAGAGCTTTCGTTCCGGCCAGGGCACCTTTGTCGTTTGGCTGGCCCGGCTGACGAGAAACCTGCTGATCGATCACTACCGGCGTGGCAAGATGGACCGTTCCACGGACTCCATCGAGGACCAACTGCCGCTTCTGGAGGAGAAGGCTTCGCTCGGGTCCCGGACCGACGCGCTGCTGGCCGGACGCGAAGCCGGTGAGATCCTCCAGGCGGCATTGCAGAAGTTGTCGCCGGAGCTGAGAGAAACCGTGATCCTGCGGGATCTGGAGGAATTGGAGTATCGAGAAATCGCCCAGGTCTTGAACGTGCCCGAAGGTACCGTCAAGTCCAGGCTCAACCGGGCCAGGAGCGAATTGGCCCGTATCTTACGGAAGCGGAAGGTGGTAATTTGAACTCTCCGCGGGGTGCAGTGCGATGACGTGCGTGGAATTGGAAGCGTTGCTCTGCGACTACGTCGACGGAACCCTGGACGGCGAACAGAAGGCCGCCGTCGAGGCGCATCTGGCCGGCTGCGCTGCCTGTGCGGAGACGGCGAGGGACGCCGCCGCCGCAGTGAAGTTCATGAAGATGGCCCCTCCAGTGGAACCACCTGGTGAGCTGGTCACGCGGCTTCTGTTCCAGGTACCGCCCCGCGAGGCTGCGGAATCCGGAAAAGGCTGGCGCGCCTTTGTGAGCCGCTGGATGCAGCCCGTGTTGCAGCCCCGCTTTGCCATGGGAATGGCGATGACCATCTTGTCGTTCTCGCTGCTGGCGAGGTTCACCGGCATCTCGGGTCGGCATCTCGAACCAGCGGACCTGAATCCGGCGAGGGTTTTAAAGACGCTCGACAACCGCCTCCACCGCAGTTGGGACCGGGCGGTCAAGTATTACGAGAGCTTGCGAGTCGTCTACGAGATTCAGACCCGGCTCAGCGAATGGTCGGAGGAGGATCAGCCCTCCACCGTCCCGCCCGGCGTCCCCGCCACCGGGACCCGGCCGCCAGCGGAGGTTCCTGCCACCAGTCAGGGAGGCCCGTAGCCCGAGTGAGAGGAGTGACTGCAATGAGTGAAGAGATGAACACCAATGAAGCCCCCGACAGAAATGACACCGGAGCACAGACGAAGCCGGCTGCTTATTGCCGCGTCTGCGGGAGGGGCTTGGCGAAAGCCGAGATTCGTTCCGTCGATGGGGTTATCTACTGCCCCGAGCATGCTCCCGCGCCGGTCGCCGCGGCGCCGGAGGTTGCGCCGGCTCCCTCCCCGTGGACCGGGCCGCCACCGGAAGCCGCCGGCACCTCCCCGGCCCTCGCCTTTCTGCTGGGTCTGATTCCCGGTGTCGGCGCCATTTACAACGCCCAGTACGCCAAGGGTCTGGTCCACGTGGTCATCTTCGGGCTCCTGGTCAGCATCCTGAGCTCGGGCGCCGCGGCGGGCTTTGAACCGCTGTTTGGAATGCTTCTCAGCGTCTGGATCTTCTACATGGCTTTCGAAGCCTACCATACGGTGAAGAAGCGGTTGCGCGGCGAGCCGGTGGACGAGTTCTCCAGCTTGATTCCATTGAAAAATGCCGCGGCCGGCTCCTTCGTCGGCCCCGTTGTGCTCATCGCCGGAGGTGTATTCTTTTTGCTGATCAACCTGAATGTCATCCAGCTTTACCGGGTGATCCCGTACTGGCCCGTGCTCTTGATCGTGTTCGGCGCCTATCTGCTCTACGCGCGGCGTTCCCAGTCCAGCGCCTCCAAGGACCGCTCCGGCGGAGGTGATTCATGAGGGGCGGCGCCACACTGATCACCGCGATTCGCGGGCCGGTCATGCTGATTCTCGTCGGGCTGCTGTTCACGGCGGACCAGCTCGGCTCCTACCGGTTCCGCGACACCTGGCCGTTGCTGATCATCGCCTTCGGCATCCTGAAGCTGCTGGAACAGGTGCGCGCTTCGCGCCCGGTTCGGGGCGAAACACCGGGAGGTAGACTGCCATGAAGCGGCAATCGGTGATCGGCCCGCTGATTTTGATTGCAATCGGCACGCTACTGCTGGTGCGCAATTTGAGGCCGGAATTGCCACTGCTGGACCTCGTGATGCGATATTGGCCGCTCCTGTTGGTCGTCTGGGGCGTGCTGCGGTTGGGCGAGATCCTGGCAGCGGCGGCCCGCTCCCACCCGCTCCCGCGCGCCGGTGTTTCCGGCGGCGAGTGGGTCTTGGTGGTCATCATCTGCCTAGTGGGTACCAGCGCGCATTTCGCCCGATCGCATTGGCCGGAGACGCACATTACCATCCGCGGTCTGGAGGTGTTCGGAGAAGCTTACGACTTCCCTCTCGTCGGCGAGCAGCCCGCCGGGAAAGCTCCACATGTCTTCATCGAGAACCTGGAGGGGAACGTCCGCGTCTTCGGCTCCGACACCGGAACCGTGAAGGTTGAGGGCCGCACTACGGTCCGTGCCTTCGACCGCGAAGATGCCGAACAGGCTCACCAAAAGTGCCCGCTTGAACTCCGCGTCCAGGCAGACCAGATCACCATCCGCACGAACCAGGACCGCGCCAGCGGCGCCTGGAAGGTTTCCGCCGACCTCGAAGTCACCGTCCCGAAAGGGGCCTCGGTGGAATGCGTGGGCCGGTTCGGGGATTTCGATATCGCGAACGTGGCGGGTGACGTAGATATCAAGAGCGACAACGCCGGTGTCCGGCTCGCCGGAATCGGAGGCAATGCCCGCGTTGAACTCCAGCGCAGTGACATCATTCGGATTGTCAATCTGAAGGGCGCCGCCGATCTCAAGGGCCGGGGACAAGATGTCGAACTGGAAGACATCCAGGGAGAGGTGACGATCAACGGTTCCTACTCCGGAGAACTCGTGATGCGGAACCTGGCCAGGCCCCTCCAGTTCACCAGCCGCCGCACTGAATTCCGGGTGGAGAAGACCCCCGGGCAGATCCGAATGACCCTCGGTGAGCTGACAGCAAACAACCTCGTGGGGCCCATCCGCCTGAAAACTTCCTCCCGTGATGTCGAGATCACCGGGTTCACCGGCCGACTGAACGTCGAGGTTGATCGCGGCGACGTGCTCCTGCGGCCAGGGGGGAAGTCTGTTTCCCTGATCGACGTGGGCTTACGCTCCGGAGACATCCAACTCGACCTGCCGGAATCAGCCAAATTTGGCCTGAGGGCCATCACCAACAACGGTGACATCGTCAACGGATTTGGCCCTTCGTTGACGCTAACCGCCAAGGGACGGAAAGCGATCCTCGAAGGTCCGAAAGGCGTGGAAACCACCATCCGCTTGAAGACCGGCCGCGGGACCATCACCGTGAGGAAGGCGTCCGCGCGGCCAGCCGGCGAAACCCAGCCGGCCAAGCTCGAAACGAAGACCGCCCGTCTTGTGATCGAGGAGTATTGAGACCGGGCCTGCGGGGCAGACGCCACTGCGGCGCCTACTTCTTCTTTCCCACGAGGAGGACCCGGACATCCATCACATTCGTGTTCGTCGGTCCCGTCTGCACCAGGTCACCGAGCGCTTCGAAGAAGTGATAGGAATCGTTGTCCGCCAGGTATCGCACGGGATCCAGACCCAGCTCAGCGGCGCGAGCCAGGCTCCCGCCATCGGCGATCGCCCCGGCCGCGTCCGTCGGGCCGTCGGTTCCATCGGTCCCGGCGCTGAGGACCACGGTACCCGGCAGTCCCGCCAGGTCGATGGCGGCGGCCAGCACAAATTCCTGGTTTCTGCCCCCGAGACCGTTTCCCTGGATCGTCACCGTCGTTTCACCGCCCGAAATGACGCACGCCGGGGGCTTCAACGGCCGGCCAGAAGCCCGGATCTCCTTCGCAATGGCGCTGTGGACGCGGGCCACCTCACGGGTCTCCCCTTCGACAAAGGTGGAAAGCACCATCGTCCGGAAGCCGCCCTCGCGCGCCGCGGCTGCGGCGGCATCCACCGCTAACTGATTGCTGCCGACCACAAGGTTCTGGGACCGCGCCAGCTCCGGGTCTCCCGGCTTCGGAGTCTCCGGAATCTCGCCCCGCTCTCCACCGGCCAGACGCTCCCGGACCGCTGCCGGCGCCTGGTCCAGAATCCCATAGTGTTCCAGGATCGCCCGCGCACGGGCGAATGTCGAGCCGTCCGGGGCCGTCGGACCGGAGCCGATTACATCCAGATCGTCGCCGATAACGTCGGAAAGCAGTAGCGACACTATCGTCGCCGGGTAAGCCAGACGGGCCAACTGGCCGCCTTTGATCCCCGAAATGTGCTTGCGCACGGCGTTGATCTCGTGGATCGAGGCTCCGCAGTTCAGCAGTAGCCGCGTCGTCTCCTGCTTCTCCTCCAACGTAACGGGTTCGGCCGGCAGCGGCATCAGGGCAGAGGCCCCACCGGAAATTACGCAGATCAGGAGATCGTCGGCCCCTGCCGCAGCCGCGAGCTCGGCGATCCGCCGGGCGCCCGCAACGCCAGCTGCATCCGGCACCGGATGGCCGCACTCATTCAGTTCGACGCGGCGAAGCCGGGCCGTATGCCCGTACTTCACGTTCACCAGCCCCCCGGTGATGCGCCGGCCGAGCAGCCGCTCGAGCGCCCGGGCCATCACCGCACCGGCTTTACCAGCCCCAATAACGAAGATCCGCCGGTAGGCGTCCAGCCGGTACCGCCGCCTTCGCGCAATCAGTGTCTCGTCGCGCACCGTCACGTGCCGGAAGATGGCCTCGGCCGGGTCGGCCGCCCTGAGCGCGGCGCGAAAGATCGCCATGGCCTGCCTGCGGAGAACGCGTTCCCTCATGGTTCAAAAAATCGGGAGCTTCAGAATTCGTTCCACTACCGGCCGCGGGTCGTCCTCGCTTGCCTCGACGTGGAAGTCCGCGCGGCTATATGACGGCCGGCGCTTTTCGTACAACTCGGCGAACCGCTTCGGGTCCCGGGCCAGGGGGCGGTTGGACTGCTGCGCCACCCGGCGCCGCAGCACCTCGAGGGGACAGTCCAGCCAGATCGAGATCCCGTTGGATGCAAGCAGTTCGTAATTACGCGGCTGGACAAACGCCCCGCCGCCGACAGCGACAACGGTCGCCTCACCTCGCTCGATGCGGCTGACCCTCCCGGCGATCGCTTCCGCCTCCAGCTTGCGGAACTCCGCCTCGCCCCGGGTGTCGAAGATTTCGTTGATCGTCGCGCCCGCCTTCGCTTCGACCTCGTCGTCGATATCCACAAACAACCATCCCAATTCCTGCGCCAGTAAGCGGCCCACCGTGGTCTTTCCGCAGGCCATGAAGCCAACGAGATAGATTCCCGGAGTGCGCTTCAGCCTCAGGATCATGGCGCTTGCTCAATACCACGATACAACCGATGGAGCTGCCAATCGACCAGCGAAGGGAGAATTCGCTCCAGCCCCACCAGGACCCAGCCCACTGCTGGTGTCATCACCGTCCGTTTCTGTTTCTCCACCCCCCGGACAATCGCTTCGGCGCATCGCCCAGCCGTGATAGCGAACCGGCGGGATCGCTGAATCGAGGCCGGCACCTTGCCAGCGATCATATGCTCATGAAAGCGCGTTTTCACATAACCCGGACAGACGGTCATCGTGTGAATCCCCCGGCTTTTCAGCTCCATCCGCAAGCCGTCTGTCCAGGCTCCCAGCGCGTATTTGGAGGCTGAATACAGGGTCATCCACGGCAACGGCACCCGTCCGGCGATCGAACTTACATTCACGACCACCCCGGAACCCCGTTCCGCCATCACCGGCACAACAAGCTGGGTCAACGCAATCGGAACAAAGAAGTTCAGCTCCATCAGCGCGCGCACATCTTCCATCTCGGCGCTCCAGCTCGGCGCGTAAAGGCCGATCCCGGCGTTGTTGACCAGGATGTCAATGCCGCCGAAGCGCTCCAGCGTAGCCGCCACGGCCCGCTCCCGAATGGCCGCCTCCCGCAGGTCGCCGGCCGTGATCACTGCCTCCGGCCCCCCTGCCTTCTCCAGCTTCTCCCGGGTTCTTGCTACCAGTGAGAGCCGCGCCCCCCGCCGGCCGAATGCTCGCGCGCAAGCCGCACCGATTCCTTCGGAGGCGCCGGTGATGAGTACAGTTTTCCCTTCGACCTTCATCGGCAAATGACCGCCTGCGGGATAATAGTAGCACGGAGCGGGAATCGCCGCCCTGTTTCTGCTGCCACATGCGCCAGAACCTGCTCATTGACGCCGACGATACCCTGTGGGAGAACAACGTCTATTTCGAGCAGGCTTTCCAGGAGTTTGTGGGGGTTCTGGACCACTCGACCCTTTCGGCGGCCCAGATCCGCGCCATCCTGGACGAGATTGAGCTGGCCAACATCAAGGTTCACGGCTACGGCTCCGCCAACTTCGGGCGGAACATGCGGCAGTGTTTCCTCAGGCTGGCCGAGCGGCCTGTCCGCCGGGAGGATCTGGATAGCGTCACCGCAATCGCGGAGCGCATCCTCGAGCAGCCCATGGTGCTCATTGACGGGGTCAAGGAAACCCTCGCCTATCTTACCCGGCGCCACGAATTGACCTTGTTCACGAAAGGCCATCCCGAAGAGCAGAAGCTCAAAATCGCCCGCTCCGGGCTTGGCGCATACTTCCACCACACCGCCATCGTCAAGGAGAAAGACGCCTCCTCCTACCGGCGGCTGGTAGCCGAACGCAAGCTGGATGCGGCCCGGACCTGGATGGTGGGTAACTCGCCGAAATCCGACATCAGGCCCGCGCTGGCCGCTGGTATCGGAGCGGTTTACGTGCCCCACCCGCGCACCTGGCACCTCGAACGGGAGGAGCTTCCGGACAGCGATGGGCGTTTGTTGATCCTGGAGAGTTTCCGCGACCTCCGCCGCCACTTCTGAGAACCTCCTCGCCGGAATGGCCTCGCCACCAGCTACGCTCTCGCCGCCACTGGCCGGCATGGAATTGACGGCCGCGATCGACTATGCTACGAGGCAGAGATCATGATCGAGACACAATACCGCAACCGCCGGGCCGTCCAGTTGGAAACGGCCGAACTTCGTGTCACCGTCCTCGTCGAGGGCGGCCACGTCGCCGAGCTTCTTCACAAGGGCTCCGGGGTCAACCCGTTGTGGACCCCTCCGTGGCCCTCTATCGAACCATCCACTTACGACAAGACCCGCCACCCCGAGTACGGGCAGAACATCGAGAGCCAGTTGCTGGCCGGGATCATGGGCCACAACATTTGCCTGGATATCTTTGGGCCCCCTTCCCCCGAGGAAGCCGAAGCCGGCCTCCCCGTGCACGGCGAAGCCGCCGTGGTCCCCTACCGCGTCGAAGCCGACGGGGAGGGGCTCCTCTGCCGGACCGAGCTGGCGGAAGCGGGCCTCCGTTTCGAGCGGCGCATTCAACCTGCGACGAACCCGCCGGGGCTTCGCATCACCGAGACGGTCGAGAATCTGCGCGCCACGGACCGGCCGGTCGGCTGGACTCAGCACGTGACTCTCGGCCCTCCGTTTCTCGAAAAAGGAGTGACCAGGTTTCGCGTCGGCGGAACACGGTCGAAGGTCTTTGAGGGCGATTTCGCCGGCGAACATGGGCTCCAGCAGCCGGGAGCCGAGTTCACCTGGCCTCGGGTGCCGCTCAAAGGCGGCGGAACCGACGACCTGAGCGTCTTCACCAACGCCCCGGTCTCCGGAGGCTTCACCACCACGTTGATGGATCCCGGCGCCGGCCCGGCCTATTTCATGGCCTATTCACCCACCAGCCGGATCCTGTTCGGTTACGCTTGGAAACAGAGCGATTTCCCCTGGCTCGGCCGGTGGGAGGAAAACTACAGCCGCACCCATCCGCCGTGGAATGGCAAGACGCTCGCCCTCGGCATGGAGTTCGGGGCTTCCCCGATGCCCGAGACCCGGCGCCAGATGATCGAGCGGGGATCTTTGTTCGGCTCTCCCGGCTTCCGCTGGATCCCGGCGCGATCCACCGTCCGGGTGGAATACTACGCCTTTCTCGACATGGCGGACCGGATGCCCGAGCAGGTTCCCGGCCTGGATTAAGCCGAAGTTCCTGGCCGGGCGCCGGACTGGTTGCTGGCGTGCCCGCTCCGTCTTTAGTGGGCGGCCCTGCTCACACTGAGCCCGGCCAGCCAAACCAAGAATTTAACTTTTTGTTTTAACTGTTGTATGCTATCGTATTGATGATGCGACCCTTGCGTGCTGCACCGCTAGTGATCGCGATGGCGCTGGCGTGCCCGGCGAAGACCTTCGCCGATAGCTCAGAGCTGCTCCGCGCCGAATGGAACTCTCAGGTTATTCAGAACCGCCGCGCGGACCGTGACGACCTGTCCCGGATGACCAACGTCGCCATGGTTCAGCGCTTTGCCCGGGCGGGCCTCCTGGTCCCGGTGCCGAGCAGCACCAAGTATTATTACACTCGCTACATCCCAGCCAAGTATCGTTACCTGCGCCCATGGAGCAAGCTCTTCCTCGATCGGCTCAGCAGCCAGTACTACGCCCGCTTCCGGAAGAGGCTGCGGATCACGAGCATGGTAAGAACAATGGCGCTGCAAAGCTCGCTGGCGAAGCGGAACAAGAACGCCGCTCCCGCTTACGGATCCCGGCGTTCCTCGCATCTTACCGGCGCAACTCTGGATATTTCCAAGAAGGGAATGACGTCGCGCGAACTCGAGTGGATGCGGCGGGTTCTGTATTCCCTGAAACAGCGGGGGTACTTGTACGCAGTCGAAGAGTTCCAACAACCCGCCTTCCACGTAATGGTTTACAGGAACTACCCCGACTACGTCGCCGCACTCCAGCGCAAACAGCGCAAGCGGCGTACCGATTGAACTGCGGGACTCACCACACCCGGCACGCCTTCTGGCGCACCATCGGGTCTCCGGCCTGACAGCGGAACGCGTTCCAGAACTCAGGCATGTTGGAAACCACGCCGTTCACCCGATAACGGCTCGGCGAGTGCGGATCGGTCCGGGCCCGCAGCCTGGCTGCCTCTTCGGTCTGGTTCCGGCACCAGACCTGCCCCCAACCGAGGAAAAACCGTTGCTCGGGGGTGTAGCCGTCTATCTTCCTCTTGCTCTTGCCTTCCAGCGCATCCATCAGGGCCATGAACGCGATCCGGAGGCCGCCGTTGTCGGCCGTGTTCTCGCCCAGCGTGAGCTTACCGTTCACCTTGATGTCGTCGACCGCGGTGTAGGCGGAATACTGATCAATGAAGCACTGAGCCCGCTTCTCGAACTCCCTGGCGTCCTGTTCGGTCCACCAGTCCTGGAGGTTTCCGTTGGCCGCGAATCTCCGGCCCTGGTCGTCAAAGCCGTGGGTCAGCTCGTGACCGATCACCGCTCCGATACCGCCATAGTTGACGGCGTCGTCCATTTCCGGGTCAAAGAACGGCGGCTGGAGAATGCCCGCCGGGAAGTTGATGTTGTTTTCCAGGGGATTGTAGTAAGCGTTGACCGTCGGGGGCGTCATTACCCACTCCTTCGGATCCACTTTGCCGCCGATTTTGCCCAGTTGGTAATCGGCTTCGTGCTCGGCCGCCCGGAACGAATTGCCCAGCGCATCATCACGAACGATCTTCAGCGTGCTGTAGTCACGCCACTTTTCCGGGTAACCGATCTTGTTGGTAACCGCATGGAGTTTTTCAAGCGCCTTCTTCTTGGTTGCCGGTGTCATCCACTCAAGCTTCGCGATGTCTTCCCCGAGCGCCTTCTCCAAGCGGTTCACCAGGTCCAGCATTCGCGCGCGGCTCTCCGGAGGAAAGGTCCTCTCGACGTATTTCTGGCCCAAAGCTTCGCCAAGTTCGGCATCCACCCGGTTCACACACCGCTTCCAGCGAGGGCGCATTTGCTTGGCGCCCTGGAGCGTCTTTCGGTAGAACCCGAAATCCTCTTTGACGAAAGGCTCCGGCAACAGCGGCGCTGCGGTGCTCAACAGGTGCCAGCTCAGGTAAGTCTTGAGATCGTCGAGGCTCTCGGACTTGATCAGGGTGTCCAGCGACCGGGCAAATTCCGGAACGGCCACGTTGACAGTTTCAAATTCCGGCGCTCGTGCCGCCCGGAAACACTTCCGCCAGTCGAACGCGGGCGTCAGCTCCGCCAGCTCCCGAACGCTCATCTTGTGATAAACGTTCCGCGGGTCGCGGCGTTTGACCCGGTCCATGGACGCCTTGGCGAGCGCGGTTTCGATCTTCATCACCGCCTGTGCTTTCTCCGCCGCCGTCTCGGGGCTCTCGCCGAGCAAACCGAACATGGTGGCAATATGCCGAACGTACTTGTTGCGAAGCTCGACGGACTTCGGATCCTTCTTCAGGTAGTAGTCCCGGTCCGGCAGCCCCAGACCGCCCTGGTCAACCTCGGCGATGTATTGCGTGGAGTTCTTGAAGTCCGGCGTGGGGCCGAATCCGAACAGCGCGCGGACCCCGATCCTGCGTAAGTGCGCCACTATCGCCGGCAAATCCTGTTTGCTCTTCATTGCCTGGATGCGGTCCAGTTCCGGCTTCAACGGAGCGATGCCGCGCTGAGAGATCCCTTCCTCATCCATGCAGGCAGCATAGTAGTCACCGATCTGCTGTTCGATCTGCGTTCGGTGATGGTCGGTCCGGGCGCTCTCCTCCAGAATCTCCCGCAAGATTTCCTGGTTGCGTTCCTGGAGTTCGTTGAAGCGTCCCCACTGCACCTGGTCCGGCGGGATTGGGTTCCGCTGCAGCCAGACACCACAGGCGTATTGGTAAAAGTCTGTACACGGATCGACGCTTTTGTCGATCCATCCCACATCGAACCCGGTTTGGGCGAACAGGGCAACTCCCAGCAAAGCGGCACTCGCGAGACGTGAGATCATGCGCATACAAATAAGCTTACCTTGGCTGGATGAGTGGACGGGGAATCAGTCGCCCCAGATGTCACCTCATCACCGGCATCCGGCTCCAGCCCTGCCCACCAGGGATTAAGAAAAAAACAGGGATGGTAGGGACGGGCAGATTCGAACTGCCGGCCTGTCGCTTAGGAGGCGACCGCTCTATCCAACTGAGCTACGTCCCCACTCGTTCATTCTACCAGCGCTTCAAGCCCTTCTGGCCAATATCGGTCCGATAGTGCGCTCCATCAAAGTGAATCTTCCTGACCGCCTCGTAGGTCTTCTCGATGGCAGATTTCAGATCCGGGCCCCCCGCTGTGACGCCGAGAACCCGGCCTCCGGCGGTGACCAGTCCTTCCGAGCTCCTCCTGGTGCCGGCCTGAAACACCGTGGCCCCGCAGGTTTCGATACCCGTGATCAAATCGCCTTTCCTCGGCGGACCGGGGTAGCCGTGAGCGGCCATCACCACGCAGACCGAAGGCTCCGGCCGCCACTGCATCGGAGACCCTTCAACGAGCGTCGCCACAAAGTCACCGTCCATCCGGTGCATCAACGGTTGCGCTTCCGGATCGCCCATCCGCACATTAAACTCCAATACCTTTGGCCCCTCTGCGGTGATCATCAAGCCGGCGTAAAGAAAACCGGTGAACGGCTCGCCCCGGACGCGCATGTGATCGAGAACCGGCTCAATGATGCGCTCGGTGATCTGGTGTCTTTGCTCTTCCGTCAGGATTCGTGTGTCGCAATAGGCGCCCATCCCTCCGGTGTTCGGGCCCCGGTCACCATCGAAGACCGGCTTGTGATCCTGTGTCGTCTCAAACGGAATGGCGCGCTTCCCGTCGCTAAGAACAATGAAACTGACCTCCTCACCGACCAGACGTTCTTCGACAACAAACCGCCCCTTCGGAAGCCGCTCCAGCGCCGCCTCCGCCTCTTTTTCGTCATTCACAATGACGACGCCTTTGCCCGCGGCGAGGCCGTCAGCCTTCAATACCAACGGGAAGTCAAAGCGGTTGAGGACTCGGCGCGCTTCGGCGGCATCCTGGACCGCTTCGAATCGGGCTGTCGGAATCCCAGCCTCCTTCATGAACTGCTTGGCGAAGACTTTGCTGCCCTCCAGCCGCGCCGCCTTAGCCGTAGGACCAATGATCTTGCGGCCTCGCGCCCGGAAGGCGTCAGCGACACCCTCTACCAGCGGAGCTTCCGGCCCCACCACTGTCAGATCGATATCCTTTTCCTCCGCGATCTGGAGAAAACCTTCCACGCCGCCGGCCACCGGTTGGATGCACTCGGCGACCTCGGCAATCCCGGGATTGCCGGGACAGGCATAGACTTTGTCACAAAGAGTACTTTGTGCAAGCTTCCAGGCCAGGGCGTGCTCACGCCCGCCGCCGCCGATGACCAATATCCTCATAGCGATACAATAATATCAATGCCGAGGAAGTACGATGCGGTCGTGGTCGGCGCTGGGCATGCTGGCTGCGAGGCGGCGCGGGCATGTGCCCGGCTCGGTCTGAAAACCGCCGTGGTTACCATGAATCTCGACCTGGTGGCTCAGATGTCCTGCAACCCGGCTATTGGAGGCATCGCGAAAGGGCACTTGGTGCGGGAAGTGGATGCCCTCGGTGGCGCCATGGGTGAGGTAACCGACGCGGTGGGGATCCAATTCCGCCTGCTCAATACGAGCCGTGGCCCGGCGGTATGGTCACCGCGCGCTCAGTGTGATAAGAAGAGGTACCGCACTCGAATGCGAGAGGTGTTGGAGGAGGAGCCAAATCTTCGCCTCCTTCAAGCCGAGGTGGCCGGTTTGCAGATCTTGGATGGGCCACCTCGCCGCGTCGCGGGGGTTCTGCTGCGAGATGGGCGCGAGATTCGGTCCGACACGGTGATCGTGACTTCGGGAACGTTCCTGAACGGCTTGGCTCATATTGGGGAAGCCACATATGTTTGCGGACGCAATGGGGAACCACCCTCAAAGCTCCTCGGCGAACAGCTCAGGAGCCTTGGCCTCCGCTGGGTGCGGCTGAAGACGGGCACACCCCCACGTTTGGACGGCCGAACCATTGACTGGTCGAAGTTTGAGCCGCAACCTGGCGACCCGGTTCCCACCCCATTCTCCTTTCTGACCGAGCGGATCGATCGGCCGCAAGTCAACTGTCACATCGGGTTCACTACCGAGGAGACAAAGCAAATCCTGTTGCGAAACATTCACCGGGCTCCCTTGTACAGCGGGCAGATCGAGGGGATCGGTCCACGCTACTGTCCCTCTATCGAGGACAAGGTGGTGAAGTTCCCCGACAAGACGCGGCACCAAATTTTCCTGGAGCCCGAGGGTCTGGATACCTACGAGATCTATGCCAATGGCATGCCGACAAGCATGCCCATCGATGTCCAGGAAGCCATGGTAGCCTCAGTTCCGGGTCTGGAAAATGCGGAGATGATTCGGCCCGGGTATGCGATCGAATATGATGCAATTGATCCGCGAGAGCTGTATCACAGCCTGGAGGTAAAGCAAATTCGCGGGCTTTTCCTGGCAGGGCAGATCAACGGCACATCCGGCTACGAGGAAGCCGCCTGCCAGGGCATCATGGCCGGAATTAACGCTGCTTGCTTTATTGGCAGAGATGACCCGGTGATCATCAGTCGCACTGACGGCTACACCGGCATCCTGATTGACGATCTCGTGACCAAGGGAACGGATGAACCTTACAGGATGTTTACTTCCCGCGCTGAGTTTCGCTTGCACCTGCGGATCGATAACGCAGACGAGCGGCTCACCGGGATAGGACGTCGGGTCGGCCTGGTGAGTGAGCGACGATGGCAGCTCTTTCAGCGCAAGCAAGAGCAGAAGAAATGTCTGATGGACCTTCTGACCAGGACTCGCGCCGATGGCGGGCGTTTTCCCCAGCTTCAGCTAGCCGCCGATGATCGCCCCTTGCTGGCACAATGGCTCAAACGTCCCGAGTCGCGAATCGCGCAGCTCGGCAACTGGATTGAGAAATCGCTGGGGAACAAGCCGGTACGCGGCCTCCTGACGAGCGTTGAGACCGAGATCAAGTACGAGGGGTACATCCGCCAACAGGAGCGGCAGATCAAACGGCTGCAAGAGGCCGAGCGACGCCGGATCCCGCCGAGCTTCGACTTCGAGGGCATTCCGGGACTTTCCCTCGAGGTCGTGGAGAAGCTGCGGCGCGTAGGCCCTCGGACGTTGGGCCAGGCGGGCAGGATACCCGGGATCACACCGGCGGCGGTGGCGGTATTGGACTGCTATCTCAGCTTGGCCAGCCGAAGTGCATGAGCGAATTCCAGTCATCCCTGCTCTCGCACTTGAAGGGAATTTGCGAGCTCAGTCAGCCTGAGCTCCTGGCTCTCGAGCGGCACTACGATCTGCTGCGCCGGTGGAATGAAAAGATCAATCTCACTAGCCTGAGGCACCCGGCGGATATCATCGTTCGGCACTATTGCGAATCGCTGGCCCTGGGCGCGTGCTTGCCGAACGTACCGCTCAGGATCGCCGACATAGGGTCCGGCGCAGGTTTTCCTGGTTTTCCCGTGGCGGTGCTCCGCACAGATTGCGCGGTGACTTTGGTGGAGTCGCATTCGCGGAAGTGCGTCTTCTTGCGCGAGTGCACCCGAGACTTGAAAAACATCCGCGTCGTTGAGGCTCGTGCAGAGCAGTTACAGCAGCGGTTTGACTGGGTGATTGCCAGGGCCGTGAACTGCCGGCGATTGTCTGGCTCCCTTGCTCACCTCGGCGAGAATATCGGCCTGCTGACCAGCCGGGCGGTTGCAGCAGAGCTCGTGTCGGCGGGGCGGATCCTGTGGCATGACCTGATACCGCTGCCCTGGGGTAGCCAGGGGGTGATACTCCTGGGTCGTGTTTCACGTGGAACGTCAGGGTGATAGAATGTGGAGCCAACGTTCCCCGTGGAACATGCTAGCATGTGAGGGTTGCCCGCCATGGCTAAGGTGATCGCGATCGCCAATCAAAAGGGAGGCGTCGGGAAGACAACCACCGCCATCAATCTCGCTGCGTCCCTCGCCGCCAATGACCTCCGCGTCCTCGTTATCGATTGCGATCCCCAAGGCAACGCCACTACCGGCCTTGGTCTTCCCAAGACCACGGACGATCTCAAGGTGTACGACGCCGTTGTTGGCAAGGAGGACCTCGCCGCGGTTATCGTTCAGACAGAGTTCTACGGCCTGGACCTCGCCCCAGCCGATAGAAACCTTGTTGCCGCCAACCTGGAGCTCGTCGACGTGGACCGCCGAGAGTTCCGGCTGCGAGACAAAATCGCACCGCTTCGGCAGAACTACCGTTTCATTATCATCGACTGCCCGCCGGCGCTGGACCTGCTCACCCTGAACGCACTCATTGCCGCCGACTCGGTTCTCATTCCTATCCAATGCGAGTTCTTCGCCTTGGAAGGCATCTCTCAGCTTCTGGATACAATCGAGGGCGTCCGCTCGTCCTTCCACCACCCTCTCCAGATCGAGGGGATCCTGCTCACGATGTACGATGAGCGCACCAATCTCGCAAAACAGGTGGCCCAGGACTTGAAGGAGTTCTTCGCCGACGAAGTCTTTCGCACGGTAATCCCCAGAAGCGTACGCTTAGCCGAAGCTCCCAGCCACGGGAAACCGATTCTGCTTTATGACGTGCGCTCTCGCGGGGCGGAGTGCTACATCAAGCTTGCCAAGGAGATCCTTCAGAATGAGCAGCAAACCCGAGCGTTCACGTAAGGCCCTCGGCAGGGGCCTGTCAGCTCTTCTTCCTTCCCGGCCAGTGCCGTCGACTGGTACGCCGGCGGCCGCCTCAGCTCAGGGATTGACCCAATTGCCGATCGATCAGATCGACCCCAATCCTCTCCAACCGAGGACCATCTTTCAACCGGACCGGCTCGCCGAACTTGCACAGTCCATTCGCACCAACGGTATCATCCAGCCCCTCATCGCCCGCCGCCGCGGTAATCGCTATGAGCTGGTCGCGGGGGAACGAAGGTGGCGCGCCGCTCGCCTGGCCGGCCTGCACACGGTTCCGTGTGTGATCCAGGAGCTGGCCGATGATCGTTTGCTGGAACTCACCCTGATAGAGAACATTCAGCGGGAGGATCTCAATCCGATCGAGCTCGCTCAGGCCTTCGACCGTATGGCCCGCGAGTTTCACTTGACCCACGAGCAGATCGCCCAGCGGACCGGAAAGGACCGGTCCACTATCACGAACACCTTGCGCCTTCTCCGCCTTCCCGACCAAGTGCAGGTCCTGCTCGCCGAGCGGCGTCTCTCCATGGGGCATGCCCGCGCCATCCTCGGACTACCGACGGCCGATCTCCAGCAGGAAATAGCGGAAAAGGCCGCTTCCGAAGGCCTCTCGGTGCGCCAGGTGGAGCGCCTGGTTCATCGTCTCACCGAACCCAGGGAGCCCAAGACCCCGGCCGAAATCGAACAAGACCCGAATGTAAAAGCCGCCATAGAGGAACTTGAGCGCGTTCTTGGGACCCGCGTGCGCATCGTGCAGAAGTCGGAACAACGGGGACGAATCGAGATCGAGTATTATTCACTGGAGGACCTGGACCGGATCTACCAGATCATCATCGGCCAGGAATAACCAGCGCCTTTCACTGGTGCCGGCGGAAGGACTCGAACCTTCGACCTACGGATTATGAGACCGTCGCTCTAACCACCTGAGCTACGCCGGCACACTCACCCCTTTTTCCAGCCTAATTGCCACCAGCCGTCCTTGTCAATTGCGTGACTTCCTGCTCCACGACCAGCTTCGGACAGCTTTGGCGCGGCCATTTGACACTATTGCCGCACCTACATTAGAGTCTTCTTAGTGCCCCACGCCGTTGTTGAATTCCAGGCGGTCTCAAAAAGTTACGCCATTTACGAAGCTCCGGGCGACCGTCTCAAGGAGCTGCTCACCTTCCAGCGGCGCCGCTACCACCATGATTACTGGGCGCTTGCTGACGTCAGCTTTGATATCCGCGGCGGTGAGACCTTCTGCATCATCGGCGAAAACGGCGCCGGGAAGAGTACACTGCTTCAGTTGGCGGCGGGCATCATCTCCCCCACGCGCGGCAACATCACCGTCAACGGCCGTGTCTCAGCCCTGCTGGAGCTCGGCACAGGATTCAACCCGGAGTTCACCGGCCGCGAGAACGTTTATCTCAACGGTGCCATTCTGGGATTCTCCACCGCCGAAATGGATGCCAAGTACCCGGCCATTGAACAGTTTGCCGAGATTGGCGACTTCATCAACCAGCCGGTGAAAACCTATTCCAGCGGTATGCTGGTTCGTCTTGCCTTCGCGGTGGCAATCCACGTTGATCCTGACATCTTGCTCGTCGATGAAGCGCTCGCGGTCGGCGACATTTACTTTCGCCAGCGGTGCATGAGGAAGGTTCACGAGTTGCGAGCCGCTGGAACCACTATCCTCTTCGTCTCGCATTCCATGCCGGACGTCAAATCTCTCGGTGACCGGACGCTGTGGCTGGAAGGAGGCAGGATTCGCGAACTCGGTCAAACGGACAAAGTCGTCGCGAAGTACCTCGCCGCGATGACCGAAAAAGACTCGGCCTACCTCGGACTCAATCGACCACAGTCTCCCGCATCCCGGCGGCAGGGCACCGCGCCCCCGGAGATCGTGACCACCATCCCGAACATCGATCACCGGCATGGGGACCGCAGAGCCGAAGTGCTCGGCATCGCTGTGTTCGGGCCGACTGGTGAGCCTGTCCACCTTTTGGAGCCGGAGTCAAGAATCATCGTCCGTATTAGCGTCGTCGCCCGTGAGCACATCCCCCGCCCGATTGTGGGCTTCATGCTGCGAAACCACCTCGGCGTGGACTTTGCCGGGACGAATACTTCTCGTGACGGCTACAACCTACCCCCGATGAACGCCGGCGACATCTTCACAGTAGACTTTCATCTCCAACTGCCAATTCTGTACCCGTCCCATTTCTCGTTCTCTCCAGCCATTGCCGACGGATCGCTGACCAGTTACAAGATGTGCGATTGGATTGACAACGCGATCACCTTGCAAATGGGGCATGCGAGCGGCCCCGTCTACGGTTTCTTGCACCTGCCCTGCCGCATCGAGCTGAACCGGAGCCTTGCGGAAACCCTTCAACGTGTGGAGAACCACATTGGCTGAATTCACTGGGGAACGCGTTATCCCGGGCGAAGTCGACCCGGACCTGTGGAACGAACACCGCTCCCGGTACCTGTTCGCCGCACGGTTGTGCCGCAACAAGCGTGTGCTGGATGTGGGTTGCGGCACGGGCTACGGTGCAGGGGACCTCGCCCGCCCGGCCGCCAGCGTGATCGGCCTGGATGTCGCTGAAGAGGCGGTCCGCTACGCTCGCCAGCATTACGGACGGCCGAACCTGGCGTTCCTGCAAGCGTCCGCAACCGCCTTGCCATTGAGAGACGGGACCATCGATCTCGTGGTCGCATTCGAAATCATTGAGCACGTGGACGACTGGGCGTCTTTGCTACGCGAATCCAGGCGCGTGCTGGCCCCCGGCGGCCAATTCATCGTGTCAACACCCAATAAGGATTTCTATTCGGAATCCCGGCGCTTGTCCGGGCCAAATCCGTACCATCGCCACGAGTTCGATTTCGAGGAATTCCAACGGGAGCTCACGAACCACTTTTCACACGTCTCTTTCTTTCTTCAGAACCACGGCCCCAGCATTATATTCCAGCCGAGCGGACCGGCCACCGGGACGGAGGCCAGCGTGGAAACGCAAACCGCAAAACCGGAGGAATCGAATTTCTTCATCGCCGTCTGCGCCGCATCCCCCCAGACTGGAGCGCCGACTTTCGTCCATGTTCCTTCCACCGCCAATGTCCTCCGGGAGCGCGGCCAGCACATTGAACTCCTCGAAGATGAGCTGCGGAAGAAAGATGCCTGGCTGGAGAAGGCGAAGCAGGAGCACGCCGAACTCCTCGAGCGATTTCGCACCCTGGAGCAGGAACTCGAAGAACGGAATCAATGGGCGGAGCAGCTCAACGCCGAGCTGGAAGAAGCCCGGCGCCGCCTCGATGAGCTCCACGCCACCCAAGACGCCGCCATCGCAGAAATCTCCACGGGCTATGAAGAGAAAATTGCTTCTCTGGAACGCGAGAGCGAATCCCAATCGAGATGGGCCATGAAAACCCAGCAAGAACTGGAGACGAAATCCCGGGAATTAGCCCGCTGTGTCGACGTTCTCCACCAAACGGAAAAAGACCTGCAGGAACGCACCGCCTGGGCGCAGAGCCTCGACGCCAGGGTTCAGGAGTTGGAAGCCCGCGTTGCGGTGATGGAAGCTTCCCGATGGGTCCGCCTCGGACGCGCCTTTGGCCTGGGTCCTGGAGTTCCGCGGAAATAACATGCGTGCGCTTGCCCGGCTGCTCCGGTCTCTCCCCCTCTTGCTCATCTCCCCGGTCCTGCTCCTGGTTTCGGCCATAGCCCTCCTCATCACCGACGTGCTCTTTTGGATTCGCAGACCGCGAATGCCTCCGCAGAACACCCGCCCTCGCCGCGACGCCGTCTCCATCGTGATCCCAAACTGGAACGGCCGCCATCTGCTCGAACGATACCTTCCCTCGGTCGTCGCCGCCGCACGCGGCAATCCGTCCAACGAGATCATCGTCGTCGATAACGGCTCCACCGACGGCAGCGCTGAATTGGTCCGTCAAAGGTTCCCCGGCATCCGCCTGCTGGCTCTGCCCCGCAACCTTGGCTTCGGCGGCGGGTGCAACGCGGGTGTCGCAGCGGCCACCAATGACCTCGTGCTTCTCTTGAACAGCGACATGCGTGTCGATCCGGGGTTCCTCCAGCCCCTACTGGAAGGATTTACAGATGATAAGGTCTTCTCGGTTTCCTGCCAGATCTTTTTCAGCGACCCCGTTAAGGTCCGCGAAGAAACCGGTTTGACGGAAGGCTGGTGGGAAAACGGCTCACTGCGGGTGCGGCACCGCATCGATGAGCAGGTCAGCCGGCTGTTTCCGTGTTTCTACGGGGGTGGAGGCTCCACGGCGTTTGACCGGCGCAAGTTCCTCGAGCTCGGAGGGTTCGATTCCCTGTTTGCGCCGTTTTACCTGGAAGACACCGACTTGGGCTATCAAGCCTGGAAACGGGGATGGAAGGTCCTCTATGAACCCCGCAGCAGGGTCTTCCACGAGCATCGGGGAACCATCGGGAGGAGCTTCACCGCAGACCAGATCCAGTGTGTACTGCAGAAGAACTTCATCCTGTTTTGCTGGAAGAACATCCATGAATGGCCCCGCCTGATTTCGCACTTTGCCGTTACATTCGCCGGCGCCCTGATCACCGCCATTTTCGGCAACTCACCCGGCCGGGCCAGCCTCGCCGGCCTCTGGAAAGCGTTCTGCGGGCTCCCTTCCGCCCTGCGCTCCCGGTGGCGAGCGCGCAGGCTAGCTTTGATCAATGATACGGAAGCCTTTCGTCGGCCTCTGGGAGGCTACTTCCGGGATCGCTTTCTGCGTTTGCCTGCCAGAAGGGAACGCCTTCGGGTCTTGTTTGTTTCCCCGTACCGCCTCTGCCCCCCTGACCATGGCGGTGGCGTTTTCATGCTGCAAACATGCCATCAGTTGGCGCGGCTCACTGAGCTGCACCTGCTCGTCATGGTCAACCACGACCACGAAATCGCCGCTCACACCGACCTCATCCGGCGCTGCGCCTCAGCCGAGTTTGTTCGCCGGAACCCGGGCCAACACTCCAAGCCGGTGGTGCCCATCGTTCCCCACGCCGTCAGCGAGTTCGCCAGCGACGAGATGCGGTGGCGGATCCACCGGAAGATCTTCACCGACGAGATTGATGTATTACAACTGGAGTACATGCCGATGGGCCAATACCTGGGCCACTTCGGTCAGCTCGCCTGCATCCTGTTCGAACACGACGTTTACTTCCAGTCGGTGGGTCGCATCCTGGGCCGGCTCCCTCACGCGGCCGAGAAGATCCGGGCCCTCTATGAGTACATGAGAGCTCTTCATTACGAATTGCACCTGTTGCCTCAGCTCGACCGCGTGCAGGTGTGCAGCCCGGCAAACGCGGACTACCTGGCCGGATTCCTGCCAACGTTGCGGGATCGGCTCGACGATGACCTCCGCGCCGGCATCGATGTTGGCCGTTATCAATTTCAGCCCCGAGGCCGGGAACCACTCACCATGCTATTTGTCGGCAGTTTTCGCCACCGCCCGAACGTTGACGCCTTGGGCTGGCTGCTGCGGGAAGTTCTCCCCCGCGTCCTCGCCGCCGAGCCGAAAGCAAAACTCATCGTCGTCGGCAGCGATCCTCCCGCCACCCATTCTTTGCCCACCCTGAACAGGGCGGTTGAACTCCGGGGATTCGTCCCGGACGTGCGGGAACCACTAGCCCGGTATTCTGTCTTCGTCTGTCCTATCCTGAGCGGCTCGGGGATCCGCGTCAAACTCCTGGAGGCTTTCGCCGCCGGCATCCCGGCCGTGTCCACGCGTCTCGGCGCCGAGGGTCTCACCACCAGCGACGGGGACCTCTGCGCGCTCGCCGACGACCCGGCGGCGTTCGCCTGCAAGATCCTCGATCTGTTTCACGATCCCGCCGCTGCCGCCGCCATGGCCGCCCGCGCCAGGACTCACGTGGAAACCCGGCAGGATATTGCGGTTCTCACGCGAGCGCTCGTCGACAGTTACACCCGCGTCCTCAGCCAAAAAAGAAGCCCGGGCGGCCGCAGCGGCCGGCGCCCAGCCTGATCATCAGATCCCGTTCACTCGCCGGGCTTGCCTACGGTGAGAAACACGCCCCACCCATGCGCGCGCTCTTCACCCGCTTCGGTGGAGACGCTCGCTTCGGTCAGGATTTTTCGCTTTTTCACTTCGCTGATCCACCCCCGAATGACCAGCTCCTCACCGGTGGCGACGTAATGCCGGTACCGAACCTTCAGCTCGCACGTCATGGCCCGGTGCCGGCCCGCCAGCACGGCCTTCGCCATGGCCTCGTCCAGCAGCGTGGAAATAATGCCGCCGTGCAGAACTCCCGCAAAGCCTTCCCAATCTCTGGACGCTTTCCAGCGGGCCTGCACTGCCCCTGCCGGTCCCGATGTGAACTGAAGCTGCAAGCCTCGGGGATTATCAGGTCCGCATACCAGACAGCGCGTCTGTGGCCGGGCAAGGATCGTCTCAACGCTTGGAGTGCTCAATTGCTCAGGTCCGCCTTCGGGGTTTGCGCCGTGCTCTCCGGCAGTTCGGGTTCTTTGATGTAGTCGGCGGGGATTTCTCCGGTCAGGGCGCTCAAAAACGCGATGATGGAATCCACCTGCTCCGCAGTAAGCTGCGCGCCGAGTTCGTGCTCTGCCATCAAGCGGACAGCTTCGCCGAGACTGGCTACCTTGCCATCATGAAAGTAGGGCGCCGTCTCGGCAACGTTTCGCAAAGAGGGAACCTTGAACACCATCTTGTCAGCTTCGTTACCCGTCACCTCGTAACGCCCTTTATCCGAGGTGTCAGGCCACGGTTTCACCACCCCGAGTTCCTGGTAAAGATTGCCGCCCAGGTAGGGTCCCATGTGGCAGGACTCGCAGCCCTGGTTCAGAAACTGTTCCAGGCCTCGGATCTCAGCCTCGCTGAGCGCCGTCGCGTCGCCCTTGAGAAACTGGTCCCATCGCGACGGCGTCACCAGCTTTCGCTCGAAGGCGCCAATCGCTTTGGCCATGTTGTCGAAGGTGACCGGGTCCTGCCCATCGGGAAAAGCGGCCCGGAACGCCGCCACATACTCCGGCATCGACTTCAGAACCTTCAACACTCGCGCCTCGGAAGGCATCGCCATCTCGATTGGGTTCAACACCGGCATTTTCGCCTGCTCCTCAACGTCGGGGGCCCGCCCATCCCAAAACTGAACGAAATGACCGGCCGCGTTATAAACGGACGGCGAATTCCGCTCTCCTTGCTGGTCATTATGGCCGTCCGAGGTTGGTTCGCCATCGACCCCGAACCTGTCCAACAAATGACAGGTGTTGCAGGAGATCTCCTGACTTTTGGAAAGTCTCGGATCGTAGTACAGCATCCGGCCCAGTTTCACCTTTTCCTCGGTAACCGGGTTCTTCGCCGACGCCATCACGGCGGGCAGCGGCGCAAACATCCTCATCTCCGGCGAGTCCGGCCTCAGCGCGGGCTGTCGCCCGCGGCTGCATCCCGTGCTGATCAAAGCGGCCCCGCCTGCGAAGCAGCACACCAGCAGAGCGATTCCTGAATGTTTCATAATCCTCTCACCCCGCGCCCCCCTGAAACCGTCCAGCACGGTCGGATTCAATCATAACCAGCCCGGCGGCTCTTGCCAACTCCGGCCCCGGCTCACGCTTCCTCCCGGCGGTCACGGGCCGGGGCCGTCCGGAGCGTCACTTTCTCCACCGCCGGGCCGAAAGTCCTTGTTCCCCCACCCTCGCTCACGATTTGCAGCAGCCGCTCCGGCTGCTTGACTCTCAGCCCGGAAAGCATCGTCACGCCACGCCGGGCAAAAAACCCGGGCAGCATCGGCGTCGTCGGTCCGAGCAGGACCACCTCTCTAGCCCGCTTACAGTGCGCCAGTAGCCCGTCTAAAGTCCGGTTGATGATCGTCGTCGCCGAAACGATCGCGATGTCGCATTCCGGAAGCAACTTCGGCGCCGCCCAATCCGGCAGCAGGCCTTCGGCAGCCGTGCTCGTTCGCTCGAAGACCAGCACGCGGGCGACCCGTTTCCGAAGCTTCTTCACCACCGGGCCAAAATAGCCGACCATACCAACGACGTCGTCTGGTCCGGCCTCAAGATTTGCAACGATATCGGCGACCTGCGCCTCATCCGGCACCGGGATCAGCGCGTTCAGCGTCGCTACCCCTACCGAGGCCTCGATGCTCCTGAGCCGGGCCGCCCACTCGACGATCTCCGCGGCCGGCCGGCCAGCCAGACTACCCGCCTCCAGAATAACGTTACACCCGGGCGGGATCTCGCCCCGGAACGTATAGGCCAGGCCGCAGCCTCCGTCAGCCAGTCGGACCGAAGTGTAACCCAGCCCAATTCGCACGTCGGCGATAGCCTTGCCTCCACATCGTGGCAGAACAATCTCTACCAGTTCATCGATAATCATGCCTGCCTCGCCCGGTCGGCCCGCCCAGGGCCGCGTCCCCGGAACCGGCCACCCTCAATCCGCAGCGCCTTGCCCTCGACCAGCGCCTCGGCCACCTTGCGGTGGGCCGAGTTGATGATTCTTCCAAACGTTTGCCGGGACACGTTCATCTGCTGCGCCGCTTGCTCCTGGTACAACCCCTCCAGGTCCGCCAGGCGCATAGCTTCAATCTCGTCCACCCTCAACACAATCTCGCCGAGTTGGGAGAGAGGAATCCCACGGGGCTTGAAATAGTCAGCTCCCGGCAACTGGCCCACATAGCGGCTGCGGGGGGGTCTTGCCATTTAACATGCCTCCCTGGATTGACCAAGAGCGATGCTGTCTCATTATGGGCATATGCCCGAAATGAAGTCAAGCCAGCGGACTCTGGCTCAGCAGGCAGCCGACAAAAACCCGGCCCCGAATCGGGCAGCCTCACAAAAAATAATGAAGGGGGGGCCTCCGTCCAGGCCAGCCGGGAGAGGGGGCGGCTCCGGATTGGCTGCTCCTGGACGGAGGGCTCTCGTCGTTGTAGAAACGGACCTATTATTACCCGGATCGCGCAAATTGCGCAGCGACCGGTCCGTTTGTCGCAATTCCTTAGGCAACTACCGTGCCAATTCCGAAAGCTCCGCTCCCTCAATCTCTTCCAGCCCGTCCATCTCCCGGACGGCGTCGCTGGCGCGCCAAGGAATCGTTGACATAACCCGTTCATTTGGTATAAGATAGCGGCACAGAAACCTCCGTCAGACACAGTGGCGCCGTTTTCTACGGTGAGCATCGGAGAACCGCAACGCAGTTAAGCGGTTCGGCCACTGATAGCCAGCGGCTAGTAAGAACCGATTCCTCTATTTAACAGATTGCTATCACACCACATATCCGCGCACGACCTCTCCCAACGCTCACCGACGACGGCCAGATTTAGCCAAATACCCCTATCTTGAGGTATCTCTGTGATGCCCCTTCTGCAGGCGCCACCGCAGCGAGCCCCGCGAAATGCCGAGCAGCCGGGCTGCCTTGGACTTGTTCCCCCGGGTCAGCCGGAGCGCCTGGCGCACCAACCGCCGCTCCAGCTTCTCCATGCTAAACCCCTCGCGCAATCGAACCAAGATTTCGTCGTCCCGCGTTCCCCGGCGCTCCTCGGCTGCATCAGATTGAATCGGGAGGTGCTCCAGCTCGATCAAGTCGCCTTCGCACAGAATCGCCGCCCTTTCCAGGGCATTCTGCAACTCCCGGACATTTCCCTTCCATTCATAGCTGGTCAGTGCCTCCATGGCCGCGCGGGACAGCCGAATTACCGGCCGCCCGAGCTGGACCGCAATATCTTTCAAAATCTTGTCCGCGAGCGCCGGCACCGCCTCCAGGCGGTCCCGAAGCGGAGGGATGTGAATGTGGAAGACGTTCAGGCGATAGTAAAGGTCCTCGCGAAAACGGCCGCGCTTCATTTCCTCCTCGAGGTTCCGGTTCGTGGCGGCGATGACGCGCACATCAGCCTCCAGCGTCTCCCGGCCGCCCAGCCGCTCGAAGGTCTTTTCCTGGAGCAGGCGAAGCAGCTTTACCTGGGCCGGCAACGTCAACTCCCCTACTTCGTCGAGAAACAGGACTCCGCCCTGGGCCCGCTCCACCTGGCCCGGTTTTCGCTGCTCGGCGCCGGTAAAAGCGCCCCGCTCGTGCCCGAACAACTCACTTTCCATGAGCGTCTCCGGAATCGCCCCGCAATTCACCACTACGAATGGTCCCTCCCGGCGCGGACTGTTGCCGTGGATCGCCCTGGCGATGATCTCCTTACCGGTTCCAGTCTCGCCGGTAATCAAGACCGTGGTCTCGGTCGGGGCCACTTGCGCGGCCATCCGGATCACCCGGAGCATGGGTGGAGACACGGCAACGATGTTGTCAAAAGAGAATCGTTTGCCGAGCTGCTCGCGCAGCGCCTCCAGCGCGGCCACGGCGAGCTCGAGGCGATTCTCGCTCCGGCGCCGCCTCTCCTCTTCGGCCTGGTGATGTTCGATTGCGATGCCGGCCAGCCGCGCCAGTCGCGCTGTAACCTCCAGGTCAAATCCCTCCGGTCTGGCAGGGCCCTCGGCGTAAGCGTCAAACGTGCCGAGGAGTTCTCCCGTTGTGGACAGAATCGGCTCCGACCAGGAGGTCCGCAGGCCGTGCGCGAGCGCCGCCTGGCGATGGGTCGTCCATGCCGGATCGGTGGTGATATCGGCCGACAGAACGCGCTCGCGGCGGTAAGCGGCAGCGCTACAGCCCGCGCCATCCGGCTTCACCGGGATCCCATCGAGCGCCTTTCGAAAACTGTCCGGAAAGTTCGGCGCGGCCAGACAATGAAGGCGCCGTCCCGACGCACTCGCGCCCATCACCACGCACCGCATTCCCGGGCAAACCTCTTCGGCCGTGCGGGCCAGCGTCGCGAGCACATCGTCCAGCCGTCCCCCCTTGGCTAACAGTTCCAGCACCCGGTTTTCCCCGCTTTGCAGCGCCTGCGCCCGCCGCAGCTCGGTGACATCCTCGCCGATGCCGAAAATCCCGATGAGCTTGCCGTCCCTGTCCCGCAACGGAGCAGCGTTCCATCGTACGATCCGCTGCCTTCCGTCCCGCGTCAGCACGGGGTTTTCGAAGCCCCGACTGACACCGCCGTTCAGGATCCTGTCAAACTCAGCCCGCACCGGATCGAATTCCGTCTCCGGCAGGTACACCTCGTACTTGCGGCCGATCATTTCCTTGCTGGACCAGCCGAATATCCTTTCCGCTCCACGGCTCCACTTCAGGATCTTCCGGTCCGGCGCGAGGCACAGTACGGCGCTCGCAACCGATTCCAGCATCAACTCGTAGTTCGCCTCGGAAAGTTCAAGATTTTGTGGCGGGGATTCACGCTCCGGATCAGCGGTTTTCCCGGCGTCGTTGGGGGACTTCTCGGCAAGCGGATCAGTCACACTAACATGAAAGTATCACACTCTGCCGTCCCTCGCCGGAGGCTTTGCCCCCCGCTGGGCCGCGGTCTTACAGGACTCCTGACACTCCTTGCGTGGCGCTCCGAAGTCCGCCTCCCGGCAGCGTCCTCGGCTCAGGCAAGAGTTTCGGCAACGCGAGCGGCAACTCGCGCTCCCGACAGCAACATCCCGCCGAATATCGGCCCCATCCTGGGTCCCGCAAACGTCGTGCATACGCTCATCCCGGCCACCCAGAGCCCGGGGTAGACCTCCGCCACGCGTTCCACGACGAAAGCTTCTCCAGAAAAGGCATCCATCGGGCCCTCGGCGAAAGAGCGCGAAATCACCTTCTCGCTCACCAGCCCGCGCTTGCGAAGAGTCTCGACCACGACGGCCTCGTGTCCGGTCGCATCGACGACGGCCTTCGCGGTGAGCGTCATCGGGTCCACCGGCAGCGCGCCGGAAATCATCGTCCGATTGACCACAACGCCGCACACCCGGCCTTTGTGCACAGCGACGTCCTCGGCGGTCAGCAGGTTCAGCACCACCGCCCCGGCCTGAGTGGCCTTCAATGCCAGGGCCGCCGCCAGCTCCACGGCATCCACCACGCAGAGGCCCTCGTAGCGCCGGTCGTGCCGGACCCCCACCTCCTCCAGTACCGGCACCGCCTCCTCCTGCACCACGACCTCATTCAGCCCCATGGCGCCGCCCCAGATGCCCCCGCCCGGCGCCAGGCGCTTCTCAATCACCGTGACCTGAAAACCCCGCTTCGTCAAATGCAGAGCAGCGGTAAGCCCCGCCGGGCCCGCGCCGACGATAACGACGTCATTATCGATCCGGTCCGTCAGCTTGGCGTGGTAGGCGGTCAGAATCGCTCTTGAGATCTGTGACTCGTTGAAATCTGTCATCTGCCTGGCTCCTGTTTCGTTGCTGCAACCTCAGAACGTGAATTCGAACCGTGCCCCGACAACGCACTCGTGAAACTGCGAAGGAAACCTCTCCCGCAAGAAAGCCGTGGCCGCGAGCCCAGTACAATGCCCCGGGGCGAGAAACTCCACCTCATATCTTCGCAACGCCGCTGCCGTCGCATCAAGCCGCTCCCGGGAAGCGCGAAGCAAATGCATTCCGCCCAAAACAGCGTAAATCCGGTCCCGCCCCCGCAAGCCGGCTACGTGCTCCATCGTGTTCACCACTCCAGCGTGGCAGCAGCCGAGTAAAAGCACCAGGCCCCTGGGAGTGTCGATCGAGAGCGCCTGGTCGTCCTCCAGTGGGTCCACCTGCTCACCGGCGGTATCCAGGTAAAACCCGCCCCCGGTGTCTTCGAAACCAGTCCGCCGCGGAATCTCTCCCGTCGCGAACACGCCCGGCGCCACTTCGGTTGCCCGACGCGTCCACACAACATCACCGGATCGCCCGCGCAGCGCTTGTTCCGCAGACTCCGGTATCCCAATGTAGCGAGCCGGCGAGCCACCGCGCCGGCTGAACTTGCGATTCAGCGCGGCCGGGTGGAGATAAATCGACGGCCGCCTGGCCTCGCCGAGCACATAACCCAGTCCCCCGGTGTGATCATAGTGGCCGTGGCTCAACACGACAGCATCCAGGTCGCCGAGGGGAAGGTTCAACTCCACGGCGTTGTGCCGCAGGACCATGCCCTGTCCCGTATCGAACAGAATCCGCCGCTCGCCGGTTTCAATCAGGTACGACAGTCCATGTTCACCGAGCAAACCCGGCGCCCTGACCACATTGTCCACCAGCACGGTGATCCGCACACCACTCATCGTTGTCTCTCCAAAACAACCAGATCGCCGGTTTTGCAGCCGATGTCACCGGCGATCACCGGGCACTTCGCCATTAACAAGAAGAAAATCTTTCCGGGCGCCTCACTCAGGGTCTCGTAATTACCCTGGCCTTTCGCAATCACCAGGTCGCTCTCATGGAACCTTTGCCGGAACTCCTCGGAGCACCGCGAGAGGATGGTGCCGGGGACATCACTGCCGTTGTCGATCACCTCGACCATTTGCGTCACTCCGGTGAGGCGGGCGTCTTCCATGGTCGCGTCGTTGATGATGGGGCGCGCCTTGACAACGTAGGTCGTCCGCTCGCGGGGCAACTGCCCGAGCAGCAGCCGGTCAAAGACGATCTCGCCAGCGTTATCCCCGAGGTAAAGGATTTTCTCCGCGTCCCGCACCGCCTTGCGGAACTCCGGCATGCCGCCGCCGAACAGCGGCGCCCGCAACGCCGATTCCATCTTCTGTTCCACCTGCGACTCCCGCAGATCAGCTCTCACGCCGAAGTCAATGATGTTGCCGGCGATCGCCAGCCGCACGGCCGTTTCGAGCGGATCATCCGATGCAAGAACTTTTTTCTCCAGCTCGGGGTAGAGTGCTAGCGCCGCCTGGTTAAACCGTTCCTTGACCTCCCGGTACGGGTCCGCGCAACCCGTCAAGTCCCGGATCAGGTGGTGTATGTACTGGCCCATCTCCGCCGGTGAGGTCCGCAGGTCCATTTTGCTCGCCGCCGCCAGCACCGCGCGCAGGGCCCGCTCTTGTACGGCGACGTCATCGGTGACGAAACGCACAGCCTCCAGCGTCTGCCGGCAGAAACACGGGATGCAGTCCAAGTAAGTTTTCATCCAGCCGCCTCTTCGGTCGCGTAGCTCAGTGCCTTCTCAGCGTGAATGATCGTGGTGTCGAACAACGGGAGCTCACAGTCGTGTTGCCGCAGCAGGAGAGGAATCTCGGTGCAACCCAGAATGATACCCTCGGCGCCCCGCTGGCGGAGAGTTTCGACAATTTCCAGAAACACGGCGCGCGAAGCGTCGCGGATTTCCCCGCGGCAGAGCTCGTCATAAATGACCCGATTGATGCGCTCCTGATCCGCTGTGTCCGGCACGAGCACCCGGATTCCCCGCCGCGCAAGTCCGTCCCGGTAGAACCGTTCCCGCATAGTGAACACCGTCCCCAGCAACCCCACGGTCTTGAGACCCGCCTCCTGGATCGCTTCCCCCGTAGCATCGACGATGCTTACCAGGGGCATCCCCACTTTCGCCTGCACCTGCTCAAAAACGATGTGCATGGTGTTGGTGGCAATGATCCCGAAGTCCGCTCCGGCCGCCCGCAGGGCTTCGAGCGCCGAAGCCATGTCTTCGGCGGCTGCCTCCCAACGGCCGCCGTGCTGCCAATCAACGTACTTCTGAAAATTGACGCTGTAAATCAGGATCTCCGGGTAACCGTAGTCGCCATGACGCTCCGTGTACGTCCGGGTGATGTGCTCGTAATACGCCACCGTCGACTCCGGGCTTAAGCCGCCGAGAATTCCAATCTTTCGATAACGCACTGCCTTGTCCTTGATTTCCTTTCCCTAGAATGTGCTCGGGGAACACGCCTCGAGAGTACTCGCGCATCACCACGCCGGTTCGGTCTACTCACCACGCGGCCTGCCGCCGCGGAGTTATGAGCATATGCTTATAATATCACTCCCCCGGCTCTGCCCACCCGGATTCCAGAAACTGCGGAGTCCACCCGGGAACGGACCGCCGGGACACCGGAACGAGTGACGCGGCATTCCCGGTGCGGATGACGCTAAGATACAGTTGTAGCCTGAACATCGGGCGGTATTTGTGTCGGCCACGGGGAGTTTTGCGATAGGAAGCGATGCCGTTGCTCGCTTGGAGACGATCAGGAGCCCTGCTTTTCCGCGTCCTGCTATGGCTGGCGGTGTGCGGAGGAGTGTCCTCGCCCGTCGCTGCGCAGGTCCCTTCTACACACGGCGGGTTGAAGGTCACCGTTCGAGATCAGACCGGCGCGGTGATCACCGGTGCGACCGTAGTGGTGAAACTGCTGGCCCGCAACTGGAGCCAGAAAACAACCACTGATGGGAACGGAGAAGCGTTGTTTCCTGGTCTGCTCCCGGGCGAATATGCGGTTTCGGTCTCCGCCCCGGACCTCACTCCGGAAACTGCGAACGTCACCGTCCTGCTGGGCCACCAGGCAGCCCTGAGTTTCCAACTTGTCCCGGTCGCTGTCCGGGAGGAGATTACCATCACCGCGCCCACCGAAGCCCCGGTGGATTCCTCGACGATACCCGTTCACACGCATATCAGCAACTCCGAGATCAACCAGCTCCCAATCAATCAGCGAAATTACCTGGACTTCTCGCTCCTCGATTCCAGCATCCAGCGAGATACTCTGCGAGTTCACGCGGTGGCCGTCACATCTGGTTTCAACGTGATGGGGCAGCGGCCGCGGAACAACTCCATCCAGCTCGACGGCGCCGATCTCAACGACGAGAGCACCGGTGGAGCGCGCGGCAGCCTGTCGATGGAAGCGATCCAGGAATTCCAGGTTCTCACCAACGGGTATCAGGCCGAATACGGCCGGGCCTCCGGCGGCGTGGTGAACGCGATCAGCAAGAGCGGCACGAACCAGTTTCACGGGGACGTATTCGGGTTCTTGCGCCAGCGCGACCTGGACGCGACCAATGCTTTCTCACCAGTCAAGGATCCCCCATATACACGAACGCAGTACGGCGCGAGCCTCGGAGGTCCGATCTGGCGCGATCACAGCTTCTTCTTTCTCGCCTTCGAACAGTTGCGTCGGCAGGAGAGCGGCTTCTCGCAGATCGGCACGAACCCGGCTACGTTCTCGCTGACGCCGGAGCAGGAAGCCTTGAAAGCACTCGATCCCACCAGTCCCGCGATAGTGGCCGCCGAACGGGGGCTGGCGATCGCCAGGGATGGGATTGACCCGGCCACGGGCGCTCCCCCGGATTATCCGATTACGCCGTTGGGGAACCTTCCCGGTATTTACCCGGTCAGCCAGCGGCTGGGCACTTACAGCATCCGCATCGACCACGCCCTCACCCCGGCCAACCGCCTGGCGCTCCGGTTCAACTACGGCCACGACCGGCAAAGCGCCCTGGAGGCGAGCAACAACGATCAAATCGCCGGTTTACTCGCCCCGGGACGGACTGCGCGACTCACCACGCTCGACCCGACCGCAGTTTTGAGCCTGAGTTCCACGTTTGGCCCGGCGACCATCAACGACGCGCGCTTCTCGTGGGCAGCCCGCCAGTTCGAGATGAATCCGAACAGCCGTGGCACCTCAGTGAACATCCCTGGCTCCGCCTTCCTGGGCAGGGAGCCGATCCTGCCGCACATTCGCACCGAGCGGCACTGGCATATCGAGGACACTATGATGCTGAGCCGGGGGCCACACCTGGTGAAGTTCGGCGGCGATGCGATGTTCTGCCCGACGACCGTCGATTACCACCGGCAACTGGACGGCTTGTTCAACTTCGGCCCGGTCCCCGCCCCCGGGACCAGCGCGGGCGCTCCGCTGCTCACCCCCGTCCAAGCTTACGGCTTGGGCCTGCCGCGGCAGTTCGTTCAGCAGTTCGGCAATCCCAAGGCCCGTTCCGGCAAGACCAGCACCGGGCTGTTCATTCAGGACACGTGGCGGATCACGCCCCGCCTCAGCCTCGATCTGGGAACCCGCTACGACGTGGAGTTCACCCACCACGTCGGTATCACCGACGCCAAACTTCAGCCGGTGTTTGACGCGCTCGCCATCCGGCGGTCGCCGCCCACCGACCGGAACAACATCCAGCCGCGCTTTGGTTTCAGCTACCAGGTGGCCCGCAACGGAAAACTCACGGTGCGGGGTTCCTACGGGATTTTCTACGACCGGTTGCTGAACCTTGCCACCTATCTGGCCCGGGTCGGCGACGGGGGGCAGATCCAACGCGCCATCCTGTCGGGCGAACCTGCCGTCGACGTCTTCCACCTCCCTGGGCAGAAGCTGGCAGAGTATCCCGGCACCACGGTTCCCACCGCCCTGCTGGCGTTCAGCCGCGGCTGGGCGCTCGGGAAAACCCAGCAAGGGAA
>CAZXVW010000010.1:0-42017 GCA_964644025.1 uncultured Solibacteraceae bacterium | reverse complement strand
GTCGGAACGGCTGGCTGGCCTGGTAGGCGAGCAGCGAGTAGACCGTTTCGAGATCCTCCAGGCGGTCCAGGTCGCTGAAATAGAGGTACGGGATCCAGCGGCGGAGGCTCGACTGGACGGTGACCGAGACCTGCGAAAGCCCCTCGTAGTAAGCCACCGACCTTTCGGCGGGCGTGTGAAGCCAGGCGACGGCGGCCCGGCAGGGCACGCTGAGGGTGAGGCTGACGTCCACTTCCTCCCAGCGGGTTCCGTTGCGCGGCAGCAGTTCCTCCAGGCGGTGCTCGAACCCGTAGGCGTCGAGCAGCGGCGCTAGCGAATAGGGAAGCTGGGCGCGGTGCAGCCGCCGCCGGTCGCTAAAAGCGAGGGAAAAGGCGCCACTGCCCGGGTTGCGCTGGTTGGCGATGGCGCCGGCCAGCGTCAGGAGCGTCTGCTGCTGATTTTGGGAGTCCGCCGGGGAGCTGCGCCCGCCGCCGCCGGCGGCCATCCGCCCGTCTTCCCCGGCCTCCGGACGGATCGAGGGCAACAGTACAGTGCGGTTCCGCCAGCTTCTCTTGTCGAGCAGCGGCAGATGCAGTTCCAGGTTCGCCTGCCGGCGGAGCACGTGGATCAGGGGTCCTGCCGGTGGGCGGTAGTCTTCGGTGGGCGCCTCGTCCAGGCTGGCCAGCATCCCTTGCAAGGCCTCCTGGTACAGGCGTTCGCCCCGGGGGGTCGGCGCGAAGCAGCACTCCAGCAGTGGCGTGTCCCCGTCCGCGGACTGGTATCCGCAGGCGAGTTCGGCCGAGCACTTCCTGGCCAGGGCCGGCAGCGCCGCTTCGTAGATTCTGTCCCGGAGCCCGAGAAACGGCTCCAGGCGCCGGCGCAGCCCGGCGAAATCCGGCTCGGCGCGAACCGGGCCGAGCGCTTCCGTCAGGGCTTCCGCTACCTCTGGCGAGAGGGTTGGCGAGCTCGTGGAGCTGTCCAGAGCCTGGGCCAGCAGTTTCGCCTGACCGGGCACTCCGAGCAGCGCGGCCAGCAACTCATCCCCATCTGGAAGCGTGGAGTCCGGATGGCTGACGTCCACTTGAATCCGCGGGGCGGACGCGCCGCAGCCGGGGGCCTTGCAGAAACGCAAGCGGCGCCAGCCGTCCGCCTCGGCCGAGACGGCGGCCCGCAGCGGCGCTTCGAGCCGGACCTCAACCGGAGCTACGACCGGAGTGGTCAAGTTAACCCCCGAGAAGCCTTCGAGCTGGTTGCGAGTCACTTCCCGCAGCCAATAGTAAAGGAATCCGATGCGCCGGCGGGCCCGCCAGTGAAGCCTCGGCGGGGACGCGGGGCCGGGAGATGGAAACTCGATCGACATGGGACTCATTGCTTGATTTCAACAGGGCCTCCGGCGTTTATTGTTTCCGTCTGATTATACGGATCAAGGCGCCGTTTCTGGATCAGCCGGAGCCGGAACCGGCTCCGGCGCGCCGCGCTAAATGATTGACAGCACTCGTTTGGAAGAGGGTTTCGGCTTTTTTCGATTTGCTTGTGACCGGCGGCGGAGCAAACAGCGGTTCACCTGGCTGAGCGAGGCGAACAACCCGACGAAGGAATCGCTGGCGCGCGGCGGCGGGTTGGTGCGGGGCGAGAAATCGCGGGCGGTGAACACGCCGGTGGCGGCGATGACGGCGGCGCCGAGCGGCCGGTATTCATGGGTTCCCTCGGCCCAGGCCAGTTCGTCGTCAACCCAGAGTGCGAACCCCATTGGGCGCTATCGGCTTCCTCGGGCGCGCCGGGTGTAACGGCTGGCGACGTAGTCGTTAAGGAGGGCCAGAAATTCCTCGCCGATCCGCTCTCCCCGCAGCGTTTTCAGCAGCCGCCCATCAGCGTATACCGGGGCCTTCGGCTCCTCGGAGGCGCCCGGCAGCGAAATACCGATGTCGGCGTGGCGGGATTCGCCCGGACCGTTCACCACGCACCCCATCACGGCCACCTTCAATTGTTCGACGCCGGGATAACGCGCGCGCCACGCGGGCATCTGCTTGCGGAGATAGTCCTGGACCTGGGCGGCCAGTTCCTGAAACAAGCTGCTCGTGGTGCGCCCGCAGCCCGGGCAAGCGGTCACGCGGGGAGCGAAGGTTCGCAGCTCCAGGGATTGAAGAACGTGCTGGGCGACGAGGACCTCCTGGGTGCGGCCGCCACCTGGCTCCGGCGTCAGGGAGACGCGGATGGTGTCGCCGATGCCCTCTTCGAGCAAAACCGCCATGGCGGCGGTGGAGGCAACGATGCCGGAGATCCCCATTCCGGCTTCGGTCAGGCCGAGGTGCAACGGGTAATCGCAAGCGGCGGCCAGCTCGCGGTACACGGCGATGAGATCCCGGACGCCGCTCACTTTCGCACTCAGGATGATCCGGTCATGCGGCAGGCCGTAGCCTTCGGCGGCCCGGGCGGATTCGACGGCGCTAGCTACCATGGCGCGGCGCATTACCTCGGCCGAGGCCAGCGGCGCGCTGCGGCGCGCATTCTCATCCATCAGGCGCGCCAGCAGCCGCTGATCGAGCGAGCCCCAGTTTACGCCGATGCGGACCGGGCGCCCGTATTCCACCGCGGCTTCGATCATGGTACGGAAGTTGGCGTCGCCGCGGCCGCCGATGTCGACGTTGCCGGGGTTGATGCGGTACTTGGCCAGCGTCCGGGCGCAGTCCGGGTATTTCTTCAGCAGCAGGTGGCCGTTATAGTGGAAGTCGCCGATCAGGGGAACACGCAGGCCGGAGCGCTCGACCGCGGCCGCGATTTCCGGCACGGCGGCCGCGGCTCTCTCGTTGTTGACGGTAATGCGGACCAGTTCCGAGCCGGCGCGCGCCAGCTCGGCCACCTGGTTCGCGGTGGCCGTGATGTCGGCGGTGTCCGTGTTCGTCATCGACTGGATGACGACTGGATGATCACCGCCGATCTTAACGCCGGCGACGTCGACAACCACCGTCCGGCGGCGAGAGCTTGCCATGAAACCTCCGCTGAGTTTTCATTGTAGCAGCGGCGCGTCTGGCGCCCCGGGCGGGCCGTAACCCGTTCCAAATACAGTGAATCCGAAGCTTCCCGCTGCGCTATACTAAAAAAAAGGAGCTGGTGTACGGTGTCATTCGGTAAGTTCTTGCGCCTGGCGGCGCACGTGCACATGATCCCGGTGCTCGACAGCGGAGACGAAGAGATCCTTGTCGGCGGGCAGGCGGTGATGGAAGGGGTGATGATGCGCGCTCCGCACAGCTATTGTGTCGCGGTGCGGCAGGCGAACGGCGAAATCATCACCGAGGAACGCCCGCTCAGCCGGGCCTCGGAAAAGCACCGCATCTTCAAGCTCCCGGTTTTCCGCGGGCTGGGCACGCTGGGACAGGCGCTCTACCTGGGCATCCGGGCGCTGCGCTTTTCGGCCAACGCGGCGCTGGCGGAAGGCGATCCGAAAAAAGAAGAAAGCAAAGAAATCTCCGGCTGGGTGATGGGCCTGAACCTCGCCTTTTCGTTTGCGTTTTTCATCTTCCTGTACAAATTTGTGCCGCTCTGGCTGACCACCCGGCTGGGGGAGTGGTTGCCGTTCCTCCAGGGCCAGGTCACCTTCAATCTCATCGACGGCGTCATTCGCATGGCGATCTTCCTCTCCTTCCTTTATTTGATTTCCCGCTGGAAGGACATTCAGAGGGTGTTCGAGTATCACGGCGCCGAACACAAGGTAGTCTTCAATTTCGAATCCGGCGCGCCGGTGACGGTGGAAAACGCCCGGCGCTTCACCACCTTCCACCCCCGCTGCGGGACCAGCTTCCTGCTGGTGGTGATGATGATCGCCATGGTGATTTACATCCTCGTGCCGGTGCAGGGATTCGTGCCCCGGCTGATCGCCCGCATCGCGCTGTTGCCGGTGATCGCCGGGGTGAGCTACGAGATGATCCGCTTTGCCGCCAGGCGGCGCGGCGGACTGATGGCCACGGTGACCGCGCCCGGACTCTGGCTGCAGCGAATCACCACCAAGCCTCCTTCGGATGACCAGACCGCGGTGGCGATTCGCGCGCTGGACGGAGCCATGGCGCTCGAGGAATCCCAGGGCGGCCAGCCGGTGATCGCTTAATCGTCCTGCCCATGAAGTATCGCAAAAAACTGGAAGAAATCGAGGCGCGGTTCAACGAGCTGAACCGGCAGATGGCCGATCCCGAGCTGATTAACGATCCGGAAGCGTACCGCAAGATTGCCAAGAACCGCAGCGAGATCGAGCCGGTGGTCGCGAAGTTCCAGGAGTGGAAGCAGATGGATCGCGAGTTGGCCGGAGCGCGCGAGATGCTCGCCGAGCCGGACGTGGAACTCCGTAAGCTCGCCCAGGAAGACGTCGAGCGGCTTACCGGTGAGCTGGCCCGGATCGAGGAGCAGCTCAAGATCCTGCTGTTGCCGAAGGACCCCAACGACGAGAAGAACGTCGTCCTGGAGGTTCGCGCGGGTACCGGCGGCGACGAAGCCACCCTGTTCGCCGCCGAGATCTTCCGCATGTATACGCGCTACGCGGAAACAAAGGGCTGGAAGGTCGACATCACCTCGGTGAGCGAGTCCGCCGTCGGGGGGATCAAGGAAGTGATCGCGCTGGTGAACGGCGACAAGGTGTACAGCCGGATGAAATACGAAAGCGGCGTGCATCGCGTCCAGCGGGTGCCGGTGACCGAGACGCAGGGGCGCGTGCACACTTCGGCGGTGACGGTGGCCGTGCTGCCGGAGGCCGACGAGGTCGAGGTGAAACTCGACCCGAAGGAAATCCGGATCGACACGTTCTGCTCGTCCGGGCCGGGCGGGCAGTCGGTGAACACGACCTACTCGGCGGTGCGGATCACGCACCTGCCTACCGGCCTGGTGGTCTCCTGCCAGGATGAGAAATCGCAAATCAAGAACCGCGCCCGGGCCGAACGCGTGCTCCGCTCCCGCCTCTATGAGCTGGAACTCGCGCGGCAGCACGAGGAGATCGGCGCCGAGCGGCGAAACATGGTGGGCAGCGGCGACCGGAGCGAAAAGATCCGAACGTACAACTTCCCCCAAAACCGGGTCACGGACCATCGCATCGGCCTGACCCTGCACCAGCTCGACCAGATCATGGAAGGCCGGCTGGACCCGATTATCGACGCTCTTACCACCTACTACCAGGCCGAGCGACTGAAGCGGCAAAGCGAAGCCGCTTGAGGTTCCGGCGAGCAGGCCCCGAAATGGAGCTGACGCGAAGGCGCAATGAGGGGGCGACGGAGACCATCGCCGAGGCGTTGCGGCGCGGCGCCCGGTTGTTGGAGCGGGAAGGGATCCAGGCGGCGCGGCTGACCGCCGAGGTGCTTCTCTCGCACGTGCTCACCTGGGAGCGGTCCCGCCTCTACAGCCATCCGGAGCGGCGGCTGAGCGGGGAGGAGCGGTCCCGCTTTGCAGAGTCCCTTCGCCGGCGGCTCGAGGGGACACCCACCCAGTACATTACGGGCGTGCAGGAATTCTACGGCAGGCGGTTTTGCGTCACGCCGGAAGTGATGATCCCGCGGCCGGAGACCGAGCACGTGGTCGAGACCGCCCTGGAGCTCAGCCGGGGGGCGGAGCGCGTATTGGAGGTCGGCTGCGGGTCCGGGGCGATCGCCGTCACCCTGCAGCTAGAAACCGGGAGTGAAACCCTGGCGACCGACGTATCGCTGCCGGCGCTGCGCGTGGCGGCGGCCAACGCCCGGGCGCTTGGGGCGAAGCTGTGCCTGGTCGCCTGCGACGTGGCCGCGGCCATCGCGGACGCCAGTGTTGACTTGCTGGTTTCCAACCCCCCTTACGTGCCCCGGGCGGAGAGAGATCACCTGCAACGGGAGGTGCGGGACTACGAGCCGGCCGTGGCGCTGTTCGGCGGCGCTGATGGGCTGGAGTTCTACCGCCGCATGGCGGGGGAGGCGCGCCGCGTTCTCCGGCCCGGCGGCTGGCTGGTGATGGAGATGGGCATCCGGCAACTGGGTCCTATCCAGCAGATGCTGGGAGCTTGCTGGGGACAAAAACGGGTGGTTCCCGACCTGGCGGGGCTGCCCCGGGTCCTGGCCACGCGGTACCTGCCATGAGGACCGTTTTCCACGTTGACATGGATGCCTTCTTCGTTTCCGTGGAGGAGCTGTTCGACCCGTCGCTGAAAGGCAAGCCGGTGGTGGTGGGCGGACGGCCGGACCAGCGCGGCGTCGTTTCGGCGGCCTCTTACGCAGCCCGCAAATTCGGCGTGCATTCGGCCATGCCTCTGCGGCGGGCTTACGAGATGTGCCCGCGGGCAATCTTCCTGGAGGGCCACCCGCGCCGTTACCGTGATTACTCCCGCAAGGTGTACGACGTATTGCGCGACTTCACGCCGAAGGTGGAGATGGCCTCGATCGATGAGGCCTACCTGGACCTGACCGGGACCCGGCGGCTTTACGGACCACCGCTCAAGGCGGCCCACCGGCTTCACGAAGCGGTGAGGGAGCGTACCGGGCTGAATTGCTCGATCGGGATCGCCACTTCGCGGCTGGTGGCCAAGGTGTGTTCGGGCCTGGCCAAGCCGAACGGGATTCTCTGGGTGCCGCCAGGACGGGAGGCGCGGTTCCTGGCTCCGCTCGAGGTGCGCCGGATTCCGGGCGTGGGGAAGGTGACCGAGAAGAGGCTCCACGCGCTTGGGATCCGGAAGGTGGGAGATCTTGCGCGGCTGGGCGAGGCCGCGCTGGAGCGGAACTTCGGCGCCTGGGGCCTCGCGCTGGCCGGCAAGGCAAAAGGCCTGGACGCGGGAAGCTGGTTTGACGGAGAGATCGGCGGGCGCGGGGAGCCGAAATCCATCAGCCACGAGCACACCTTCGGCAAGGACACGGCCGATCGAGAAGCGCTGGAGGCGATGCTGGCGCGGCTGTCGGAAATGGTTGGGCGGCGGCTGCGCGAGCATGGCCTCTATGCCCGGACCGTGCAGATTAAGCTCCGCTATTCGGATTTTTCCACCTTCACGCGGGCGCGCACGCTGGATCATGCGACGCAGTTGGATCACGAACTCCACCAGGAGGCGCGGGGGCTGTTCCGCAAGAACTGGACCGGCAAGCCGATCCGGCTGCTGGGTGTCTACGCCGGATCGCTGGAGAGCCGCGAGGGACAGCTCAACCTCCTGGAGCAGGAGGCCAGCGAACGATGGCGGAAGGCGCTGGACGCCGTGGATCGGATGCGGGACCGCTACGGGGAGGCCAGCGTGTCACTGGCGGCCGGCCTCAAGGGAAAGTTCCGCGAGCGGACGCACGAAAACCCGGCGGGGCTGCCGGGAAAAGACTCCGGATCGTGAGGAGGCTGCTCACCACCGGCGGCCGATGACGCAGGCGTGATGGCGCGCGTCCACCGAACAGGCCATGCCGTGCCGCTCCAGGTCCTCGATGCACATACCGAGCGTGTACAGCGTCGATGCTTTCTCCGGATGCACCTCCACTTTGATGGAGCGCACGCGGCCGATCCAGGCGTCCGCATGGCCCAGGACTTCCTTCTCGGCCCCCTCGATATCCATCTTGACGAAGTCCACCTCCGCGGCGCCGAGACGCTCGATCAACGCGTCCACCGTGATGGCCGGGGCCGTTGCTTTGGCGCGCTGTTCCAGGCCGGTGGCGATCGCGTAACCGGACTCTCGGACGCCCGCGTAGGAGACCTCGCCGGGCGTGTGCCAGACGGCGGCGTTCAGCACCTGGCAGCGCTCGCCATACGGCGCGATGTTCTTGCGGCACAACTCGCAGTTAGCCGCATCCAGCTCGACGCCGAGAATCCTCGCCCCGGGATACAACACGGCGAAGTGAGCCATGGTGAGGCCGATGTTCGCTCCGAGGTCGAGGATCGTGCGCACCGCGCCGATACCGGCGGGCGGGAGATGGTAACGGCCCTCGAAGGTGTCGTACACCACGCCGAGGTCCGCCAGTCCCGAGCGGCAGTAAATGGTCTGGCCGTGCAGCGCCTTCACCCGCAACGGCACCAGCGGGGCGGTGTTGTCGGTGGGCTTGGCCAGCCGCGTGAGGCTCATGCTGCGGCGCGCGTGGCGCATAAAGGCCCTGCGGGAAGCGGCATCGGCCAGATGTTTCAGCGTCTTCCGGGCGGCGCGGTAGCGCACCCAGTTCAGCCGGGCGATCTGGAATACCGGGGGCAGAACCATCTTCTCATCGTACAATGAGGTGTCGGCCCTGCCCCGGCGGCTGCACGCAGATGAAAATCCTCCTGGTCCAGAACTCGCTTTATTACCCGGCTTACGGCGGCGGGAACAAGTCCAACCGGCTGCTGCTGGAAGCGCTGGCCGAACGCGGCCACCAGTGCCGGGTGGTCACCCGGGTCAGCGAAACGCTGGACAGCGAGCGGCTGCGGCTGTTTCTGGCGGACCTGGAATCGCGGAACGTAAAGATCGAGTCGGCAGCCGGGGGCCTGGTCGTGTTCCGGTTGAACGGTGTCGAGGTGCATACGGCGACCAGCGTGCACCGTGTCCGGGACCACCTGGTGGACCAGATGCGGGAGTTTGCGCCCACGTGGACGTTGGTCTCTACCGACGATCCGCTGCAGTTGTTCTTGGCCGCCGCCCTGGAGGTGGAACCGGCGCGGGTGGTTTACCTGGCGCGCACCACACTGGCGCTGCCGTTCGGACCGGACTCGGCGCTGGCGGGCGGACCACGGGTGGAGAATCTGCGGCGCGTCGCCGGCATTGTCGCCGTCAGCGGCTACGTCAGGGACTACATCGAAAAATGGGGGAAGCTGCCGGCGGTGACGCTGCCCATCTCCTTGCACGGGCGCGGCCCGTTTCCCAACCTCGGCCGCTTCGGACGCGGCTTCGTGACCATGGTGAACCCTTGCGCCATCAAGGGGATTTCCATCTTCGTCGAATTGGCGCGGCGCCTGCCCGAGGTTCCCTTTGCCGCGGTCCCGATGTGGGGCACCAACGAAGAAGACCTCCAGACGCTCCAGGAGCTGGGCAACGTGCGGCTGTTGGCCCCGGTCGAGCAGATTGAGAAGGTGCTGGCCCGGACGCGGGTGTTGCTGGTTCCTTCCCTGTGTAACGACGCCAAGCCGCGGATTGTCATCGAGGCCATGTCGCGGGGGATTCCCGTGCTGGCCAGCGACGTGGGAGGCGTGCCGGAGGCGAAGCTGGGCATCGATTACCTGCTGCCGGTGAAGCCGATCCAGTCCTACGAAGGCCGGCTGGACAGCCAGATGGTGCCGAAAGCGATCATTCCGGAACAGGATGTTACGCCGTGGCTCGGAGCGCTCGAACGGCTGCTTACGGACCAGCGGCACTATGATGAGCTATCGCGGGCCTCGCACCGGGCGGCGGCCCGCTACATCGCCGGGCTTGGCGTCGAGCCGTTCGAGCAGTACCTGCTTCATCTGGCCGAAGGCGCCGCGCCCGCCCCGAGCGTCGCCGGCGAGCCGCCGCAACCGGAGGGGCCACTGGCGGGCCTCTCACCCGAGAAACGCGCTTTGCTGGCGATGCGGCTGCGGAACCAGAAGAAAAAGAATTGACCGCGCGCCACCGGTGTTCGCCCTGGGTGCTGCTCCAACCATGCCGGCCGTGGTCTTGGCTTTCCCCGCTCACTGAATGGCCGCGGCGGTTCATTGTATATTGGCGGTAGAGAAGACGGGGCGAAAGCGAGGAGCGCCTCGCCAGGGTGTATTCCGAGGAGGCCCGATGAGGTTGCGGCGCTTCGTCATCGCCGCGGCGCTACTGGCGGCAAGTCTCACCAGCGCCAGCGGCGAGGCGCGGCTCGCCGGCCGCGTCACGAATGAGAACGGCGCTCCGCTGGCCGGCGCGAAGCTCACCCTGCACGCCAGGGCCGGCGGCGCGGCCGTCGCCTGTTATACGAACCCTGCGGGTGAATACTCCGTCGAGGTTCCCGGGCCGGGAGAATACCTGGTGGACGTAGAGCTGGTGGGTTATTTTCGGCTCCGGGAACAGCCCCTGAGCCTGAACGAAGGCCGCAGCCGGGCCGATTTCACTCTGAACCGCGTCCGGGAGGTCTTCGAAAGCATCGAAGTGGTCGCCGCTCCCCCGCCGATCGACATGGATACCACGCGGTCCGAGGAGACGGTCACCGGCACCGAGTTGCTCAACATCCCCTATCCCACCAGCCACAGTCTGCGGAGCGCGCTGCGCATTGTTCCCGGCGTCATGCAAGATTCCCGCGGAAGGCTCCACATCAACGGGGGCCGGGAAAACCAGGCGCTGTACACGCTGGACGGCTTCAACATTACTGACCCACTTACGGGAAGGTTCGAGAGCCGGCTGAGCGTGGAGGCGGTCCAGACCGTGAACGTGGCCGGCGGACGCGTGGCGGCCGAGTACGGGAAAGGCTCGGCCGGCGTGCTGACCATTCATACGAGGACCGGCGACGACAAGTACCGGGCTTCGGCCACGAATTTCGTGCCGGGCGTCGAATCGCGCAAGGGATTGATCATCGGCGACTGGACGCCGCGCATCAACCTGTCCGGGCCAATCCGCCGGGGCCGCGCGTGGTTTGCCGATTCCTTCGATACCCAGTACATCAATTCGGTGATCATGGAGCTGCCCAAGGGGCAGGACCGCACTTCGAGCTGGCGCTTCAGCAACCATCTCAACACCCAAGTGAACCTGACGCCGGCGAACATCCTCCATACCGGGTTCCTGGTCAACCTCTGGACAGCGCCGCGCAATGGGTTGAGCGCCCTGGACCCGCGCCCGACGACGGTCGACCGCCGCTCGCGCCTCTGGTTCTTCCACGTCAAGGACCAGATCTACCTGGGCGGGGGAACGCTGCTCGAAGCCGGTTACGCGGCCAACCGGACTTTCGGCCGGGAGATTCCCCAGGGGCACAAAATGTACCGGTTGACGCCCGGCGGCCGCCGGGGCAACTACTTCCTGGACGCGACGCGCAAGTCATCGCGGGACCAGGTGCTGGTGAACCTGTTCCTGCCGGCCTTCCAGCTCGCCGGCGAGCACCGCGTGAAGGCGGGCACGGACCTGGACCGGCTCGCCTACTGGCAGGAGGCCCGGCGCACGGGCATCGAAAACTACGACCGCAACAATCTGCGGACGCGGCGCACGGTGTTCGCCGGCAGCGGTCTGGCGAGCATGGCGAACTACGAGGCGTCGCTCTATTTACAGGATTCCTGGAGACTCCGGCCGAACCTGCTGATCGAAGCGGGCGTGCGCGGCGATTGGGATCAGGTGCTTCACTACTGGAGTACTTCGCCGCGGGTCGGCTTTGCATGGTCGCCGCCGGGGACCGAGGGCACCAAGATCTCCGGCGGCTACGGGATGATCTACGACGCCACGAACCTGCGAATCTTCGCGCGGCCGCGGGACCAGTACTCATTGACGACTTACTTCGGCGATGACGGCACGCCGGAGCGCGGTCCGGCCGTCACGGTGTTCACGATTCAAGACCAGCGCCTTCCCCGTCCCCGTTATCGCAATTTCACCCTCGGCCTGGATCAGCAATGGCCGGCGGGCGTGCTGACGCGATGCGAATACCTGCGCAAGCGCGGCCGCTACGGGTTCACCTACGTAAACACGATCGCCGCCGGCCGCCCGCCCTCTCCGGAATGGAAAGCCCGGTTTCCGGGTGCCGACTTTGATGCTATCTACAATCTCAGCAACGACCGCCGGGACGCCTATGACTCTTTTCGCGTCACCGTGCGCCAGGCCATTCATCGCAAGTACGAATGGCTTATCAGCTACACGCGTTCCCGGGCACGGTCCAACGCCGTGGTGGATGTCAATATCGACGAGCCGATCATCGTCACCCATAACGTGGGTCCGATGCCCTGGGATGCTCCGAACCATATCCAGAGCTGGGGCTATCTGCCGACGCCATGGAAGAAATGGGCGATGGCGTATCTGCTGGAATGGCGCACGGGTTTTCCCTTCTCCATCGTCGATGACCGGGGCCGAATGATCGGCGAGGTCAACTCCTGGCGCTTTCCGGCTTATTTTGCGCTGAATTTTCACCTGGAGCGGCGGTTTGTGTTTCGCAACCAGCTCTGGGCGTTCCGGATGGGTTGCAATAACATCACCAACCACAGTAATCCTAATGTGGTGAACAATATTGTCGGCTCGCGGGATTTCCTTCACTTTTACGGCGGCTCGGACCGCTCGTTCAATTTCCGTATCCGGTGGCTGGGGAGGTCGGGATCATGAGGCGCATCTTGTGGGGAGCCCTGCTGGCCGCCAGCGCCCTGGCCGCGCCCCCCGCGCAATTCCGGGAACACGTCATCGCCACGGATTTGCCCGGCGGCTACCAGGTGGCGCCGCTGGACGTGAACCGCGACGGTAAGGCGGACCTCATTGCCCTGGCCAGCCGGATGAGTGAGCTGGTCTGGTATGAGGCTCCCGGCTGGCGCCGCCACGTGCTGGCCACCGGCATGTCGCAGATGATCAACCTGGCCGCCTGCGGCCGCGACGGCGCCGGCTACCCGATTCTCGTTCTGGCCTCCGGGTTCTCCAATGTGGCCGCGCGGAGCCGGGGAGCCGTCTCCGTGCTCGAATGCCAGGGCGACCCGCGGCGTCCCTGGAAGGTCACCGAGATCGACCGGCTGCCCACCTCGCATCGCATTCGGTGCGCTGACATCGATGGTTCCGGGAACCCGGTCGTCGTCAACGCTCCCCTGATCGGCGCTGACGCGGTGAAGCCGGACTACCGGGACCACGTCCCGCTGGTTTTCTACCGGCCCGGGGAATGGGAGCGGCGGCTCATCGGGGATCAAAACGAAGGCGTGATGCACGGGCTTCACATTTGCGACTGGGACGGCGACGGCCGCGATGAGATCCTTACCGCCAGTTTTTCCGGCATCCACCTGTTTGACCGCACTCCTGCGGGCCGCTGGACGCGGACCGAGATCGCCCGCGGAGACCCGTCGCCTTGGCCGAACTGCGGCGCCAGCGACCTGGCGGTGGGGCACGCCGGCGGGGGACGGTTCCTGGCCGCGATCGAACCGTGGCATGGGAACCAAGTGGTCATTTATCGCAAAGGCGCCGGCGTCTGGCAGCGGTCCGTCATTGATGACAGCCTGGTGGACGGGCACACCATCCTGGCAGCGGACCTGAATGGGGACGGAGTGGACGAGATCGTCGCGGGGTATCGTGGCAAAGGCCGGAGCGTTTACATCTACTACGCTCAAGACGAACAAGCGGACGCCTGGAAACGAACCGTGCTCGACAACGGCGGCATCGCGGCCGCGGCCTGCGCGGTGGCGGACTTGAACGCCGACCGGCGGCCTGACATCGCCTGCATCGGACAAGCGACAGCCAACCTTAAGTGGTACGAGAACCTCGGAACGCGTTGACCGGAGCAGGGAAGTCCGGCTGACCGCCCTCCGCCGCCCCAACGTCAGCCGAATCCAGGCACCGAGAGGTCAGCCGGTTACTTGGTTGCCGTGGCCCCCGGGAGCGTTTCGAGCCTCAACCGTCCAGGGTCCAGCCGGGACGGTACTTGCGGCTGAGGTACCGGTTCGCCTCGGGGATATTCGTGATCCGGCCGGCGGCTCCGTCGTACTCGATCCTCTTGCCGACCCGGTAAGCAACCAGCCCCAGGAGCATTTCCTCCATCATGTTGCCGGCGTAAACAAAGTCGCAGGAGGTCTTGAGGTCACCCTTGCAGGCGTTGATCCATTCTTTCTGAAAACGGTAGTCCCGGCGGCCTGCCGGCGGCTCTCCGCCGAGCGGCGGGAGAAGCTCGGCTTTGGTGCGCCGCTTGTAATAGGTCATGTCACCGTCATCGTTGTTGGGCAGCAGAATCCGGGAACGGAAGTCGGCGACCAGGATGCCTTTGGAACCCTCGAACATCGCGCCGTGCCCGATTTTCTTCAAGTCGACGTAAGGCCGGGGCGATTTCGGCATGGGGCCGCCTTGATACCAGACCACGTTGATGGCCGGACGCCAGTCGTTGGCGGGATTCTCGAAACTGACCTTCAACTCGACGGGAGTGACTTCGGGGTTGAATTTCTCGCTGGCCTGCATGTCCGCTTCGGCAGAGGTGGGAAGCTCGGCGTCGATCGCGTTCCAGGCAAGATCCATCGTATGGGCGCCCATGTCGCCGATCTGGCCGACGCCGAAGTCCCAGTACATATTCCACTGCAGGCAGTTCGCGCCGGGGCGGCCGGAGAAGTATCCGGGATTGTACGGATGAGCGGGCGAGGGCCCCAGCCAGAGGTCGTAGGCAATGTGTGGGGGCGGGTCGCCTTCCCTTGGCAGGTAGCCGGGGCGGCGGATTTGCCGGCTGCCCCAGGCGGACACAGTCTTCAGCTCGCCGACCGCGCCGTCCAGAATCAATTCCCGGACCCGGTTGAAGTTCGCGAAGGCGTGACGTTGCGTGCCGTGCTGCGTGGCCACCTTGTTCCGGTGCTTGATGTAGTTTGCCCGGACCGTACGCACTTCTTCCACGGTGATACCCAGGGGCTTTTCGCAGTAGACGTGCATCCCGCGGTTCAGCGCCCAGTTGGCGATGAAAGCGTGGGTGTGATCGGTGGTGCAGATGATCACCGCCTCTATGTCCTTCTGGTCGAGACACTTCCGCCAGTCCACGTACGTCTTGGCGCGGGGCCACCTCTTGACGCCCTGGGCCATGTTGTTGGCGTTAATGTCGCACAGCGCCACCACGTTCTCACTGGAAATTGCATTGTAGTGGGCCGTCCCGCGCCCGCCCACACCGATGAGAGCAATATTGAGCTTGTTGCTGGGGGCGTTCTGTCCGCTCCGTGCGCCGCTGGGAAGAATCACCCAGCCCGCTGCGGCGGCGCTGCCGGATTTCACGAATTGGCGTCTGTCCATGGTCCGATCCTCCTTTCGTTCGGTTGCCTGCCTGTCTTTCCGGGAGCCTGCATCCGGTCGACTTTGCGGGATCGGGCGACGATACCCGCATCCTGTCCGGAACTCCCGGGTGAGTTTCCCGAAAGCCCACAGTATACACCCAGGGGGCGCCGGCCCGGCCGGCATTGCTGCCTGCAGGGCCGCTCTGTTTCCAGGACGGCGGGGACACCGCCGGCTCCGGTTCATGTGCCGCGCGTGTTGCAGGGGCGGCATAAAGGCGTGACGAACCGGCGTGGGGAGGCGCACGGCCGGGAATGGCTGTGACAAAATGTTAGCTTGTCAGCCCCTCGCGTCACCGTCGTGATTCCGACTCTGGCTGCGGGCCCGCCTTTGGTGGACTGCCTCCGCTCGCTCCGAGAGCAGACGCGGCGGGACGTCGAGGTCGTGGTCGTGGATAACAGCGGGCGGCAGGCGGTGCGGGAAAGCGAGGCCGGGCGTCTGGCCGACGACGTGATCGAAAACGCGAACAACGTCGGTTTCGGGGCGGCCGTCAACCAGGGCTTCCGCTGGAGCCGGGCCCCGTACCTGGCGACGTTGAACGACGACGCGGTGGCCAGCCCGCGCTGGATCGAGGCGCTGCTCGAGGCGATCGAGCCTCGCGCCGAGGTCGGCATGTGCGCCTCGCGGGTGGTGCTGGCCGGCCGGCGCCGCCTGGATTCGGCCGGTATGCTGGTTTGCGCCGACGCGAGCAGCAAGCAACGCGGGCACGGCGCCGATCCGGCGCTCTATGCCGGCCTGGAAGAAGTGCTGTTTCCCAGCGGTTCGGCGGCTCTTTACCGCCGCCGGATGCTGGACGAGGTCGGCTGGTTCGATGAAAGTTTTTTCCTGTACTGCGAGGATACGGACCTGGGACTGCGGGCGCGCTGGGCAGGGTGGAAGTGCCTTTACGTTCCCGAGGCGACGGTCGAGCACCGCTATTCCGGCTCGGCCGGACGCGCGTCCCCGCTGAAGGCTTACTACGTGGAGCGAAACCGGTTATTCGTGGCGGTGAAGAATTTTCCCGGCCGGATGCTGGCGAAGGCGCCGGCAGCCTCGCTGGCGCGATACGCCTGGCACGTAGTTTTTCTTTTCCGCGGCGACGGCGTCACGGCGGAGTTTCAGCAGCGGGGTTACGGCGCCTGGCGCCTGCCGTGGTACGTGCTGCGCGCGCACCTGGCCCTGGTGGCGGCCTGGCGGCGCCTGTGGAGGCAGCGGCGCTGGATCCGGCGCCACGCACGGATTTCGGCCGATGAGTTTGAGGCGCTGCTGGCGGCGCACTCGATTAGTCCCCGGCAGGTGGCGGCACTGTGACGGAAGCAACTCGTCTTCACCGGCAGCGAGGCGGCCCGGCCGACGGGGATTCCCTGTTGATCCTTGTTCCCGCCTACAACGAGGAGGGAGCGGTCGGGCACGTAGTGCGGGAAGTGCGCCGGGAGGTTCCGGGAGTGCCGGTTCTGGTGGTGGACGATTGCTCCGCCGACGCCACCCGGGACGTGGCCCTTATGGCCGGCGCCGAAGTGCTCACTCTGCCGCACCACCTTGGCCTGGGGGGCTGCGTGCAGGCCGGCTACCGGCTGGCGCACGAGCTGGGCTACCGGTACGTGATCCGCGTGGACGGTGACGGGCAGCATGATCCGCGGGACATTCCGAAAATCCTGGAAGCGCTGAAATCCACTGGCGCGGAGATGGTGATTGGCTCGCGTTTTCTGGACGGCGCGGGCGAGCAGGCGGGCTTGCTCCGCTCAGTGGGCATCCGCTTCTTCCGGCTGGTGCTGCGCCCGATTCTCGGCCGGCCGGTCCGTGACCCGACCTCCGGCTTCGTCGGCGTGAACCGGGCGGCGCTGGAAGTCTTCAGCCGCAGTTTCCCGCTGGAATACCCGGAAATCGAAGCACTGGTGGTGCTCCAGCGGCGGGCGTTTCGTTTTCACGAAGTGCCTTGCCGGTTCCGCCCGCGGCGCGCGGGCAAGAGCACCATTACCGCCCTGAAGTCGCTCTATTATATTGTGCATGTGCTGCTCGGTGTGTTTGTCAATGTGTTGAAGTACGAGGGAGGGCGCGAAAGGCGTTAATCCTGTCATGGATCGTTTGTTGTTATCGGTGACCATTCTGAGCGGGGCGCTGATCCTCGTGGTGCTGGCCTCGCTCCGGCGGGCGCATATCCGCGTTGAATATTCGGTGAGCTGGCTGGCGGCGGGTGTGACCATGCTGGTGCTTTCCCGCATCGAATCCCTGCTGGACTGGCTGGCCGGCGTCGTCGGCATCAGCCAGCCGCCGCTGGCGCTGCTATTCGTCGGCTTCAGCGTGTTCCTGCTGGTGTTCTACCGCTTCAGCGTGATCATTTCCGAACTGAAGGACGCCAACATCGCGCTGGCGCAGCGGGTCGCAATCCTGCAATACCGGCTCGAGTCACTCGATGAGAAACGCCAAACGTCGGGGACGAACTAGAGCTCGCAAACCGGCCAGGGCGGCTGTGGCGAGCCCGCCGACCCGGAGGCCGTCCCGCCAGGCCTGGTACGTGGCCGCCGGCGTCCTGCTGGCCGCGATCGTCGTTTTCCGCGTTTATCAACCCGCCCTGAACGGGCCGTTTCTGTTCGACGACGACTACCTCCCGTTCACACATCCAACCTTCAAAGATTTCCCGCTCCGGGATTGGGTGATCGGCGTGCGCCCCATGCTGATGCTGACCTACTGGCTGAACTACCACACCTCGGGCGGCAATCCCTACCCTTATCACCTGGTGAACGTCCTGCTGCACCTGTTCAGCGGAGTGCTGGTGTTCCTCATCGTGCGGAAGCTGCTGGAGTGGGCCGGCACGGAGACCTGGCCGCGGGAGCCGGTGGCCATCTTCGCCGGCGGGCTGTTCCTGCTGCACCCGCTCCAGACCGAGGCAGTGGCGTACGTGGCCAGCCGCTCGGAGAATCTGAGCGTCTTCCTGTTCTACGCCGCCTTCGCTGTCTTCCTTTACCGGAGCTCGGGGGCTATCTCCTTCCGCCGGGCGCTGGCGGTGGGAGTGCTGTTCGCCGCCGCGGTGGCCAGCAAGGAGCATACGGCGGTGCTGCCGGCCCTGCTACTGTTGACCGACTACTACTGGAACCCCGGCTTCTCCTTCCAGGGTGTGAAGCGCAACTGGCGGCTGTATGTTCCGGTGGGCGTGATTGGCGCCTTGGGCCTCGCCTTTGTCCTGAGCAAACTCGCCGAATCCGACACTGCCGGCTTTCATGTGAAGGGCTTGCCCTGGTACCTGTATTTCGCCACTCAGTGCAAAGTCATCTGGATTTACGTGCGCATGTTCGTGCTTCCTTATGGGCAGAACGTGGACCACGATTACGCCATGGCGACGTCGGTGTTCGACCCGCTGGCGGTGGCCGGGATGGCCGCGTTGTTGGGGGTGGCCGGGGCGGCATGGTGGTACCGGAAACGGTTCCCGGTGGCCAGCTACGGTGTCTTTGTGTTCCTGCTGCTGCTGGCGCCGACCTCGTCGTTCGTGCCGATCAAAGACGCGCTGGTGGAACGGCGCGTCTACCTCCCGATGATCGGGCTCCTGCTGGTGGTCGCCGGCCTGCTTCGCCACTGGCGGACGAATCGGAAAACCATGGTCGGAACCTTTGCCGCGCTGCTGCTGGTGGCCGGGCTGCTGACCGGCCGGCGGGCGGCGGTCTGGGCGGACTCGGTGGCGCTGTGGAGCGACTCGGTTTCCAAGACCCCCGACAATGCCCGCGCGAATTTCCAGCTTGCCTATGCCTACTATGAGAACCAGCGGTGTTCAGAAGCCGTGCGGCAGTACGAGCGCGTGGCGACGCTCCAGAAGCCCGACTACCGCTTGCTGGTGGACTGGGCGCTGGCTTATGATTGCGCCGGCCGATCCGCCGAAGCTCTGGCGAAACTCGAGCAGGCGGCCAAGCTGGAGAAGACGGCGCACGTCTATTCGCTGATCGGCATGATGCACGGCAAGCAAGGGCACCGCGAGGAGGCGCTGAAAGCGCTGGCGGTGGCCGAAAAGCTGAATCCGCGGTTTGCCATGGTGTACTTCTATCGGGGCAACGTCTTCGCTTCGGCGGGCGAGGATGCGCGCGCCGCCGCCCAGTACCGCCGCGCGCTGGCACTCGATTCGAAGCTCGAGGCCGCGCGCCGGGCCCTGGCCGCCGCTGAGCAGCGGCTCAGCCGGAGACAGTGAACATGGCCGGCATTCGCATCGGGGTCAACGCCCTCTACCTGATCCCGGGGGCGGTGGGGGGCACCGAGATTTACTTGCGGAGCCTGCTCGGGGCGCTCGCCCGCTTGGATACGGAAAACCAGTACGTCATCTTCACCAACGTGGAAACCGGCGAGGCCATCCGCCCTCCGGCCGCTAATTTCGCCTGCCGGGTGCTGCCGGTGCGCGCCCGAAACCGCCCGGCCCGCATCTTCTGGGAGCAGCTCCGGCTCCCGGGCATGGTGAAGCGCGAGCGCCTCGACGTGCTCTTCAATCCCGGGTTTACGGCGCCGCTGCGGTGCCCCTGCCCGGCGGTCACCGTGTTCCACGATTTGCAGCACAAGCGCCACCCGGAGCATTTCCGCTGGTTCGATTTGCCGTTCTGGCGGCTGTTTCTCTTCCAGTCCGCCCGCACTTCGACGGCTCTCATCGCCGTTTCCGAAGCGACGCGCGCCGACCTGCTGCGCTATTATTCTTTGCCGCGGCGCAAGGTGCGCGTGGTGCGGCATGGCGTTGACGAGCAGTGTTTCGAGGTAGGCCGCCGGCGGCGGGAAATCGAACCGGAACCATACCTGCTGTGCGTTTCCACGCTCCACCCCCACAAGAACCTGGAGCGGCTGCTCCGCGCGTTCGCGGCTTTCCGGGAGCGGCGGCCGGCGTTCCGCCTGGTGATCGCCGGCCTGCGCGGATTCCACGCCGCCGTGCTGGAAGCGTTGATTGGCGAACTCGGTCTGGAAGAGGGCGTGCGCCTGACCGGCTGGATTCCGCGGGAGGAGCTTTACGACCTTTACCTCCGCGCACACGCCTTCGTCTTTCCATCCACTTTCGAGGGCTTCGGCCTGCCGGTGCTGGAAGCCCTGGCCGCGGGCGTGCCCACTGTCTGCTCCTCGATTACTCCGCTCCGGGAGGTGGCCGGCAACGCTGCCGTGCGGTTCGACCCGCTGGACGAGCAGGCCTTACTCGCTGCGCTGGAGCGGGTCACGGGAGACGAAAAGCTTCGCCGCCGGCTGGCGCTGGAAGGCCCGGAGCACGCCGCCCGTTTCTCCTGGCGGGAATCAGCCGCCAAGACGCTGGAGATTCTGAGGACGGCCGCTGCCCGCCGGTAGGCCCGGAAGCCGTCCTGGGACTGGGGCTCCGCCGGAACCGGCCGCCGTGGCGGATGCAAACCACCCGATGGCCGCGATATCCTGGTAACCGGCTCGGCGAGGAGACGATTCGATGAGGAGCAGGAATGTCAAGTCGATGTCGGCGGCTCTGGCGCTCCTCTTCGCGCTGGCGCTGCCAGCGTCCCAGGCCGCGGCCCAGTGGCGGGTCCCGCCCGAAGTGCTGGCCTTTTACTACGGGTGGTACGCGAACCCGGAGGTGAGCGGGCAGTGGATTCACTGGCGCGGCGTCGATGTGGCGCATCACACGATCGCCAGCGCGACGAACTACCCGCTGCTCGGTCCGTACGACAGCCACGATCCGAAAGTGGTTGATCAACACTGCCGCTGGGCGAAGCAGGCTGGATTGACGGGCTTCATTGTGAGCTGGTGGCGGCAGGGCAGCATCCACGACGAGGGCATGCCGCTGATGCTCGCAACGGCGCAGAAGTACGGGCTGAAGATCACGATCTACTATGAAACCGTGCCGCCGCGCGAGAGCCCGGCCCCTGCGGGCGCGGTGAATGATTTCCTCTACCTGCTCCATAAGTACGCGGGACATCCGGCGTGGCTGCGCGTCCGCGGCAAGCCGGTCTTCTTCGTTTACGGGAGGGCCATCGGGCAGATCAAGCTGAGCGGGTGGGGCGAGGTGATCCGGCGCGTCAACCAACAATATCCGGGCGGTGCGCTTTTCCTCGGCGCCAGGACGACGCCGGAAGCCGCCCAAATTTTCGATGGCATCCACGTCTATAACGTCACCGGCAAAACGGCCCACAAATCTCTGGAGGCGATCCGCGCCTGGGCTGAGACGGCGTACCCCGAGGTGGTCGCCACCGCAGGCGAGAAGATCTCCTGTGTTACCGTCATCCCCGGCTACGATGACCACAAGCTGGGGCGGGACGAGCCACGGCCAATCACCCCCCGCTACGGCGGAGAGACCTATCGCGTCCTGTGGGAAGAAGCCATCGCCGCGCAGCCGGACTGGATTCTGATCACGAGCTGGAACGAATGGCACGAGGGGAGCGAGATCGAGCCGTCGCTCGAAAACGGTTCGCGGGAACTCGAAGCCACTGCCGATTTCACTCCGCAGTTCCTGAGGCGGCGTGCCCGAACCGGAGGCCCACGGCTGCCCGTGCCGGCTCACGGTCGCGGTAGAGAGTAGGGAGGTAGACTCAAGGAGGTATATCGGCCATGAAACGAAGGACGGCACTCGAACTCCTCGGTGGCGGACTGGTGTCGGCGCCGTCGCTCCCGGCTGCGGCGAAGCGCCCGAACATCCTCATGATCGCCGTCGATGATCTCAACACGGACGTGGGCTGCTACGGCCACCCGATTGTCCTCAGCCCGAACATTGACCGGCTGGCCCGTCGCGGAACGCGCTTCCACCAGGCTTACGCGCAGTATCCGGTCTGCAATCCCTCGCGGACCTCATTTCTGAGCGGGCGCTACCCGGAGCAGACCCGGATTCTGGACAACCGGACCAATCCGCGCACTTACTTGAAAGACGCCGCATTTCTGCCGGCGTACCTGCGCCAACATGGCTACTTCACCGCCCAGGTCGGCAAGATCTTCCATTCCCGCATGGACAGTCCGGAGGACTGGGACGTCTCGCTGCAACCCCGAGGCACTGCGGCCTCCTTCGAAGGCGAGGGCCGAAACATGAGCGGCGGCAAATTCCGCTGGTGCCGTTGGGCGGCTTCCGAAGCCGGCGAGGAGGATCACGCCGACGGGCGCATTGCCCGGGAGGTGATTCGCCTGCTCGAGCAGAAACGCGACCAGCCGTTCTTCATCGGGGCGGGCTTTCACAAGCCGCATGATCCCTACATCGCGCCCAAGAAGTACTTCGCCCCGTACCCGTTCGAGCGGATTCCGCCGGTGGGAGGTCCGCCGGACGACAAGGCCGATGTTCCGCCCGCCGCCTATCCGTCCATGGCCAAGACCCTCAAACTCGGGCCGCAAGAAACACGGGAATACCGGCGGGCATATTACGCCTGCGTTTCGTTCCTGGATGCCCAGGTCGGCAAGGTGCTTGACGCACTGGAGCGCCTGCGACTCTGGGATAACACGCTGGTTGTCTTCTTCGGCGACCACGGCCTGCATCTCGGGGAACACGCCTGGTGGAACAAGGTGACGCTGTTCGAGCGGGGCGCGCGGGTGCCGCTGATCGTCGCCGGACAACCGGTTCGCGACCCGGGGAGGGCCTGCCGGCGCACGGTGGAGCTTCTGGATATTTTCCCCACGCTGATGGAATTCGCCGGGTTGCCGGCCCCCGGCGGCCTGGAAGGGCGAAGCCTTCTGCCCTTGCTGCGCGATGCCGAGGCCCCCTGGGACAAACCAGCCTACACGGTGGTGACCCGCGACGGGAAACTGGGCCGCTCACTCCGCACCGAGCGGTTCCGGTACACGGAATGGGACGAAGGGCGGCTGGGAGTCGAGCTGTACGATCACGACACCGATCCGCGGGAGTATTACAACCGGGCGAAGGATCCGGCTTACCGGCCAGCGATGGCCGCGCTGAAAGACAAGCTGCACCGCCTCCGGGAGAGACTCCGATCACCTTCTTCTTGAGTGGGTTAGCTCGAAAACGTTGAGGTAATACTTCAAGGTGAGAGCTGCTGTCCGCCGCCCGCCTGGTTCGTTTGCTCAGCGGAGTAACTCTTCGAGCTGAATCTTCGCGTCGGTCTTGGCGTCGCGGTACTTCACAATCACCGGGGTGTACAGGCTGATGCCGTGCTCGGCGCCAAGACCCTTCTTGACCGCGCGGGCGCCGGCCACCACTACGGCTTCCCCGGGAATTACAAGGGGAAGATCATCGCCGGCCGCGATCACGCGGTCGTTGACCAGGTCGAAGACGGGCGTGGAGCGGTTCAGGATCACGCCGGTTCCCAGCACGGCGCGCTTTTTCACGATGGTTCCTTCGTAAACACCGCTGTTGCCTCCCATCAGGACTTCGTCTTCGATGATGACGGGCATGGCGCCCACCGGCTCGAGCACGCCGCCGAGTTGCGCGGCCGCGGAAATGTGGCAATGCTTGCCCACCTGGGCGCAGCTTCCCACCAGGGCGTGCGAGTCGATCATGGTGCCGTCGTCCACCCAGGCGCCGACATTGATGTACATGGGCGGCATGCAGGTGACGCCGCGGCCCACGTAGCAGCCGTCGCGGATGCTCGAGCCGCCGGGGACGATCCGCACGCCGGATTCCAGGGTGAGGCGCTTTACCGGGTAGGTCGCTTTATCAAACCAGGGTTGCCGGGCTGTGTCGATCGACATGTCCACGACCGCTCCCATGCGGAAGCCCAGCAGGATTCCTTTCTTGACCCACCCGTTGACGCGCCAGCCGGTGGCCGACGAGGCGTCCGGTTCGGCGGCGCGCGCCTCGCCGCGGTTCAGCGCTTCCTTGAAGGCTTGAAAGAGGCGAAAATGGTCCTCCGTGTACGCGGCCGGCGGGTTGTCAAACAGGGCTGCGATCTCAGTTTCCAGCATTGGCTTCACGCGCGACTGTCAGCCCGAGTTCCCGCAACACGGACTCGATTTTTTCCAGGTGCACACCGCTCGGCGCTGTCAGCGGCAGGCGCCAGACAGGTTCCAGCAGGCCCATCAAGCCCATGGCGGCCTTTACCGGGATTGGGTTCGATTCCACGAAATTGGCTTCCATCAGCGGCAGGTACTTGTGGTGCAGCTCGCGTGCGGTGGCGAAATCGCCGCGCAGGCCTGCCTGGACCAGCGCCGTCATCTCGGCCGGAATCTCGTTGGCGGCCACCGAGATCAGGCCGCGGCCGCCCAGCGCCAGCAGCGGAAGCGTCATGGAATCATCACCGGAAAGAACCAGGAAATCATCCGGGGTCCGGCGGATGATCTGTCCCATCTGGTTGATGTTGCCCGAGGCTTCTTTGACGCCGATGATGTTGTCGATTTCCGCCAGGCGTTCTAGCGTGGCGGGTAGAACGTTGGTGCCCGTACGGCTCTGGACGCTGTAAACGATGATGGGAATCCCGATGGAGGAGGCGATGGCTTTATAGTGCTGGTACAGGCCTTCCTGGGTTGGCTTGTTGTAATAAGGCGTAACCGAGAGGATCCCCTCGGCGCCGAGCGCCTCCACCTGCTTCGCCATCTCGATCACCTCGGCGGTGTTGTAGCCGCCGGCGCCGGCCAGCACCGGCACCTTTCCCCGGGTTTCCTCGACGGTGATCTCAACCACCCGCAAGTGCTCTTCGTGCCGCAGCGTCGGGCTTTCGCCGGTGGTTCCGCACGGCACCAGGAAGTTGATGCCGGCCTCGATCTGCCGGCGGATGAGACTCCGGAGTCGTTTCTCATCCAGGGAAGAATCACTGTTGAACGGCGTTACCATCGCCGTGCCGCATCCTCTGAACATAGTCACCTCTTGACTAGGCTAGCAAGCCAGTCCGGGGCGAGGCCACTGGTTCCTGGGTGGTTCCCCGGCTTCCGGCAGCTACCGCGTGCGCTATACTGGCCGCTAGATGCTCGGCGGCGACCTCTGGAGATGGAGAAAGCTTGCCCGGCAGCAGCAGACACCGCTCCATCTGATTCTGTTTGTCACGGACCGCTGCAACGCCCGGTGCGCCACCTGTTTCTACTGGCGGAACCTGAACCGGGGCGAGTCTCTGACGCTGGAGCAGGTGGACCGGATCTCCGCGTCGCTCGATCAGGTGCCCTGGCTGGACCTCTCCGGCGGCGAGCCGTTCTTGCGGGACGATCTGGCCCCGATTTGCCACCGGTTCATCGAAGACAACGGCAGCCGTTTCATAAACATCCCCACCAACGGCATTCAGACCGCCGTCATCGCCCGCATCGTTTCGGAAATCCTGGAGCGGCCGGGCGATTACCGTCTGAACGTCGGCGTGGCGCTGGACGGCGTCGGGGAAAACCACGACCGCGTGCGGGGCGTGCCGGGCAATTATGAAAAGGCCCTGGCCACGCTGGCCCGGTTGCGGGAAATCCGGGGCCGGGACCGCCGGCTGGCCCTCAGCGTGGTGACGACGGTGATGCGGGGCAACGTGGCCGACGTCAGGCGTCTCATGCATCTCGCCGTGGAGCAGTGGGACGTCGACTACCACAGCCTCAACCTGCTGCGCGGCAACCCGGCCGAGGCCGGCCTCCAGCCGCCGACCCCGGAACAGTTCGCCGAGATCTCCGCGCTGCAGCTTCGGCTCGGCCGCCGCTACTTCCGAGGACGGTACGGGCAGGCCGGAGCCTGGCTGGCCACGCTCGGCAGGCGCCTGCTGAACCGCTATTACGCGCGCGAGCTGGAAGGGCAGCCGAAAAAGATCTCTTGCAACGCGGGCCGGGTCAGTTGCGTGATCGACGCCAACTGCGACGTCTACTTTTGCGAGCTGCTCGGGAAGGTGGGCAACCTGAAAGAGTATGATTGGGATTTCGTCCGGCTGTGGTACGGGCCGGAGGCGGAACAGTTGCGGCGGCGCGTACGGAGCTGCCATTGCACGCACGAATGCTTTCACACGAAGAATCTCATCTTTTCTCCGAGCCGTTTTCTGTGAAGGAAGGAGCCGGGTAAGCGAGTGTTTCGACCGGATTTTCGCAAACGAGTGGAGCCGCTGGTGCCACGCTTCATTCTTGGCCTGGTGGACCCGTTTCACACGCTCTTGCGCCGGCGCCTGGCCGCGGCGGCGGCCGCCTTACCCCGGGACAGCCGGGTGTTGGACGTAGGCGCCGGCGAGACTCCCCACGCCACGATGTTCGCGCACACTCGCTACCACACCGTGGACCGGGCCATCGGCGATGCCACCTGGGACTACACGAAGATCGATGTCATCGGCGATGCGCACCGCTTACCCTTTCAGGATGCGAGCTTCGATGCGGTGGTCAATATCCAGGTGCTCGAACACCTGCGGGAGCCCGGCCTCGCCGTCAGTGAATTCGCCCGGGTGCTCAAGCCCGGCGGCAGGCTGTTGCTGAGCACCGTGATGTGCTGGGAAATCCACCAGCACCCGCACGATTTTTTCCGCTACACGCGCTACGGGCTGGAGTACCTGTTCCAGAAGGCCGGCCTCGGGGAAATTCGCATCGAGGCGCTCGGAGGTTTCTTCTGGCTGCTGGCGTTCCGGCTGATGAACCTGCTGAGCTTCTTCCAGCGCGGCTGGCGGTGGGTTCTTTTCGTGCCGCTGGCGCCGGTCTTCGGCCTGCTGTTGCCGGGAATCCTTTACTTCCTGGATCCCTTGGACCGCAAGCGCGACTACACGCTGGGCTACTTCTGCACGGCGGAACGCAATGCCGAATGACGCCTCAGTGATTATCATCACGCTCGACCGGCCGGCGCTGCTCCGGGACGCGCTGGCAAGCCTGGCGGTGCAGACCAGACGGCCGGACGAGGTTGTTGTGATCGACAACGGGCCGGACGAGGAAACCGAGCGGGTGGTGGAATCGTTTCGCTCGCAGTTGCCGGTTCGCTACCTCGCCGAACCTCGCCGGGGATACGGCGCCGCGCGCAACCGGGGACTGCGGGAAGCGCGCGGCCGCATCCTGGTTTTTCTGGATGACGATTGCGTGGCCGAGCCGGACTGGATGCAAACGCTGTTGCAGCCGCTCGAAGCGGGAGCGGCGGAGATGGTGGGCGGTTCCCGGGACTGCCGGCGCGCCGGGCTCGCTGCCCGGCTGGATTACCTTTCCGCTGATGCGCCGGTTCTTCACCCGCGGCTGCCGCGGCGCTACGTGCCCCACCTGTCCACGTCAAACCTGGCCTTGTGGCGGGCGGTGAGCGACGAAATCGGCTGGTTTGACGAATCCCTGGCCACCTGTGAGGACCGTGATTTCTGCCGGCGCGCAGTGGCGCGCGGCTACCGCGTGCTGTACGAACCGGCGGCGCGCGTCCACCACCGGCCGCCCATTACCGCTCTCGGCGATTACTGGCGCCGCATGGTGCGTTACGGGCGGGGCACCTCCGAATACTTCCTGCTGCACCGCGATTCGGAGCGGATCGCCCGCTTGTTCCCGGCGTCCCCGGTGGCGAGGTTGCTGATGCTGCCCTTGCTGGCCGCGGCCGGCACGGGATACCTGGTCTGGAAGAACTGGCCGCGCGAGCCGGCCGCGCTGGGCCTCAGCCCGCTGCTGTTCACGGGCCAGCTCTGCTGGCACTGGGGCGGCTACCTGGCCGCCCGGCAATCGGTGGCTGGCCCCAACGCCCGCCGCGGCGGGGTTTGACCGAACACGGCGAAAGCAGGGGGCTTTTCCCGGGAAGCGTTCGCCATAGTACAATGCCTGGGTACCATAACACCGAAAGCACGACGCCGGGCGGACCGCCGAGTCGCCGGAACTTGGAGAGGGGATCGGGGTTCGGGTCGTCAGTGTTGGGGGGAAGCCCGGGAAAGGAGGCAATCGTGAGAAATAGACGGTCCACCATGCCGGCGGTGATGGGGGCCACGGTCCTGGCGGTGGTGATCGCGGCTGGCCCCGGTATGGCCGGTGCGGCGCAGGCTCCGGCCGGCAACCTCGGCGCAAGAGCGCAAGCCGCGCAACAGCAGCGGCCCGGCGCCCGGCAGAGGCCGCCGGGATTCGGCACCCGGGACGACACGCTGCGGAAGGACTATCGCGGCCCGAGCGTTATCAAGGGACAGCCACCCGGGATCAAGGCCGGCAAGTATGCCGCCGATTTCCAGCTCGAGCCGGTCCAACTGTATCCTCAACTGAAGCAATGGCTGGGCGACAAGGCGCCGAGGCGGTTCGAGGACAAGGTGATGCTCTCGGACCTCATTGGCAAACAGCCGGTGATCTTGTTCTTCGGGAGCTACACTTGACCGCCCTTCCGGAGCCAGGTTGGTTCCTACAATAAGATGTATGAAAAATATGGGGATAAGGCTCGTTTCTTGATGGTTTACATTAGGGAGGCTCATCCGGCTGATCCGAAGCAGACCGCCAGCAACGCCGGCGTGAAGGCAGTTGGCGACGTGGTCTACCATCAGCCCAAAACATTCGCCGAACGACGCAAGCTGGCCGAAACAGCCTGCACATATTGGGATGTCAAGTTTCCCGCGTTAATCGATACAATCGAGCCAAACGTCAGCTCCGTGTATAACTCGCATCCGAACCGGGTCTACCTGATCGGTACGGACGGGAAAATTGTTTACCGCGGAGTGCGCGGTCCCATGGGAGGTATGGCCCGGCCGGCCGAGGTGGCGCTGGTCAAGCTGCTGGGGTTGCCGGAAGGTAACTATGTAAGCGTTGAGCCGCGGCCTATGCGCCGCCGCGCGCCCGGCGCCCGGCGTCCGCCACAGCGCCCGCCACAATAGGAAAACCCGCCATCCGGGGCCGAAAGCGGGGCGTCTTTTCCCCGGAAAGGATGGTTCTGTACCACTGGGCGTTGCGGCCCGGCGGATTCCGGGTGCAGGAGCCTCGTGGAAGGGCGGTGCAGGAGTCTGTCGTGAAGCACGACCAGGAGAGTTCTTCATTGTGGCGGACTGTTTGTGTGGTTGCGCTGGCCGCGGGGGGGATGGTGCTGGGATGCTGCGCGTCCGGCGGCTTCTCCAGCGCGCCCCCTAACGTGATCCTGGTGCTGACAGATGACCAGGGTTACGGTGACGCCGGCATCCATGGCAACACCGTGATCCGCACGCCCAATCTGGACCGGTTTGCCAGCGAGGGCGTCGAGTTCACGCGCTTCTACGTGGAACCGCTTTGCGCTCCCACCCGCGCCAGCCTGATGACCGGGCGCTACTACTACCGCACCGGAGTGCTGCACACTTCCCGCGGCGGGGCCAAGATGCACGCCGAAGAAGTCACGCTGGCGGAGATCTTGCGCGCCCGGGGTTACCGCACGGGAATTTTCGGCAAGTGGCACCTCGGCGACAACTACCCGATGCGGCCCATGGACCAGGGCTTTGACGAGGCTCTCTGGTTCAAGGCCGGTGGAATCGGACAGGCGCCGGATAAGCCGAACAGTTACTTCGATCCATGGCTGTGGCGGAATGGGAAACGCTTCCACGCCAGCGGCTACTGCACCGATGTGTTCTTCGGCGCCGCGATCGATTTCATTGAGCGGAATCGCGAGCATCCGTTTTTCGTTTACCTGCCCACGAACGCGCCCCACGCGCCCCTGGAAGTGGACCCGAAATACGTGGCGCCGTACGTGGCGGCCGGCGTCGATGAAAAGACCGCCCGGGTCTACGCGATGGAGCAGAACATCGATGAGAACTTCGCCCGGCTGCTGGCGACACTGGACGAACTTGGCCTGAGAAACAATACCCTGGTGATTTTCCTCAGCGACAATGGTGGCGCCGGACGCCGCTACGCCGCCGGGCTGCGCGGTCATAAGGGCAGCCCATACGAGGGCGGTATCCGCGCGCTGAGTTTCTGGCAGTGGCCGGCGCGATGGCCGGGGGCTAGGAAGGTAGACCGGATCGCGGCGCACATTGACGTGGCGCCCACCGTGGTGGAAGCGGTGGGAGGCCAACCCGGCGCTTACCATTTTGATGGCCGCAGCCTGCTCGGCCTGCTTTCCGGAAGCACGAAGACGGCTCCGCCGCGCTATCTGGTTTTCCAGGTGCACCGCGGGCTGGCGCCGCGTCCGTTTCAGAACGCCGCCGTGGTGGGACAGCGCTACAAACTGGTGGCGGGTCCGGGAACGGTCAGCGACGAGTACTGGGGCCTGTCAGCCGATCCGCCGCTCGAGCTTTATGATCTGGAAGCCGACCCGGGGGAAGAGCACGACCTCGCCGCCGAGCATCCCGATCGGGTGCAACGGCTGCGAAAAACGTATGAGAAATGGTACCGGGACGTGCGTGCCGAGCGTCATTTTGCGCCGGGCGTAATCCGGCTCGGTGCGGAGGCCGAGAACCCGGCCACGCTGTGCCGGTACCAGGATTCGGCTTATCAAAACGGGAAACCGACCGTCTGGCCGGTCGAAATCGAGCAGGCCGGCGATTATGAGTTTCAGGTGGTGGGCCCAGCGCCGCAGCGTCCGGCCTGGGTGTATGTACAGTTGAATGGGAAAAAGTTCCGGCGGAGAGTGGAGCCCGGTCAAGCCCGGGCTGTGTTTCCGCTTCCGGCCGGCCCTGCGATGCTGGATGTGTGGATCCAGGAGCAGGGCCGGGAGCGGAAACTAATTACGGATAACAGCACGGCCGGCGATGTACGCGTCAGACGATTGCGCTGAAAGCGCCAGTTGTCCGTTTCCGAACGCGGCCGGCTCGTGAAGCCTTACCAGCGCGGTTCGCGACGCCGCCGCGAACCACCGCCGGAGCGGGATCCGGAATGCTCGGCTCTCGGCCGGGCCTCATTCACGTTGATGGCACGGCCACCCAGGTTGGTGCCGTTAAGCTCGGCGATAGCGCGGTCTCCTTCGGCGGAGTCTGTCATCTCGACAAAGCCGAAACCACGGGACTGGCCCGTGTCACGGTCGCGGATGAGCGTTACGCGTTCGACAGTTCCATACTGCTGGAACAGGGAATGGATCGATTCTTCAGTGGCACCGAAATCCAGGTTGCCTACAAAAATGTTCTTCATTGAATTCTCCTTAACGATTTGACAGCGGCTTGCGAGGCAGAATGGATTTCGGCCAGGCTCGGCGGACAATCAAACTGCCTTTAGTGTAACAGATTCCAGGGACGAGGAACAGGCTCCGCTTGCGGGGACAGGGCTACCTTTCGGATATTAAGGGGGTAGTACGGGTTCCATCAGAAGGTGGGTCTCTCCCCGTCTTGTTATGAAATCACTGGATCGGGCGTTGTTGAGCGGGAACGAAGCGGTCGCTCTGGCCGCTGGCCACGCCGGCGTATCTCTGGGCACTGGTTACCCCGGGACCCCGTCGACGGAAATCCTGGAAAGCTTCGCGGGGCTTGGCGGCCGGGCGCAGTGGGCGCCCAATGAGAAGGTCGCCCTGGAAGTCGCCATCGGGGCTTCTTTTGCCGGTTCGCGTTCGCTGGTGACCATGAAACACGTCGGTCTCAACGTGGCGGCGGACCCGCTGTTTACCGCTGCCTACACCGGTGTCACCGGCGCGCTGGTGGTGGTTTCTGCCGACGACCCGGGCATGGCCTCCAGTCAGAACGAGCAGGACAACCGGCACTATGCCGTGGCGGCCGGCGTTCCGATGCTGGAGCCGTCGGACTCCCAGGAGGCTTACGACTTCACGCTGCTCGCGGTCGAGATTTCCGAGCGATGGCAGATCCCGGTGCTGCTGCGGCTCACGACGCGCATCTGCCATTCCAAGACGGTAGTGAGGCCGGAGCCGGCCTCGCGGAAGCCACCCGCGGAAGCTCGCTTTGTCCGCGACATCCACGCGCGGGTGATGATTCCCGCTTTCGCCCGGCCCGCGCACCGCCGCCTGCGAGGAAAGCTGGAGGAAATCGCGGCTTGGAATGAAGCTTCCGGGCCCAACCGCCGGGTTGACGGTGGCCGGGATTTGGGAATCATCACTTCCGGAGTCAGCTTTGCCCACGCCCGGGAGGCGGCGCCGGCCGCGTCGGTTTTCAAGCTGGGGATGACGCACCCGCTGCCGCGGCAAGCGACCGCCGCTTTCGCCGAGAGCGTATCCCGCTGCGTCGTCATCGAGGAAGGCGACCCGTACCTGGCCGAGCGGATTCGTGCCGCCGGGATTCCGGTGGAGGACAAGCCGGAGGTCTTTCGCTTCGGCGAATTGAATGTGCAACGCGTCCGGCGCATTCTGGCGCGCGAGGAATCACCGGAGCCCGCTCCGCCTCGCGGCACGCCACCGCAGTTGTGCAAAGGCTGCTCTCACCGCAACGTCTTCTCTGTCCTCCGCGACGTCGGCGCCATTGTGGCAGGCGATATCGGCTGCTATACGTTAGGTGCGCTGCCGCCGTTCGAGGCCATGGACTCCTGCGTCTGCATGGGCGCCGCTATCGGCGTCGGCCTCGGTCTGCGGCACGTGTTGCCGCCGGAGCAGGCCCGGCGCGTGGTCAGCGTCATCGGGGACAGCACATTCGTTCACAGCGGCATCACCGGCCTGGTGGAGATGATTTACAACCCTCCGCCCACCGGCCACGTGGTCATCATCCTGGACAACGGGACCACCGCCATGACCGGCTTTCAGGAACACCCCGGGACCGGGCGGAGCCTGGACCATCAGCCGACCGGCAAAGTGGTGTTTGAGGATCTGGCCCGGGCGCTGGGCATCGGAAACGTGCACGTCGTCGATCCCTCGGCCGAGCCGCGCCGCCTGCGGCAACTCCTCGAGGAATGCCTGGCGAGCGAAGAGCTGTGCCTGATCATCGCCCGGCGCACGTGCTTGCTCGCGGCGGGCAAGATCAAGGCCTACGAGCAAGTGCTCCCCGGCTCGTGACGGCTTTCCGGCACGGGTCCTTTACTCCTCCTCTTTCTCCGTGCTTACCCGTTCGAAAACGATCCGGACTAAATCAAAGTCAAGGCCCGTCGACTGCGGGTTCCTCCCAATCAGCTTGAAGAACAGATCATTAGCTCCGCGCTGGAAATCGAATTCGCCCAGCGCGACCAGGGGGCCAGCTTTGCGTTCGGCCGCGTACAGGTCCGCCGCGGCGCCGACGGCTTTCTCGTTCCGGAAAAGCTGCACGATGGCTGCCGTGGGCCCCTGGATTGCTTCAATGGACACCTGATAGCTTCCCGCCGCGGGCAACTCGCACTGGAGCGCCAGGTGGTGCGGCCCGAACCTGTCTTCTCCCTTGGCGCTCATTGCCAGGTATCGGACCGGCCGACCTTCGCCCAGCCTCTCGGTCTTTTTCTCGAGCGTGGCGTTCTGCAACGAGAAAGAGTGGATGGGAACATTCCAGCCCGGCTGGAAGATGATTCGGTCCAGGCCGCGGACCCGGCGAGCTTCCAGCGGCGGCAGCGTACTCTCGTACCGGACGCCGTCATCGGCGTAGAAGAACGTCACGGCGGCGTAATCGGTGGGGATCTTGTTCCCGGTAGGGCTGTGTTCGATGGTCTGCCGGATGCTGCGGCGAAACACGTAAGCGTCGGTGAGGAAGAGGCGGTAGCCCCCGGTGCGCGCCAGCGGATTGTTGTAGCCGAGCGCGCCGCTCAACGGAAGCGAGAAGCGATGGTCCCAGCGGCCGGGCACGTTGTACCAGCCCCCGTTGAAAAAGTCCTCCGAACCGGTGCCGTGCACCACGAGTTTCCCGTCGATGGTGGTTTCATCATCGCCCTCGAAAAACGGGGTCCGGCCCGATTCGAGTCCTTGCGCCTGGAGGATGACGCCAACCAGGTGCCCGCGGCCGGTGGCATCGAGGAAGGTGAACGGCTTGCCCGCGGTGGTGGGGTTCTCCCTTCGCCAGATGGCGTGAAACTTGCCTTCCCCCGCCGATCTTGGCGCCTCCGCGAACACGACTTCGGTGTGGATTTCCTGACGCGGCGCGGCGCCCTCGGCCAGCAGCTCGATGCGCGCTGAGGAGTCGAAAGGCATGGGGAAATAGGTGTAGTTCGTGTCTCCAGCAGTGCCCACCAGCAGCGAACGCACGGCGGGCTCGCCCCACGCGTAGCCGAAGAAGTCGCCGGCCGGGGAAAGCACGGCCGGATTCGGATCGCCGTCCCAGTAAATTCGCAGCAGCACGTTCCTTTGCTTGCCGGCGAACGCGCTTGCCGGACTCATCCGGATGCCGGCGATCCGGCCGGGTTTGCTGATCGCAAATACGGTGGCCGGGACCCCCGACTGCAGTTTCACCGTGGAGCGATACGTGTGAAGCGGGGCGCCCGGCGGCGCCGCGTTCGCGCTGATGTCGGAACCTGTCCGGGCCAGCAGCCGCCGGGCTTTGTCCAGGCCGGTCCGGAACGCTTCCGGCCTCGATCCCGGATAGGTCTCGATGCCGGCGCTGGCCGGGTAGGCGGCGTAATTGATCTGGTAGAAACGTACTTTTTCGGCGCGAACCACGACCTTGCACGATTTCCGGTAGGAAAGCGGTACGTAGCTGTAGAAGCCCCCACCGCCGAGCCCCGCGACCGGCGAAAGAAACGGATCCTTCTTGCCGGTGAACAGCTCGCGGAACGGCAGCCGGATTCTGGGCGTGTCCTCGCCGTCGAAGTAAAATTCGGTGATGTCGTCGGTGGGCGTCGGCGTCCAGATGCGATAGATGACGCCCGGCCCTTTCAGATCGGCGATGACGAGGCCGTCGCCCTCTTTTCGGACGTAAGAGTACTTGCCCGAGAAACCGTCGTCGTTGCCTCCAGTGCGGTCGTAACTCGATACCGAGGCCACCGCTGTGGATTGTTTGAAGCGCGGCAACAGGTCCAGGCGGTAAAGTTCCTCAATACCGGTGGCCGCCGGGCAGCTCGCGGTGATGATCAGAACGGTGATGGAAGACCGAAGTACGGCTATCCGGTTCGGGGCGCGCATAGACATTCTCCTTCGAGGGCGCTCGTTTTGCCGCCGGTGAGGCACCAGGCATCCGGCGGCGGTGAATGAGCCGAAACTGATTATCACATACCCCCGCGCACCGGATCGCGTATGCTGTTTTCTTGATGCCGTTTTCGGATCATCAGTGAGGAGTGTGTAGTCCAGATGTCACGGAGAACGAACTTTGCCATCACCGCCGCATTGGCGGCCGCCCTGGCCGGGCACGCTTATGCCCAGTTGGGACTGTTTTCCAAACAGCAGCGGATCGATTTCACCAGCGAATGGAAGGGGGACCGGTTCGAGGACGGGCGTCCCAAAGTGCCGGATGAAACCATCGACCGGCTGCGGAATGTCAGCGCCGAAGATGCCTGGGGCGTGCTGCGGCGTCACAACTTCCGGAACCAGTTCGAAAGCGGCTGGAAGATCGTCAATCCCGGCGAGAAACGCCTGGTGGGCCGCGTCGTAACCGCCGTGTTCATGCCGTTGCGGCCGGACGTCAACACTGTTATCAACCGCCACGCCAAACAGGAGGGCCGGGTGGCCCGCGGCCAGAATTCCTGGGTCATCGACACCTTGAAGAAGGGCGATGTGCTCGTGGTGGACCTGTTCGGCAAGGTCAAGGACGGCACCTTCGCCGGCGACAATCTGGCCACTTCCATCTACACGAAGAGCGGCACCGGCCTGGTGGTGGATGGCGGCGTGCGGGATGTTTCCGGAATTCGAGAAATCAAGGGGTTCCGTGCTTACGTCCGGGGAACGGATCCCTCGGCAATCGCCCAGGTGATGCTCATGGGCATCAATGTCCCGGTCCGCATCGGGCAGACAACGGTCATGCCGGGCGACATCGTGGTCAGCGACCCGGAGGGCCTCACCTTCATCCCGCCGCAACTGGCCGAGGAAGTGGCCGACAGCGCCGAGCTGACCCACGCGCGGGATGAGTGGGGTCACCAGATGCTGCGGGAAGGAAAGTACACTCCCGGGCAGATTGACGGCGGCTGGACCAACGACATGATCGCTGAATTCAACCAGTGGGCCGAAGCCAAGGGACTGAAGGTTCGCATGAAACCTCGCGGCCGGCGCCGGTAGGCCGAGACGGGTGACTGCGGCGATGTGGCGGAGGCACTTGAGACGGTCAGGAAACGGGACGCAGCCTGCTTGGGCGCTGGTCCTGTTGCTGGTCACCGGCATGACGGCCGCGGCGGCTGATTTCTACGTTTCTTCGATCGAGCAGTGGCGGCGGCAGGAGGAAGCCGCCCTGAGCTCGGATACCGGCTGGCTGACCATCGCTGGGCTGTTCTGGTTGAAGGAAGGCGGCAACACGATTGGCGCGGCCGCTTCGAGCGATATCGTGTTGCCTGCGCACTCGGCGCCGCCGCTTCTCGGAGTGATTGAACACCACGCCGGCAGGACGGTGCTGCGGTATGCGGACAAGACCCGCAGCCCGGTCCAGTTGGAGCCGGACACGAGCGGCTCGCCCACCCGGGTCCGCCTCGGCGCGCTGACCTTTTGGGTGATTCGGCGCGGGGACCGTTACGGGATCCGGCTGCGGGATACCAAGAGCCGCTTCCGCCGGGAATTCACCGGGCGGCAGTGGTACCTGGTGAAGCGGGAATACCGCGTCACGGCCCGCTTTATACCGTTCCCGGAACCCCGGAAGTTCAAGGTGGCCTCCGTGATCGGCGTGCCCCAGGAGATGACGAGTCCGGGCTACGTCGAGTTTCCGCTGCGGGGGCAAACAGTCCGCCTGATGCCGGCTGCCGAGGGAGAGGAGCTGTGGTTCATTTTCCGGGATGCGACCAGTGGCAAAACCACCTATCCGGGGGGCCGTTTCCTGTACGCGGCCGGGCCGCGGGACGGCAAGGTGATTCTCGATTTCAATAAAGCTTACAACCCTCCGTGCGCCTTTACTCCCTATGCCACCTGCCCGCTGCCGCCGAGGGAAAACCGGCTCAAAGTGGCCATCGAGGCCGGGGAGTTGAACTCTCACCACGACTGAGAATACCCCGTCCGGCGGCTACGGGCCCCGCTACGCTAGACTGAAAACGATGCGTGAGGTAAAGCTGACCGCGCAGGTCAGCGGCGCTGGTTGAGCCTCCAAGTTGAGTCCAAAGGTATTGGACCAGGTGCTCGGCCAGGTGCCGCGAGTGACGGATGAGAACGTGCTGGTGGGCCTGGAAACCGCCGACGACGCCGGCGTTTACAGGCTGACGCCGGAGTGTGCCCTGGTACACACGGTGGATTTTTTCACGCCGATCGTGGATGACCCTTCCACCTTCGGCGCTATCGCCGCCGCCAATTCTCTCAGCGACATTTACGCCATGGGCGCTCGCCCGGTGACGGCGCTGGCCATCGTGGCTTTTCCCGCCGGCGGGGACCCCGGCGTTCTCGCCGCGATCCTGACCGGCGGGGCGGAGAAGATTCGCGAGGCCGGGTGCACGTTGCTCGGCGGCCATAGCGTGAAGGATCCGGAGATCAAGTTCGGTTACGCGATCACCGGCGTCACGCACCCGGACCGCGTGCTCACCAATTCGGGCGCGCAGCCCGGCGACGCCCTGGTATTCACCAAGCGCATCGGCACGGGGGTGATCCAGACGGCGCTCAAGCAGGGCATCGCTGATCCCGCCCATGTCGAAGCATCGATCCAGAGTATGCTCACCTTGAACAAAGCCGCCGGCGAGGCGATGCGCGAGTTCGACGGTCACGGTTGCACCGATGTCACGGGCTTCGGCCTGCTCGGCCACGCGCGGGAGATGGCGCTGGCCAGCGGGGTCACCGTGGAAATCGAGGCGGCGAGAGTCGGTTTCCTGCCGGGAGCGCTCGAATACGCGCGCCGAGGAGCGATTCCAGGCGGGTTGAAGAGCAACCGGTCGTTTTTTTCCTGTGATGTGGAAGTGGCCGGGAGCCTGGAGGAACAGGTGCTGAACTTGTTGCATGATCCGCAAACCTCGGGCGGTTTGCTGATCTCGCTGCCGGAGGCGGACGCGGCGATGCTGGAAAAGAAGCTGGCGGCGGCTTACCGGATCGGCCGGGTCGTTCCACGCCAGCAGGTTTCCATCCGAGTGATATGAATAACCCGCTCATCGTCGCTCTTGACGTCGCTTCGGCTGCCGAAGCCCGGGCGCTGGTGGAGCGGCTGGGCGATACGGTCGCCATTTACAAAGTTGGCCTGGAGTTGTACGCGGCTGCCGGGATGCCGTTCGTGCGGGAGCTGATCGGGGAAGGAAAGGATGTCTTCCTCGACCTCAAGTTTTACGACATCGGCGAAACGGTGAAGCGCGCCGTGCGCCAGGTGGCGGCAGCCGGTGTGCGTTTCCTGACGGTGCACGGCAGCGGCCCGGTGATGCGGGCGGCCGTCGAGGGCCGGGGCGACGCCCGGCTGCGGCTGCTGGCGGTTACGGTACTCACCAGTTTCGACCGGGAGGACCTGGCGGATCTTGGCTACCCGTGCGAAGTCGGCCGACTGGTGGAGTTGCGGGTAAGAAAAGCACGACAGGCAGGTCTTGACGGCGTGGTTTGCTCCGCGCTGGAGGCCGCCCGGGTGCGCGCCATTGCCGGCCCGGACGCTGTGCTGGTCACCCCCGGAGTGCGCTCCGCCGGGGCGGCCCGGGGCGACCAGAAACGCGTCGCCACGCCGGCGGAGGCCATCCGCAACGGCGCCGATTATCTTGTCATCGGCCGGCAGATCACCCGCGCCGCCGACCCGGCCGCCGCGGCCCGGCGGGTGATGGAAGAAATCGCCGTGCGCTGACGGTGACATCCCCCGGTCACGGTATCATAATCGAGGAGATGACCCTCTCGGAGGAATTCGCCGCCCGCGCCCGACAGTGGAGGAGATTCCACGAATGGGAGAAGCGGCAGCTCTCGTCCCCGCGTGACCTGAGGACCGTGCTGGCCGACCTTAGCGCGATCTGGGGGTGGTGTCCGGAACAGATGCGGCTCCGGGATCCGGACCCGGAGAAACTGGGCGTCCGGCGCATGAGACGCATCCTGGCCCATCTAGACAAGTCCCGATGAGTCTATTTGAAGCAGCCCTTTTGGAGGTCGCGGCAACCCTCGACTCGCTCGCCATTCCTTACATGGTGATCGGAGGCGTGGCTGTCTCAATTTGGGGCGCACCGCGGGCGACTTTGGACATAGACGTGAGCGTGTGGGTGGAACCCGCCGATTTGGAGCAGACCGTCCGGCGTCTCGGTGACCGCTTCAGGGTGTCCTGCCCGGATCCTGTGGACTTTGTCAGGCAAACAAGAGTTCTGCCTGCGCTGACGTCGCAGAACGTCAAGGTTGACATCGTTTTCGCTGCGCTGGAGTTCGAGCGCAGTTTGCTGAGCCGCTCGGTGGGGAAGCGGCTGGGCCGTAACGTAATTCGCGTCGTTTCTCTGGAGGATCTGGTTCTAATGAAGATCATCTCGGAACGGCCCAAGGACGACGAGGACGCGCGGGCCCTGATTCAGCTCCACCGGGAGTCGATTGATGCGGCGTACCTGGAGCCGAGGCTGAAGAAACTCGCTGACAGTCTGGCACAACCGGAGATTCTGACCCGATTCCGGTCCATGTTGGCGGGCCGGTGACGGGGGCGGCAGGTGTGGGTGGACGGCCGGCAGATCACCCGCGCCGCCGACCCGGCCGCCGCGGCCCGCGCGCTTCTGGATGAAATCGGCGCGAGCCGCCGCGCGGTACGATAGTTGCTGCAGCCGGCAAGCAAGATTCATAAGGCTGTTATCGGTGGTGCATGATGAAAACCAATATCTCCCGTCGCAACTGGATTACCGGATGTGCCAGCCTGGGCGCCGCTGCGTCCCTACCGGCAGGCGGCCCCGCGCCCGCCGAGCCGGCGCCCCCATACAAGAACTACTTCGGAGATCTCCACAACCACAACCAGGTGGGCTACGCGCAGGGCTCGCTGGAACATTCCTTCGAGGTCGCGCGGAACCATCTCGATTTTTACTGCTTCACCCCCCACGCTTACTGGCCCGATATCGGGCACTACGATGCCAGAATCGAATACAAATGGATCGACGGCTTCATCATTGCCAAGGGACGCTGGCCTGAGGTGGTCGAATTCGCCCGCAAGTACGACGACCCAGGTCGCTTTGTGACCATCCTCGGCTACGAGCGGCACGGCAAAGCCGAAGGCGACTACCACATCCTGTACCCGGACCTAAAAGGTGACTACAAGCTGATCCGCGATCTGGCCGAACTGCAGAACTTCGCTGCGCGCCGCGGCTGCATCATGGTGCCACACCACCCGGCCAACCACCTGGGACACCGCGGAATTGACGCGAGCAAGATCGACCCTCGCGTGTCGCCTGTTATGGAAATCTACTCGGAATGGGGCTGCGCCGAGTCCGACCGTTCCCCGCAAACTTACAAACGCCACAGCGAGGGCGGCCGCTGGACGCGGAACACCTTCCAGTCTTACCTGGCGCAGGGTCACCGGCTCGGCGTTATCGCCAGCACCGACGATCACCTGGGCTATCCCGGGGCTTACCGGGAAGGCCTGGCGGTGGTGAAGGCGACGGAACTTACGCGGGATGCGATCTTTGACGCCCTGCGCCATCGCCGCACCTATGCCGTCACCGGTGACCGCATCGACCTGGACTTCTCACTCAATGGCCGCATCATGGGGCAAGAGATGCCTTACACCCGCCAGCGCGAGCTTCAGGTGGCTGTCCGCGGCTGGGATGAGGTGGACCGCGTCGAACTGCTGAAGAACAACCGTGTCATCCACCGCGACTTTCCTGTGGACCGGGAGGCGTCTGCGGCCAGTTGGGGCAAACCGGTTGTCCTCCGTTTCGAATACGGCTGGGGACCCTGGACGGCGCTGGGCTGGAACTACACCGCCGACTGGGACTTCACCATCACGATCAGTGGCGGCCGCATCCGTGAAGTCCAGCCGTGCTTCACTTCGGGTCCCTTCAGCGAGACCCGCCACGACAAGATCCTCAGCCGCAGCGCTGAAAGGGTGCACGTGCGCTCCTATACCGCGCGCAGACAGGAGCTGGACGACTACGCGCAGAAAGCAATCGTGCTGCGCGCCTCCGGCGGGCCGGAGACGAAGGTCACTGTGACTTGCACGAAGCCCAGGCCGTGCTCGCTCACACAAACGTTCCGGCAGTTGGCCGAAAGCGGCGAGATGCTGTTTCCGAAGCCGTTCCCTTACGAGTCGGCTATGTTCCACCGGCTGGTGTTCAACGAAAACTACGAGACGGCGTTCACGGTCAATGATGAGGATGAAGGCGCCGGCGTTAACTGGTACTACGTACGCGTGTTTCAGTCCAACGGCGAGATGGCCTGGTCCTCCCCGATTTGGGTGGAGAAGGCCTGAAACGCCGTCTCGATCAGCGATAATCGGCCCCGGCGCTGACGATTGCCGCGGCTGGGAAAATCCCGGCCCAGGGATGGTTCATTCCCAGCCGTACGCTGACATCATGATGTGGAACAGCCGGGTGTTCGGGAAGAAGCCGCGCACTTGCTCGGCGCCGGGGCCTTCCGCTGTCACGAGCACTTCTTCGGCATTGTGATGTCCCTCGGCTTTCATGGCCGGAACAATATCTTCACCGATGCGCGCTCCCTGCGGCAGATGCAGGTCGTAGGAGTGGTCGGCCGTGAAGATGATGAGCGTGTCTGTGCCGCGCATCTGCTCGGCGGTGCGGCGAATGATGCGATCGAACTTCACCATGTTCTCCAGGGACTCGCGGATATCCTTGAGGTGGTTGTCCGATTCGACCATGAGAAAGAAACCCTTTGGGTTGCGGGACAGGATCCGCAGCGCGCAATCGGTGGCGCCGGCGAGGTCGAAGTCGTGCACCGTTGGCTTCTCATACAGCGCGACCAGGCGGCCGGTGTCCGGGCTGACGTCCGCCAGCGTTGCGGGTTCATCCAGATAGTGGTAGCGGCGGGCCCGTAACTCCTCGACGATATCCACGCCGAGATCTCGAGTCTCCTTCAGAATTCGGTCGCGGCCCCGGCCGATCACCACGTCGACGCCGTCACCGAACCTGGGCTCGAGAATTTGGGCGAAGATTTCGCCATGCTTGCTGCGGTCGTTCGAATGTGCATAACAGGCTGCGGGCGTGGCATCAGAGATCGGGCTGTTGGAAACGACGCCGGTTGCCAGACCGCGCTGCTCGGCGTATTCCAAGATGGTCTTGAGAGGTTTACCGTCCTGCTCGCCACGTACCGCGTCGGCGGATTCCGACACTACGCCGCCCTGAGTCTTCTGGCCCGTTACGATCGCCGTCATTCCCGCGGCCGAGTCGGTGACCCAGTTCGATGCCGTCGACGTCTCCGACAGGCCGATGAAGGGCATGCTCTGCACATAGAGTGCTTGCGGGTTGCCGTAGCCGTAAACGCTGGCGGCATGGACGGTGGGTAGGCCGGTACCGTCGCCGAGAAAGAGAATGACGTTCTTGGCGTGAGCCGCCCGTGGACCGGCCGGGTCTTGATGATTAGCGCCCCCGCAGCCGAGTTCGAACAGCGCTATCAGTAACGGGATCAGGATGAGTCGCTTCATCAGATCACAGTGTGCCATAAGGTGGTGAAGCTCCGCGGATGACTTCCACTGTCAATTGTTTGCCAGCGCCGAGGGAAAGCGGAATGCCG
>CAZXVW010000009.1:0-43074 GCA_964644025.1 uncultured Solibacteraceae bacterium | reverse complement strand
GGCACCCGACACAATACTTGTCGAGCACCGGCTGGACTTCCCGCTCGAAATCGAACCCCCGCGCCGGGCCGTACCAGGGTTGAATCTCGGCCGGTTCGTTGGTGGCGGCAATCGTCGCCTTGACAGCCGGCAGCGTGTTTTGCGGCTCGTGGCAGCCAACGCAGGAGCGCAGCTCGCCCGGCATCGCGGTGAACCAGCTCCGCATCACCTGGACGGCGCGGCCGCGCTCGTCGAGCGGCTGCACGGAAATCGGCGTGTTGGCCGGGACACGGAACATCGCCGAACCGTCCTTTTCCACCGGGACGGTGCCGAGGATGCGCATCACCTCCCAGGGCCCGTCGATGCCGATCTTGTCCCATCCGCTCAAGCCGCGGTAACCGTAGTGATAAGCAAACAGCCGGAGCCGCTTGACCGTACCGCGAGGCACGCCCTTCAGGCCGGGCCCGGCGTAAACATCCTGCAGATAAACGAGAGCGTCCTTCCGGTCCAGGTCCACCTTGTCCGGGACCACCGGCGGCCTCGGCGTCTTCCGGATGGGCGTCGGCTCCAGCAGCGCGTAGCCCTCTTCTTCACGGAGCAGCAGCATGTTGTCAAATATGTCGACCAGGTAAATGCCCCAGGCCGCCTCGGGCGAGGGCTTGGCCGAAACCAGGAAGTACTTGTCGCTGAGCGGGTAGGGATGCAGAAACTTCGGCCAGCTCGCCGAAGTCAGCCGGTCCTTGATCCGCGTCCGGATCGGCTGCCCGTAGCCGGGAATCCGCTGGATCATCCCCTCCTTGCCATGGCGTCCCCGCGCCGGATCAATCAGGTACAGCTCGCCCATCCGGTAATCACCGTGGTAGCCGGAGACGATGCCGATCACCTTGGTGGCCTCGCCGGGGATGGGACGGGCGAAGTAGATGGCGTTCGGCCAGTAGGAGTTACTGCCGTAGAACTCGCGCTGGCTGGTGCCGTCCGGGTTCATCTGAAACAGCAAGTGGGGGAAGGCGTGCGGCGTATTGGCGTATTCCCAGCGCGAAAACAGCACCTGTCCGGTGTTGAGGACCGTCGGGCCGCTGTCTTCGTCCTGGTCGAAGGTGAGCTGCCGCATCCCGCTGCCGTCCGGGTTAATCGAGTACATGCAGGAGACGGTCTGGAGCCCGTTCCAGCACGGCACGGCCTGGTAGCTGGCGTTGCCGCAAAAAATGATCTTGCCGTTGGGCAGGTATGTCGCGTCGAAGTTGTCGACGTCCGGCTGGTCGTCCGGAGTGATCTGGTGGAGGCCGGAGCCGTCCATGCGAATTTCGTAGACCCGGTAGCGGCCGCCGGCCGGCATCGAGAACAGCAGCCGGTCAGCGTCCCAATGCAAGTCGATCTCCCCAACATAGGCGCGCCCGGGCGGCCGGAACAGCGTGGTCAGCTTCCCCCCGGGCCGCACCGGCGAGAGAACCGCGATCTCGTTGTCCCAGATCTCCGGCTCCACGCTCGCCAAACTGTAGTGATTCACCGGCAGTCCGAGGCGCAAGCCGAGCTGAGTATAAAAAGGAGAGGGCGGATAGCGTTTGCCGCGCGGGGGCCCCAAACCGGGCGACTTGTAAGCACGCTTGACCACCAGGAGCCGGTCGAAATCGAGCAACGGGTTGGCCAGCAAAGCCTCCGCGCGGAGCTTCTCGAGTGTGGCGGCCAGATCGACCACGCGCTCGGCGGCCTCTCCGTCGCCGCTGGCCCACGCGCTCAGGACGGCGGCTCGGGCCATCTCCAGCTCGCGCAGGCAAAGGAGGTATTCGTCGCCCTTCGGATATCGTTTGCCGAATGTGTCCCTCAGGTCCGCCACGGCCTGGCGCACGGACCGGAAATTAAAACTCCGAATGATGTGAATGGCTGTGTCGAGATCCGGCCCCGGCGCGGCCTGCAACCAGATTCCGCAGGTCGCCGCCATGGCAAGACGCCAAATGCGCATCGACTCATTATAAACCGGGGAGCGCGCGCGGCATGAACTCATGGGCGCCCCGAGGGTCAATGAGAAATGAGATGGGAATGGTTCGGCAAGCTTCCCCGGCGGCGGACCGGCTGGGGCGGGCCGTTCGCACCGGTTAGGTTACAATCGTGGGTATGAGCAGGCTGGTGGCTCTGGGAACGGCCGGCCCGAAACTCGACCCTGCGCGCCTCAACGCGAAGCAGGAGAAGCTGTTCGGCCTTCTCCGCAAACTCGGCAAGGTCCTGGTTGCCTATTCCGGCGGAACCGATTCGGCGTTCCTGGCCTGGGCCGCCGGCCAGGCGCTGGGGGAGAACGCCATCGCCGTTACCGCCGATTCCCCTTCCATCCCGGAGTCCGACAAGCGCGACGCCGCCGCTTACGCCAAGGCCTGCGGTTTCCGGCACGAGTTCATCGCCACCGCCGAGTTCGAGAACCCGGATTACGTGAAAAATGAAGCCGACCGCTGCTTCCACTGCAAGGACGAGCTGTTCACCCGCCTGGAAGAGTTCGCCCGTCAGCGGGGGTTCGATCACATCGTCTACGGGGTAAACAAAGACGACCTCGGCGACTACCGTCCCGGACAAGAAGCCGCCATGCTCCACCAGGTGAAGGCGCCCTTGGTGGAAGCGGGGCTGACGAAGGCGGAGATCCGCGCCCTGGCCCGGCAGGCGGGCCTGCCGTTTTGGGACCGGCCGGCGGCAGCCTGCCTCAGCTCGCGCATTCCTTACGGGACAGCGGTGACCCCGGAGCGCGTCAAAACCGTCGAGAAGGGCGAGGAAGCGGTGAGAGCCCTCGGCTTCCGCCAGTTCCGGGTGCGTTACCATGGCGAGCTGGCGCGGCTGGAATTTGCGCCCGAGGAAATGGAAAAGGCCCTCACGCTGGAGATGGCCGCCAAACTCACGGCGATCTTCAAGCCCCTCGGCTTCCACTACGTGACCATCGACCTGGAAGGCTACCGCCAGGGCTCGCTGAACGAAGTGCTCCGGGGCCGCTGAAGCCCCGGAACGAGGATCCAGGCCCAACCCGCGAATCCCGCCCGTGATTCCCGAAGCCATCGCCAGGGCGATTGCGCTCGCGCGGGAAACAAATCAATGGATATTGGCGGCGTTCCGGCGTGCCGCAAGATGAGGTTCCCATGCCCTTCCAACCGCACAAAGCGAACCAGCCAGAGCGTTTCACAATGCGATTCCTGACATTCGGCATGCTTCCGCTGGCGATTTCGCCGGCCGCCGCACAACCGTTGCCGGGGACAGCGCCGCTCCCCAGAAAGGGCGACCTGGCCGCGCAGATGGTGGAAGGTATCGACCGTTACCTGATGAGGCGGCTGGAGGAAGCCCCGGCGCGGCGCGCGGCAAAACACGCCTGGGGCACGCTCGCCTCACTGATTCGCGATATTCGATATTGATTAGGAGGAGAATCTCATGCGAACATGGCTTCGTTTCCCTGCTCTTGTTACGGCATTGCTGGTAGCTGGCTGTGGCGGTTCCCTCAACAAACCCCGCCAGCCGAACGTGCTGTTCATCGCCATCGATGACATGAACGACTACGTCAACTGCCTCGGGGGCCGTAAGGGAGTTCATACTCCGAAGATCGACGCCCTCGCCTCCCGGGGCGTCCTGTTCCTGAATGCCCACACCGCCGCTCCCGCCTGTCACCCCTCCCGGGTGGCGCTACTGACCGGCGTGCGGCCCTCCACGTCGGGCATCTCCCAGAATGTCTACGCCCAGCCCCGGGCCAGTTGGCGCGCTTCGCCGGCGCTGAAAGACGCGGTGACCCTGCCGCAGCACTTTCGCAACAACGGCTACCGCGCCGTGGGTGGAGGGAAGATCTTCCACGCGCTGCAGTGGACCAAGGGAACCGAGAACGAGCCGGAATCCTGGGACGGCTACTTCCCCGACGCGCTCGACACGATCCCTCCCCAAATCGTCCCGGACGACTTCGATCCGCGGAAGAACCGGGCCGAGGGACGTCACGGCTGGTTTCATTGGGAGCCACTCCAGGCGCCGGATGAGAAGATGTCGGATTACCAGGTGGCCGACTGGGCGATCAGCGAACTCAACAAGAAACACAACCAGCCCTTCTTCCTGGCGGTCGGCCTGTTCCGGCCGCACATGCCGTGGCACGTGCCCCAGAAGTACTTCGACATGTACCCGCTCGATGAGCTCGAGTTGCCCAAGATTCAGGAGAACGACCTGGCCGACACTCACGGGCACAACCGCCGCGACTGGCACCGGTGGATTCTCGAGCACCACCAGTGGAAAAACGCGCTCCAGGGCTACCTGGCCTCGATCAGCTTCGCCGATGCCCAGGTGGGCCGGGTGATTGATGCATTGGACGCCAGCCAGTATGCCGGCAACACGATCGTCGTGCTCTGGTCGGACCACGGCATGCACATGGGGGAGAAGGAGAACTGGGAGAAATTCACCTTGTGGGAGGAATCCACGCGCGTGCCGTTGCTCTTCATCGTCCCTGGCCTGACCCGGCCGGGCGGCAGGTGCAGCCGGCCGGTGAGCCTGCTGGATGTCTATCCCACCCTGTCCGAACTCTGCGGCTTCACACCGCCGGCTCAGCTCGAAGGGCAGAGCCTGGTTCCACTGTTGCGCGACCCGGAGGCGGTCCGCGAAGCACCGGCCGTCACCACCTTTCGCGGGAACAACCATGCTGTCCGCACCGAGCGCTGGCGCTACATCCGTTACAGCAACGGCGACGAGGAACTCTACGACCACAATGCGGACCCGGACGAGTTCACCAACCTCGCCAAGGACCCCGCGTACCGGGAGGTGATCCGGGAACTGGCGAAATGGCTTCCCAAGGTGAACGCGCCGAATCCGAACGCCAAGGGTTTCCGGCCGTTCTGAGCCGCTACGCGTTGTATCGCTGGCCGTCCGGGTGCGGCGGCTCAGCTTGCGGGCGCATCTCGGTGCGCGCACCCTCCATGAGCTTGCTCAGCCTGGCGGCGACATCGGGCTTGTCGCCGGCCAGGTTCCGCGTCTCTCCAATGTCCTCGGCAAGATTGTAGAGCTCGAGCGGCGCGCCCGTGGCCGGACGCACCACCTTCCACTCGCCTGCCCGCAGCGCCTGCTCGAAACCCTTCGGGTCAACCCGGCGTTCCCGGAAATTCCACTTTGACAGCTCCCAGTACAGGTACTCGCGCGGGAGACTCCGGGCCTCGCCGCGCAACACCGGAAGCACGGAAACGCCGTCGAGGTTCGGCGGCGTCCCGGCCCCGGCAAGTTCGGCGGCCGTGGGCAGGAAATCCTGGAACGCCCACGGAACCGGGCTCGTCGCGCCGGGCTGGATCTTGCCCGGCCAGCGAGCGATCATCGGCACGCGGATACCGCCTTCGTACATCGACCGTTTTTCCCCGCGCAAGGGAGCGTTGCTGTGGAAAAACGAGGTCTTGTGCCCGCCGCCGGAGCCGCCGCCATTGTCACTCGTGAAGAAAACGATCGTGTTCTCCTCCAGCTTGTATTCCTTGAGCAGGCTCATGAGCCGGCCGATGTGGGCGTCGGCGCGCGTCACCATGGCGGCGTACTTTTTTTCCGCCGCCGGCCAGTCGCGGTCCGTGTAAGGTTCCTCGTCGGGAATTTCATAGTGGCCGTGGGGCAGCGTATAGGCGGCATACAGTAAGAATGGTTGCTGCCGGTTCCGCCGAATGAAATCGAAGGACCGCTCGGCGATCAAGTCGGCCGACCACTGCCCGTGCTGGCCGTCCCGGTTGCCGGGCAGCTCGTAGCGCCGGTCATTGTCCCAGAGAAACTCCGGATAGTAGGTGTGCGCGTGGACCTGGTGCAGGTAGCCGAAGAACTCGTCGAAGCCGTGTTTCCAGGGGACCCCGGTGGTCCGGGCGTCGCCCAGGCCCCACTTGCCGAAGCAGCCGGTCCGGTAGCCGGCGCCGTGCAGCACGTCGCCCACGGTGATGTCTTCTTCGGCGAGGGGGACGCCGCCCGGGTTGATGCGCACCGGCGTGTGTCCCGTGTGAAGGCCGGTCATCAGCACGCTGCGCGAGGGCGCGCAGACGGTGCAACCGGCGTAAGCGTCGGTGAAACGCATGCCCTCGGCGGCCAGCCGGTCGATGTTCGGCGTCCGGATCTGCTGCTGGCCGTAACAGCCCGGGTCGGCGTAGCCCAGGTCATCGAGCATGATCCAGACGATGTTGGGCTTTCGGACCGTGGCTGTCTTTTCCGGGCCTTGCGCGCCGCAGGCCACGCCGGCGCCGGCCACCGCGGTGAGGAATTCCCGCCGATCAAGTTTCATGGGGACCTCCATATCAGTCAAGAATCACGTGGGTCACAGAGTACGGGGCGACCGTCAGCGAAAAGGCGTGCGCGGAACTAAGACGCCTGGAAGCTTCCGTCCTCCTGACCGCATCATGATTCGATGATGAATTGTAAGACATCAGGGAATCAGCTTGCAGTGTCGTGATCCCGGCGCTGGTTACGCGCAAGTCCAGCGCGGATAAGTCAACGTCCACTTTCGCCCCAGCGTTCCGGTAGTTGAGAATCACCAGCACCAGGTTCTTTCGGTCGCGGTCCCAGGCCGCCTGCGCAACCACGTCGCGGGCGTCTGCCGGCAGTTCGATTTTGAGCGGCCAGGCCGCCGGCGATCGCGAGAACAATTCGAAGACGCGGCCCGCCGCCGACAGGAAGGCTTCCTGTTTCGGGCACTCGATGACATTCTGGCCCCAGGTATTGGCCATGTTGTTGAAGTTGGCGAATTCGAAATCGCCGCCGAGCCGCTGGAACATCAACAGCGTGCGCGCGGCATTCATGGCGTAACGCCAGGTGATCTGCTGTTCCTGCCGGGGGATCTTCTTATCGAGCAGCGGCGCGCCGGGCAGCGCCGAATCGGGCGGCACCTCGTTCCAGGGCGCGAGCCATTCAGTATTACAGAGTCGAATGCTGCGGCCCGTCCGGCGGTTGTAATCGCCGATGATGCGAAGCTGATCCCGAAGATGCTGCTCACCCTTGGCGCGGTCCGAAACCAAATCGATGAAGCGGCCGGCGCCGTCGAGCAATTCGGCCATGGAATGGGCGAACGGCCCGTAACCGCAAGCGACGAGTTGAATCTCCGGGTCCACGGCCTTCATGGCTCGGGAGAAATCGGCACATTGGCGCGCGTATTCTTCCACCGTCCACTTGCGATACGGCTCGTTGTCAAGCTCCCAGTACTTGACCCCGTACGGCTCCCGGTGGCCGTTCGCCGCCCGGAGCTTGCCCATCGGATCGCTAGCCGGAGCGTTGCAATAAGCGACCCATTCAGCAGCCTGCTCGGGCGTGCCGGTCATCATGTTGACCACCAGTTGGGGCTGGGCGTCGATTCTCCGGCAGAGATCGAGGAACTCGTCCGTGCCGACGTCGTTGTACTCGAGGCCGCCCCAGAAGTCGCTTTGCCGCGGATGACGCCTGCTGCGAGGGCCGACACCGTCGCGCCAGTTGAAGAACGAAGCGTAGCAACCGCCGGGAAAGCGGATGATGGTTGGGTGGACTCGTTCGAGTCCTTCGACAACGTCTTTTCGCCAGCCGCCGAGATTATCGGCCGGTACGAGCGAGAGGTCGTCGAGGAAGATGTCGGTGCCGGGAGCAATCGAGATGACCAGGGAGGCGCGCCCGCGGTAGGCCGGGTTCGGAAGTTCTGCGGTGAACTCCAGCCAGGGGCCCTTTGTAATGGGGCTGACCCGCTCGACCAGAGGCCGCGTGAGGTCGCCGCGCGGGCAAAGCGCAACCGTGACCCCGACCCCGGCGCCGGCCTTGGATGCCGCGCGGCCGGGCTTCAGGTAGCCGCGAAACCGGTACGTGGCGCCCGGACGCAGGTAAAGGCCGTCCTGGACCAGCAAAGCCTTCCGGGAAGCCGATTCGTTCACCAAGTTCGCGGAATGCTTGCCGTGATGAAAGCCCCAGTAGGAACTCACCAGGAACTGAGCCTCGGGGTTGCCGGGAGCCAACCGCCACCGGTTTTCCTCGTAGCCGGAGTGCCACCACGGCTTGGTCGTGAGATCCTCACCCGGGCCGTACTGCAGCCACTTGCCTTTCGAGGGTGGAACCGGCTCGAAACTCCGGTTGAACAGCATCTCCGCCCACATGCCGTCCACTTGGCGGCCGAAGCCGCTCTCGATGAAATTGCCATAGAGCAGCGGGTTGACGGGTTTGGCAGCCATTTCATCCGATGTAACACGGATCCGGATCGGGCCGGCGAAGGCCAGGAAGCCGCCGAGCGCGAGCAGACAAACCAAGCGTTTCATCGCTGTTTGCACCTTAACACACAGGCTTCCCCGGTCATCTGCCGAACCTGCCGGCGCAAGCGACTCCACGCATCACTCCACGGTTTTCGGCTCCATGAACTCGGTCCGCGTGCCGTCGGGATCGAAGATGCTGAACAGCCATTTGTGATTGCGCCCGATCTTGGGGCGGCGGCGCTCCTCGTCGCGGACGCCCCGCGAGACCACCGTGCGGTAGGCCGGCTGGATGGAAGGCACCTCCAGACATATGTGGTGCATCGAACCCAGCCGCTGGCGGTTCGGCGGCGCCGAATAAAGCATCAGCTCGATGTAGTCGCCGCGTCGGCCGGGCAGCCGCAGGTTCACCCAGCGGGTGGTTTTCTCATCAGGCCCCCCGCGCCAGGTCTCCACGCAGCCGAGTTTGCCGGCGTAAAAGGCCATCGCGGCGGCTTCATCACGGACCGAGACGCCGGTGTGCCGCAGCACCGTCGAGGCGCGCCGGCTGCTGAGATGCTTTCCGCGGGAGCGGGCTTCGAGCGAACCGGGAAGATACTGGAGGAACCGGAGCCGGTGGCCGTCGGGATCGGTAAGCGCGCAAGCAGCGCTTCCGTCATCGCCGCGGACAATGGCGGCCGGCTGTAAACCCCGGGCAACCAGCATCCGGCGCAGCGTTTTGATGTCCGAAGTCTGGAGGCCGATTTCGACGAGGCGCTCGTCCTGGCCGGGCTTGAGATCCGCGGTGAGGCGCACGAACTGGTCGTCGTTCACCTTGAAGTAGTGGGCCGCCGGTCCGTCCGGCGACGGAACCCGGAAGGCTTCCTCCAGGCCCAACACGCCCTCGTAAAAACCGCGCGCCTGTTCGATGTTGCTTACGCGGAAGCCGACGTAGGCAATCCCGTCAATCGGCAGCTCAGCGGGAAAAGCCAGTGAACAGGCCACCGGCAGCAGAATCAGGAAAAGTTTTCGGCTCATGTTATCTTGGTCGGAACGTGTTTCGGCACCGCCCCTTCTTTCGCTCTTACGAGTACATTGTAGCTACCTTCTTCTCCTACACGTCCGTCCTGGCCCTCACGCTGCCGCTACGGGCGCCGGTTCCGGCCGTCACCGTGGGAGCGAATCTGGCCGTTATCGGCGGGCTGGCGTTTCTGGCCTACGCGGATTCGCTCCGGCGGCGGGAGTTCCTCGGCATGGTGCGCGACTGGTTCGCCCCGCCGCTGATGCTGCTGGCCTACCGGGAGATGGGCTGGTTCGCCCAGCCGCGGCCGGACGCCCCGCTCGAGCACGCCTGGATAGTGTGGGACCGGTTGCTGCTCGACCAGTGGGGCTTGCGGGCCGTGGTCGAGAGCCTCGGACCGCTGCTGCCCTCCATTCTGGAGATCGCCTACACGTTCGTCTACCCGATGGCGCTGCTCGGTCCGGCGATGCTGTACATCTTCCGGCGCCGCGAACGCGTCGAACCGCTCCTGTTCAATTTTGTGCTCGCCGTGCTGGCCGTCTACGCCTTGTTTCCCTGTTTCCCGTCCGAGCCGCCGTGGACCGTCTTCCCGGGCCAGGATCTTCCCGCGTACGAGACGGTTTTCCGGCGCTTCAACGGCGCGATGCTCCGCCGGCACGGCATCCACACCAGCGTTTTCCCGAGCGCGCACGTAGCCGGGTCGCTGTCGGTGGCCTTCGCGCTGATCCGGTTGTTGCCGGAGAAGAAGTGGGTGGGCAGAACCGCCTTGCTGCTGGCAATCCTGATCGCGGTGGCCACTGTCTACGGCCGGTATCACTACGTCGCCGACGCGCTGGCCGGGCTCGGCGTCGCCCTGGCCGCCACCGCTGTCAGCGTTTGGCGGGAAAAGGCCGGCGCGCGGGCACTCGCCGCCCGGCGCCTCCGTTAATCGGTTTTCGGCGCCGCGGGCGCGGTCTTTTCGGGTTTGGACTCGGTTTTCTTCTCCGGCTCCGGCGGCTTCGACGAGTGTTTCCTGCGGCCGTTGCCGCCGTTATCGGCCCGGGCGTAATCGGTTACATACCAGCCGGTGCCCTTGAAGCGGAGAGCAGGTGGGGAAATCAACCGTTCCAGTTCTCCGCCGCAGCGCCGGCATACCGTTAGCGGCTCAGCGGAGAATTTTTGCAGCACCTCGAACTGATCATGGCAAGATTTGCAGCGGTACTCGTAAATCGGCATTTTCGCTTGTTCACCATAACTGGATCATGGCTGGCGCCCTGGCATCTCCGGCCGCAGTGTCACTAGTGGACCCGGGTTGAGGACCGGGCCCAGCGCGACGCCGCGAGCCACGTCAGTGGTTCCTTTCGTCAGCACTTCGATCGCTTTCTTGAGAATGGCGTCTTGTTCCGGCGGGGGCTCCGGACGCGGCTGGATCCCGGCTTCTTCGCCCGGTTCAGCCGTTGGCTGAGTGCTGGCGGCCCGCACCGAAGGCGTAACGCCGGCATCCTGGATGGCCTTGCCGGCCGGTGAGCGGTACTTGGCGATCGACAGGATCACCGCGCCTCCGTTGTTGAGTTTCACGGCGTGGCGAAGCGAGGCGTTGCCGTAGCTGCGTTCGCCAACCACTTCGCAGCGTTTGTTGTCCAGCAGCGCCGCGGCGGCCACCTCGGCCCCGGCGGCCGTTCCGTGGTTGATGAGAACCACCATCGGCAGGCGCCAGACGGTGTTCGCCTCCGCCGCCTTGAACTCCCGCTTCGGGAACTTCTGACCCTCCAGGTACCCCATCAGTCCCTTGTCCAGGAACAGGTCCGCCAGAGAAAACCCCTCCTGCGGGTCGCCCGCGGCCGCCCGCCGGAGGTCCAGCACGAGTTTCGTGGCTCCTTGCGCAGCGAGGCTCTTGATGCGGCGGGCCACCTCAGCGGTCTTGCCTTTCTCCAGACTCCGCACCTTCACCAGGCCAATCCCGGGTTCGAGCACTTTAGAGTCCACCGGCGGGTAACGCAGCGGTTCGCGCGTCAGGTGAAATTCCTGCGGCTCGGCTCCCTCCCGGACCCGCAGCACGCTGAAATCGACCGTCGATCCCGGCGTTCCCTTGAACAGCATTTCCGCGTAAGCCAGCGGCATGTCCCGGGTGGACACCCCGCCGATGGTTTCCACGATGTCGCTGGTGGTGATGCCCGCACGGTCCGCCGGCGAGCCGGGCACCGCGTCCACCACGGTTACGTACCCCACTCTCCGGGACAAGATCAGCCCGACTCCGGCCTGCGCGTGCTTCCGGCTGTTCAGGTATTGCCCGTACTGGTCGTTGTTCAGATAGCTGGCGTATGGGTCGATCGATTCCAGTAAGCCGGTCAGAGCGCCCAGCGTCACGTTCTGCATATTCGGCTCTTCCACATACTCGCTCTTGATCCGTGAAAGAACTTCCGAGTAAACGGCGAAATGGCGGTAGACGTCGTCCGGCGTGCTGGTCCGGCCCAGCATCGAACCCAGCAACAGGAACAGCACCAGGCAGGAGGAAACGATGATGACAAAAGACTTGACCAGGCGATTCATAAGGTCTGAAGCCGGCTCGGGACTGGCTCCTCTACCAATTAAGTATACCAGAGGGGTAGACGCTCCCCGCGCGAATTGGTTTCCTGGCGCCTCTCGCCGCGCCCGGCCTGCCCTGTCCGGCCGCTTTTCACCCCCGGTGACGTTGCGAACGTGATTAAATAGAGACCGGTCCCGGAGCACGCTCGGCCGGGCGTACCCGAGTGACGGATCTGCAGTGAAGGCAGTATCGGAGAATCCGGAGATACGGGCCCCGGCCAGGCAACCAATTCGGGAGAGCACGCCATACTCTGGCGGGAAAGCGAGGAAAGCAAATGCGGAAATACTGGCTTCCGATCGCGATTGTTCTGATGGCGGGTTGTGGGGCGCAGCAGACTCCGGCGCCGGCGCCCGCCGACCACGGGGCAGGCACTGTAATACGTGTCGCTCCTGCGCTCGACAGCATCGTCCCGGCGGATTACAAAATCGAGAAGGTCGCCGGCGGCTTCGTCTTCATCGAAGGGCCGGTCTGGGTGCCGCGCGACGGCGGTTACCTGTTGTTCAGCGACGTCCAGGGCAACGCCATTTACAAGTGGGCGCCCGGCGGTGATGCGGTGCCGTTCCTCAAGCCGGTTTACGAGGGCCCCGCGCCCGAGAAGCAGCGCGGCATCGGCTCGAACGGCCTCACCCTCGATGCCCAGGGGCGGCTCGTGATCTGCGAGCACGGCAACCGCCGCGTCTCGCGCATGGAGTTGACCGGCGGAGAACGAACTACCCTGGTGGACAAGTTCGAGGGTAAAAAGCTCAACAGCCCCAACGACCTCGTCTACCGCTCCGATGGGTCGCTCTATTTCACCGACCCTCCATACGGGTTGCCCGGCCAGGACAGCTCCAAACTGAAGGAGCTGGACTTTAACGGCGTTTACCGGCTCGCGCCGGACGGCAAGCTCACGGTGCTGGTCAAAGACCTGCCCCGGCCGAACGGCATCGCCTTGTCCCCGGATGAGAAGACGCTCTACGTGGCCAATACCGGCCCGAAGAAGCTTTGGATGGCTTACGACGTCCAGCCGGACGGCTCCATTTCCAACGGCCGCGTCTTCTTCGACGCCACGGCAATGAAGGAACAGGGCGCACCGGACGGCATGAAGGTAGACAGCGCCGGCAACCTGTATTGCACCGGGCCGGGCGGCGTGCTGATCTTTTCACCGGAGGGCAAGCACCTCGGTACGATTCATCCGGCCGAACAGCCGGCCAATGTGGGCTGGGGCGGCGCCGATGCGAAGACGCTCTATATGACGGCCCGCACGGGCCTCTACCGCATTCGCCTGAAGATCGCCGGGCTGCTGCCGCCCGGGGGCCGCTGAGCACCTCCTCGCAGGCGTCTCGAATCCCGGCCTCGGGCCACCCTTCCCGCGCCGGCGGCCAGTGATTACCCCGGTTGGCGGCGCACAGCGCGGTTTTGCCGCCCCAATTCCTCGGGCATTGCCGGCGGGGGTGCGAAAGCGGGCGAATATGGAATTCCTTTCACCCTCATATGTGGGCATAGAATTTAGAATAAAAACCTTAATATGGCCTTGATTGAGAGTACTAGTACTGCTATAAAATAGAAGTGCTATGCTAGAAAACCATTCCACCTCCCCCACTCCATCCACGGTTGACGAGACGCTCGAGCGCCTCTACGAGCGGCGTTCAATTGTGGATGACCTGATTCATTCACTCGAAAAGTATCGTGAACACGCGCCAATCCGGCTTTCGCCGCCGATGCGAAATGGCCGGAGCGTGTCGTTGCACCCAGCCCGCCTCGCTTCGTAAAACCGAGGACAGACCCACCGTTCGGCAATCTGGCCGTTGCTGGCCCGGTTCAGGAAGAGGCGGGTCTGTCCCTCGTACCGTAAACCAAAGTTTGGTGATCCGCGTCAAACGCTAGTAACCTAACAAGTTGGCGGCACGCCTTCCCATGTGAGGCCCCTGAGTGGGCCGGTGCGTGCCGGTCATGTGGACGGCGTGCAGGTTGATGCGGAGTTAATTCGGCGTGCCAGGAAAGGCGATGATGGCGCCTTCGCCCAGCTTATTCAGGCTTATCGAAAGCGCATCCTGGGGACGATCGCGCGGCTCATCGGCCGGCCCGAGGACGTCGAGGACGTCGGGCAGGAGGTTTTCCTCCGCCTGTATTTTTCCCTGGACCAGTTGCGGTCGGCGGAGGTGTTCGAGCCATGGCTATACCGGCTGACGGTGAACGCCGCTTACGACTATCTGCGGAAACACCGCCGCAGGAGCGAATCGCGTATGGCCGACCTGACCGAGCAGCAGGTGCTGCTGGCCGACATGACGGCCGGAACCCGGGTGGACGAAGAGGAGAAACGGCGGGCCAAGATTCGGGATTTCGTCCAGGCGCTGTTGGGGGAAATCTCCGAGCAGGATCGTATCCTCCTGACCCTCAAGGAGGTAGAAGGTCTTTCGTTGAAGGAACTTGAAAAAATCTACCGGGTGAAAGAGAATGCCCTTAAGGTGCGGCTTTATCGTGCCCGCCAGCGCGTGCTGAAGGCGTACCGGCAAAGCCGGCTGAATGCTGCCGGGCCGGGGACAACAATGGAAGAAAAGGGGGACGGACTGTAGTTGTCCGGGAAATGGACCCATGAGCGATGAAGAGCGGCAGTTAGACGAGCTGTTCACGGCGTACCGGCGGGCGTGCCCGGCACCCGAGCCGAGCCCGCGGTTCCTGCCGGATATCTGGAACAAAATCGAAGCGCGCCGCAGCATGACGCTTTCGCTGCGAAGGTGGACCGGGGCCTTCGTGACCGCGGCCGCGCTGTGCCTGGCGGTGGCCGCCTACCGCGCGCGTCCGCTGCCGGCGGAATCTCCCGTGTACACCACGACTTACGTGGACACCCTGGAAGGCAACCAGTCATTTGAAACGCTGGCCTACGCGGAGCTGGTAAGCTACGGCTCACCGGAAAGCCCGGAGGGTCGATGAGACGGTCGAACCTGGCCCTGGCGTTTTACCTCGTCCTGGTCTTCCTCAGCGGCGCCGTGGTCGGTGCGTTCGGCTACCGGCTCTACGTCGGGGCGAACAGCCGGACCCAGCGGCTGAGCCCGGAGGAGTACCGCCAACGCTACGTGGAGGCAATGAAGAAGCGGTTGCAGCTTTCCGATGACCAGGTTCAACAGCTCAATGTCATTCTCGATCGTACCCGGGACCGGTTCCGGAGACTCGACAACGAGGTCATGAAGCCCCAGAAGCAGGCGATCCGGAACCAGCAGATCCAGGACATCACCGCGATGCTCGACTCCGAGCAGCGCGCCGAGTATGAGAAGTGGCGCCAGGAGCGCGCCGAGCGGAGAAAAGCCGCGGGCGAACATGGCCGTCCACCCCGACGCCCCCATTAATCCGGGCGACCCTTGTCTGTGAACCTACCTGCCGGAAAACTCCCCGCCGAACTGCTCCGGAACTTTCTGGATTCTCTCCCCCATCCCGATCCTTCCGTCGTGGTCTCCGGCAAGATTGGAGAGGACGCGGCCGTGCTCGATCTCGGCGGTCCGGACCTGCTGGTGGCCAAAACGGATCCGATCACCTTCGCTGCCCGCCAGGCGGCACGCTACCTGCTGGCGGTGAATAGTAATGACCTGGCCACGATGGGCGCCGAACCGCGGTGGCTGCTGGTTTCGGTCCTGTTGCCGGAGGGAATCGGCGCCTCGGAAGCCGGGGAAGTGCTTGCTGGCCTCGCTACCGCGTGCCGGGAAAGCGGCGTTTCGCTGGTCGGCGGCCATACCGAAATCACGCTGGGCCTCGAGCGGCCGATCATGGTGGGATGTCTGCTCGGCACGGTGCCCAGAGAGCGTCTCATCCGGACCTCCGGCGCCCGGCCTGGTGACGCTATTCTGCTTGCCGGGGGCATCGCGATGGAAGGCACTGCCATTCTGGCCCGCGAGCACGCTCCCGCATTGCGCGCCCGCGGCGTGCCGCCGGCGGTGATCGAGCGCGCCGCCTCCTGGCTGGAGCACCCCGGCATCTCGATCCTGCCCGCCGCGCGCCTTCTCCGCGAAACCCCGTCGCTGCACTCCATGCATGACCCCACCGAAGGCGGCCTGGCGACGGCGCTGGCGGAATTGGCCGAAGCGGCCGGTGTCGAGCTCCGGATCGATCAAGCGGCGATTCCGATGCTGCCCGAATGCGACATCATCTGCCGTGCCCTGGGACTGGACCCGCTCGGCTTGCTGGCTTCGGGCTCCCTGTTGGCCACCCTGGAGCCGGGCGATGTCCCGGCAGCGGTCAGGCGGCTGACTGCACAGGGCATTCTCGCTGCTCGGATCGGAGAAGTCCTGCCGCCGGGTGAGCCGAATTCGACCTCGCTGCCGGTCTTCACCCGGGATGAGCTCGCCCGTTACCTGGAATCGCGGTAGTTGCGCCCGCCGCCGCCTGTTCAGGCCGGGGCCCGCTGCTTCTTTCTGTTGATCTTGCGGCCTTTTCGCTCGGCCTGCAGCGTCTTCGTCTTGGCGTACTTTTTCTGGAAGCGATCCACGCGGCCCTCCGTGTCAACCAGCTTTTGGCGGCCGGTGAAAAACGGATGGCAGTTGGAGCAGATCTCCACCCGCATATCGCCTTTGTGCGTCGACCGGGTCTTGAAACTGTAGCCGCAGGCGCAGGTCACGGTGATTTCATGGTAGGCGGGGTGAATCCCTGGCTTCATCGCGTGGATTTCCTTTCTCGTGAGTCCGGTTTCCCCCGGACTGTTGACACTGGGTTGCTTCCCAGTATAGCAAACCACCCGGCGTCCGGCGGCAACGCGGCCGCCGGCGCAAAAACGGAAAACCCCCGGGCGAGGGATGTTACCGCTGTCCGCTCCGCCCGGGGGCTCGGTAGCCTGTTGCAGATGGACTCGAGTGTCCATCGGACCTCGTCGTGAGGGGGCCGGTCCACCGGAACCCTGGCCTCGTCACTGAGCGAGTCCACTACTTTCGAGCGAGCAACTCAGCCGTCGGCCACCTCACGTATGGTTTGCATTCTACAACTACCAGGTTTCATTCGACTGGACCACCTCCTTTCTCAGTGATGTCTCCATGTTAGGAGGAGCGGGAACATTTGTCAACACCAATGTTTCCCCAGCAACCGCCCATGTTGGGGCAGCCACGCCTGCCCCCCAATATCTTGGGTGGAAACCGGAAAGCGCGAGGATCGCGAGCCCAGAACGTGCTGCTCCCCCCGCGGTCAGGGTTCAGAGCGCAAAAAAAATCGCCTCGCCACCGGCGAGGCGCCATTGCAGCCACTTGAAGGCAACTGCCACCAAAGGAAGGCCTACCTCATATAGCCCCACCAGCGAGGCTGCAATTCGCGTTCCACATCTAAACCCTTCATCCTGCTAGCGCACGCCCGGATCTCGTTCCCGAATTCCGTAGTGTGAGGCCGGATTCTTACAAAATTGCGGAGAGCCGGCGCGGCGACTGCCGAACCGGGCGGATTCCACCGCGAGCGGGCCGGCGCCGTTGCTAGGAACAGCTTTGTGCCCACTCGTCCAGCTCCCGGCGGAGGCGGTCGCGGACGGTGACGTATTGGAGGTTGTCGTACTCATTGCGCCGCTCGCGCGGGTCCTTGCGGAGGTCGTAGAGTTCATTCGGCCCTTCACCGCGGTTGCGGAGGACCAGCTTGAAGCGGTTATCCCGCGCCATTTGGGTGTTGCGGTAGCAGCCGAACACTGTGCGGGGCCATTCGGCTTCACCCGGGGGCCACGGCAGCCCTCTCACTAGGTAGTAGAAGCTCCGGCCGCACAGGTTGCGCTCGGCCGGCGGAGCCGTGCGGGCGGCCTGGCACAGCGTCGGCAGGATGTCGTATGAACTGACCAGTTCCGGCCGCGTCGCCTCCACGGGGATCTTGCCCGGCCAGGAGACAATCAGCGGCACCCGCATCACCTCTTCGTACACGTTGATTGGATCCGAGGCCAGGCCGCCGTCCCAAAGGCCGTGCCGGCCGAGCAGCGAGCCCTCGACGCTGGTGAAAACGATGAGCGTATTCCTCCAGATCTTCCGCTCGCGAAGCTTGTTCAGCAGCACCGGGATCTGGGCGTCGAGCGCCGTGACGCCGGCCGCACCCTTGCGAAGGTTGCCCACAATATCATCCAGGTAACCCTTATCCCGCAAGGCGTTCGGCGCCGCGTGCTCCCAGCCGATGGTTTCGAAGTTCGCCTTCGCGTACATCTCGTAATAGTTCGCCGGATGGCCGTCATAGGGCGGATGCGGGTTGGGGTAGCTGACGGTGAGCAAGAAAGGCCGCTTACCGTCCTGCTGGTCCAGAAATTCGCAGGCGGCCTTCGTCAGCAAGCTGGTCAAGTATCCTTTCTCTTCGATGAGCTTGCCGTTGCGGCTGAGTGTCGGGTTCTGATACGGGCTTGAGCCGCCGAGCATCGTGTAGGTGAACCGATGGCCGTGTCCGGGCGCCTGGTCGGACCCCAGGTGCCACTTGCCCACGTACCCACACTCATAACCGGCCGCCGAGGCCGAAAGAATGTCCGAGATCATGGTCTCCTTGGCAAAGGACGGCGGTGGCGCGGCCTGGCCCTGAGGCGGCTTGGGGGCCGGGTTGTCGGTCAGAAAATCCTGGATGCCGTGCTGCATCGGCGTGCGCCCGGTCAACAGTGTGGCCCGGCTCGGCGAGCTGGCCGGAGTCACCACGAAAGCGTCCCGGAACCGCATGCCCAGGCGGGCCAGCAGGTCGATATTCGGCGTGCGAATCTCGCGGTTGCCGTAGCAGCCGCACATCCACGCTCCCAGGCCGTCGGCCAGGATCAGCAGGATATTGGGCCGCGTGGTATCGGCGAGCCGCTCCCGCCCCACCAGCGGCGCCGCGCTTGCCGCCAGAAAACCGCGTCGAGAAAGAGTGGGCATAGACCTCCTAGTTAAAGAACGTCGGCGAACCCTCGCTTCAGGTGCCGGAAAAACAGACCTCCAATTACAAAAGACGCAATGCCGAAAGCGGCGAGCACCGCGAATTCGTGGATGCCCGGCGGCCGGTACGACAGCATCCGGTCCCGATAAGCCCGCACCAGGTAGGCCAGCGGGTTGATCGCCAGCAGGAACCGCACGCTCTTCGGGTACATCTGCTCGGAAATGAAGATCGGCGTCAGCCAGAACCACAGCGTCAGCATGACGATCACCACCTGGGCCGTGTCGCGCAAATATACGTGCAGGCTGGCGACGATCCACCCGACGCCGATGGCGAACAGCCCCAGCAGGAACATGTAGACCGGCAGCAACAGCACCATCAGGCTCAACTGCCGCACCACGATCACCACCGCCACCATCACCAGCGCCAGGCTCAGCAAGTGACTGATGAGCGCCGACAGGAAGATGGTCACCGGCAGGATCTCGGCCGGAAACATGGTCTTCTTGATCAGGCTGGCCTGTTCCACCAGCGCCGTGGCCGACCGCTGGACGGTTTCCTGAAACAACAACCAGGGCAGAAACCCGCACAGCAGAAACATCGTGTAATTTTCGGTCACCTCGCCCCGCGGCAGTTGCACCTTCATGCAGATCTGGAAGACGAAGGTCCAGCTCACCAGCAGCACCAGCGGGTGGATCAGGCCCCAGAGCCAGCCGGCCGCCGAGCCGACGTAGCGCTGCTGGAAGTCCCGCCGGACCAACTGGTAGAGCAGCCCCCGGCGCTCGACGAGGTTCCGCAGGAAAAAGCTTCCCGGTATCCGTGTCAAGGCCTATAGGATAGCGAATCCCGGGCCTGGGCGCGAGCTGCCCGCGGCGCTCCCCGGCACTGGCGCGCCCGCCGGTCCACCCCCGCGGAACCGCGCCTGGCGGCCGTGGTGACGGTACCTCAACAGCGGTTGACACTGGTCCCACGCGATGATACTGTCAGAAGCGACAGAATGAGGTGTTCTCGCCGCAAGGTCCAGGGCGAAAAGCCCCGGCGCGGGAACACAGGAGGTTGGTTCATGAAAACCAGATATAGCACCAGTCAGATATTTACCCTTGTCCTGGTTGTCGCCCTTACCGCCATCGTGGCCTTTGCCCAGGTGGAGACGGCCAGGATCACGGGAACTATTACCGATAGCTCGGGGGCGGTGATTCCGGGGGCTAAGATCACCTTCACCCACGTGGCTACCAACACGAGTTTCACCATGGAGTCCGACGCGGTGGGTCGTTATATTTCACCGCCGCTGAAGATCGGCGAATACCAGGTCACGGTGGAAGCCGCGGGCTTCAAGCGGGAGGTGCGCAGCGGGATTGTCCTGCAGGTAAACCAAATCGCCACTCTCGATATCTCTTTGGAGTTGGGCGCGGTGACCGAGACCGTCAGCGTCACGGCGAACGCTCCGCTGCTCGATACCACCCGCTCCACCCAGGGGCAGGTCATTGACAACCGGAGGATGGTGGACCTCCCGTTGAACGGGCGGGATTACATTCAGCTCGCCCTGCTTTCCGCCGGCGCCGTCGAACCCTTGGGAGGCCGCTTCGGGGGTTTCAGCGCTGGTGGCACGCGTACCACGCAGAACAATTACATGCTGGACGGGATGGATAACAATGGCACGCAGATCGCCGCCCAGGCCCGCCAGGCCGAGACCGTGAAACCACCGATCGACGCCATCCAGGAGTTCAAGATTTCCACCAATGACTTCTCGGCCGAGTATGGCCGCGCCATGGGCGCAATCGTGAACGTCACCACCAGGTCCGGCAGCAATGAGCTCCATGGTACCGTGTACGAATTCCTGCGCAACGAGAAACTCGACGCGCGAAACCTGTTCCAGGCGCAAGGCACGAAGAAACCCCCGTTCAAGAGGAACCAGTACGGCTTTTCGGTGGGGGGACCCATCCTGAAGAACAAGCTGTTCTACTTCGGCGATTATGAGGCAACACGGATCCGCGAATCCCGCACGGTCAACGTGACGATCCCGACCGTAAAAATTCGTTCAGGAGACTTCACTGAGACGGGCGACACGATTTACGATCCGTTCACCTATGATGACGCGACCAAGACCCGCACGCCGTTTCCGAACAACGTAATTCCCGCCAGCCGTTTTGATCCGATCGCGGCGAAAGCGAATGAGTGGTATCCAGACCCGACCAACGGCAACCTGACGCAGAACTTCTTCGCGAACCCGCCTGTGGTGACGGACGAGGACAAATGGGACGCCCGCGTGGACTATAATCTCGGCCAGTCCGACACGCTGTATTATCGCTTCAGCTTCCAGCGGCGCTGGTTGCCGGGGTCACCGACCCTGCCGGAGCCGGCATGGGGCGGCGGCGGCGGCACGGATTTCGAACATAACGGCAGGAATATGGGGCTGGTGTGGAATCACATCTTTACCCCTACCCTGATCTCATCCACCCGCCTGGGATGGAACAAGATCTTTACCGAGCGGCAGTCGAAGATTGACTACAATGTCGCTTCCCAGTTGGGCCTGGCGGGAGTGAACCAGTCGCTTGCGGGCACTCCGGTGTTCAACATCACCGGTTACACCAACCTGGGAATCTCGATGTACACGCCGAACCTGATCGATTCGCAGGCGAGACAACTGGTCAATGACACCACCTGGACTAAGGGCGCCCACACGGTCAAATTCGGGGTCAACCTCGAGTGGTTGCAGAGTTACCTGACCAACCCGCAGCAGGAGCTGGGCACGTTCTTCTTCAACGGGAATTACTCGCGGAACCCGCAGAATAACAAGGGCGGAGACGGCTATGCGGACTTCCTACTGGGGACGTCATACCGGGGTGACACTTCCACTTCTGTCTACATGAACCTGCGGGCTCCTTGGACGCAGTTCTACGTTCAGGACAAGTGGCGCGTTACCCAGAAGCTGACCCTGAACATTGGTCTGCGTTATGAACTCAATCGGAACTGGGTGGAAAAGGACAACCTGTTCAGCATGTACGATATCGATACCGATCCCAACAATCCCCAGTGGGTGTTGCCGAAAAGCGGCGGCAGCCGCTTCGACCGGGCGCTGATCGAGGACGACGCCAAGCTCGTGCCCCGTTTCGGCTTCGCCTACCGGCTGTTTAAAGGCACCGTGCTGCGTGGCGGTTACGGAATGTACGCTGCTAATTATGTACCCACCGGAGGCGGCCAGTACCTGGAGACCAATCCTCCGTTCCATATGAAGGTTCGCATGTCAACCGACAGCAGGCACGTCACCCTGAGGCTGCGGGACGGAATGCCCGCCGGTATTTTGACCCCGGAAAAGGCGCGGAGCCTGTCGTTTTCGACCTTCGAGCGGCACCCCACCATGCCGCTCAGCCAGCAATGGAACTTCAACATTCAGCAGCAATTCGGTCAGGATTGGATGTGGGAGATCGGCTATTACGGCACCAAGGCGAATCATCTCGTCCACCGCTGGGACGGAAACTACGCTTTGCCGGCTCCCGGGAACATCGACAACAACCGCCGCTACACCAGCGCGGTGTGGCCGGGGACGAACATCGTCGTCGGCCCGCTGGGCAGCTTCAATTCCCACTTGTTCAACGGCAACTCCCTGTTCCATTCGCTGCAAACCAAGCTGGAGAAACGCTTCTCCAACGGTTTCACGGTGTTGACGTCTTATATCTGGTCCAAGACCATCGGTGACGTCAACGGCTTCGCCAGCACCGGAAACACGCCGAACAGCGGCATGCAAAACCCGCTGGATTGGCGAGCGGAAAGATCCCTGGCGGACCAGCACCTGGCGCACCGTTTCGTCACCAGCTACATTTATGAGCTTCCGTTTGGACAGAACAAGAAGTGGGGCTCTGGTTGGAACAGCGTACTGAAAGGGGTTCTCGGTGGCTGGGCGGTCGGCGGGATCACCACGCTGAGGAGTGGCCAGCCGGCCGGACTGTCCGTAAAGGGGAACCCGGCCAATTCCAGCACCGCGAACCGCCCGAATGTCGTGGGCGACTGGCACCTGTCGCGTAGCGAGAGAACGCTGGACCGGTGGTTCAACACGGACGCCTTCGTACCGAATAACAAGTACGAATACGGTAATGCCGGCCGCAATATCATCATCCGGCCCGGCCGGGTCAACTTCGATATGGCGGCCTACAAGCGTTTCCAGATCCTGGAACGCCTGGCGGCGCAGTTCCGTTTCGAGATGTTCAACGCCTTCAACACGCCGCCGATCGGTTCGCCGAATCTGCAAGTCGGCAACAAGAGCTTCGGCAAGATCACCAGCGCCGGCCGGCCGCGTCTGCTTCAGTTCGGCCTCAAGCTGATCTGGTAATCCGCCGCGTTTGGCGGCCTTCGCGCCCCGGTTGGCTCTCCAGGCCCGCCGGGGCGCTTTCTTGTTCCAGGGGGCCCCGGCGCGCCCTCCAGCGCTATAATGCCAGCAGGGGGGAACGGACATGGCGAAACTCCGGATTTTGGCCCTGGCGCTGCTCTCCGGCTCGATTTGCCTGGCCGCCAGCGGTCCGGCGGGCGTGGCCGAGGGCGCCAACGACCGCTTCCAGATCCGGGCGACACTTTACAAAGACCACGACGCCGTCGAGAAGTTGCTGGGGCAGCGGATTGAAAAAGGCGTTGTCGTGGTTGACGTCGCGATCACCCCAAGGGGGGGCAAACCGCTCCAGCTCTGGCGGGACGACTTCATTCTCCGTTCCGACAAAGACGGCGAGAAGTCCGAACCCTACGATCCCGGCCAGATCGCCAGCAATTACGCCCTGGTCCTGGTCTACACCTCCGACAGCGCCGGTGTCCGCCATGAAAACAACGGGCCCGTGTGGGGCGGCGTGGGCGGCCGGCCCCGCCGGCTGCCCGGCAGCGGGGGCGGCGTCGGCAACACCCCCGGCTTCGAGAGCCCCAGCGGCGCTCGTGCTTCCAAGACCGGTAAGGACGCGCGCAATGAACTGCTCGCCATTTTGCGGAACAGGGTGTTGCAGGAGGCCGAGATTACTGAGCCGGTTCGCGGATTGCTCTATTTCCCGCTCGAGGGCAAGCACAAGACCAAGCAAATCTGGCTGCACTACGTCGGCCAGGCCGGCAAGCTCGACCTCCGGTTCAGACCCCGGAAATAACCGCTCGCATTCCCATGCACACTGACGAACTCGATACTCCCGCGCTCCTGGTTGACCTGGACATCATGGAGCGGAACCTGGAACGTGTCGCCGCCTACGCCCGGGCACACCAGCTTCGCCTTCGCCCGCACACCAAGACGCATAAGAGCACGCGGCTGGGAAAACGTCAGCTTGCCCTGGGCGCGGTGGGCCTGACCGTGGCCAAGGTGGGCGAGGCCGAGGTCATGCTCGGCGCCGAACCGCCCGAGCTGCTGGTGGCCTACCCGGTCATCGGCCAGCGCAAACTCGAGCGGCTGATGCGCGTGGCCGCCCAGACCCGCCTGACGGTCGCGCTGGATAGCATGGCCGCCGCCCGCCAGCTCTCCGGCGCCGCTCGCACTGCCGGCTTGCGAGTGGGCGTGCTCGCCGAGGTCGACGTCGGCCTGGGCCGCGTCGGCGTGCAACCCGGCGCCGAGATTCTCGATCTCGCCCGTGGCATCGTGACCTTGCCCGGACTCACATTGGAGGGCATCGCCTTCTATCCCGGTCATATCAAACTGCTCGATGAGCGGGGCGTCCGGGCGGTGGACGAACTTGCCGCCCTGGTCCGCAGCATCGTGGACGATTTCGACCGCGCCGGCCTCCCGGCGAGGATCGTCAGCGGCGGTTCCACGCCCACCCTGTTCCATTCGCACCGCATCGAGGCGATGAACGAAATCCGCCCCGGCACCTACATCTTCAACGACCGCAACACGGTGGCGTGCGGCGCCTGTGAACTGGCCGATTGCGCCGCTTCCGTGCTGACCACCGTCGTATCCACCGCACGCAAGAACGGCATGATCGTCGATGGCGGCTCGAAAACCTTCTCCTCGGATCGCCTGGTGACCACCGGCGAAGCCACTTTCGGCCACTTGATCGGCGCCCCCGGGGCTCGCTTTTTCAAAATGAACGAGGAGCACGGCTACATCGACCTCAGAGCCTGCGAGCGCAACTTCGCCATCGGCGACCGCGTGCGCATCATTCCCAACCATGTCTGCGCCGCCATGAATCTCCACGAACGCGTGTACGGGATTCGTGGCGACGAGGTCATCGAAACCTGGGACGTGGAAGGGCGCGGCAAGCTGCAGTAGCCGGATCATCGCCGGCCGCCGACCCTGCCCGCGGCCAATGGCGCCGCCGGAATCACGCCAGCGGGCCGGGGCGTAATGTCCATAATCCCGGGCTGCACTTGATCCTCCATTGATTCGGTGGTAACATCGCTCAGGTATCAGTAACGGGTTCGATGGGGGATCGGGCGCCATTGGCGCCGGTTCGTGCCCTGGTGGACCCGCCTAAAAGGAGAAAAGGGGACTATGTTTTCGAGGCCTAGTCTTGCGAAAACAGCGACCACGTTCCTCGTGGCGCTTTTGTTTACTGGCCTGCTTTGCGGGCAAAGCAACCTGGCATCCATTACCGGAGCCGTGAGCGATACCTCACAGGCGGCGATGCCGGGGGTAACGATCACCATCAAGAACACGGAGACGGGCCTTTCCCGTACCGTGCAATCCAACGCCGAAGGCTACTACACGATCACGAACCTGGCGCCCGGACCTTATGAGCTGACCGCGGAGATGGAAGGCTTCCGGACGTTCAAGGAAACCGGCATCGTGCTGGAGGTGGCGCAGGTTCTGCGCGACGACATTGTCATGGAACTGGGCCAGGTGACCGAATCGGTCACGGTGAGTGAGACCATCGCCCCGATCGAGACCGAGCGCGGCGCCATTACCGGCGACGTGATCGTCTACGACGAGATCCAGGAAATCCCGCTCGAGGGGCGCGATTTCACCGACTTGGCGTTCTTTGTCCCTGGGGTCCTGCCCAAGGCTGAAGGGGGCCAGGGTTCGGCCATGAACATCAACGGTGCGCGAGCCACCAACACGAACTTTTACGTGGACGGCTTCAACAACCGCAACGCGCGCGGCGCGGCGGCCCAGATCCGCCCGAATATCGACGCCCTGCAGGAGTTCAAGATGCAGGTGAGCGGGTACTCGGCCGAGTACGGGCGCTTCGCCGGCGGCATCCTGAACATGGCCCTGCGCTCCGGAACCAACAACTTCCACGGAAGCATCTTCTACTATCTCCGCAACGACATCTTCGACGCCCGGACCTTCTTCGCCCAGGACAAAGAGAAGCTGCGGCGTCACCAGATGGGCGCCACCGTCGGCGGACCGATCGTCAAAAACAAGACCTTCTTCCTGGTCAGCTATGAAGGATACCGCCAGATCCTCGGCCAGACCCGCCTCGGGCACACCCCGACTGAGGCCGAGCGGAACGGCGATTTCTCCCAGTCGGTGGATTTCCTCGGCCGGCCGATTTATTTGAAAGACCCATTCAAAAAAGGCCCGTGCAAGGCGGGCAAGACCAAGGCCTGCTTCCCGGGCAACATCATTCCGCCAAGCCGCCTGAACCCGATCGGGTTGAACATTGTCCAGTACTACCCGTTGCCCAACCGGGCCGACCCCCGTAACAACTACATCGTTTCGGCGAACGACGAAGACAACTGGAACAGCATCCTTGCCAAGGTGGACCATCGCCTCACCGACAACGACACGATCTCGTGGCGGTACCAGATGCGGCTGGCCGATACCGAAAACCCGTTTGCGGGCGGCAGCGACCTGGGTATATTTGGCATGACGCAGGACGACGACCGTTCCCTGATGGGACTGAACTGGACCCATCTGTTCTCTCCCACCGTGATCATGGAGCTGCGCGGCGGCTACAGCCGCAACCATACCGACCAGCGCGGGAATTTCCAGGGCCAGAACATCGCCGCGGAACTGGGCCTGCCGGAACTGGTCAGCGACCCCGAATTGATGGATTGGCCCAAGATTTACGTCCTGGATCATTTCCAGCTCGGCACGGGCGCCAGCGAGCCGGTGCAGTACGCGGTGACCGACATCCAGGAGGGTGCGACCTTCACCTGGGTGAAGTCCAAGCACGTCATCAAGGCCGGGTTCGACGGTTCCCGCGTCCGCTTCAACCAGCCGTATTTCAACAACCAGCGCGGCACGTTCCGCTTCCTCGGCCGTTGGACCGGCGCCCCGATCGGCGATCTGCTGCTGGGCCTGCTGAACAACGCGACCCGGCAGGTGGGCTTCACCCGCAACTACTGGCGCCAGTCCAGCTATGGCTGGTTCCTGGCCGATGACTTCAAGGTCACGCGCAACCTAACGCTGAACCTCGGCGTGCGTTACGAGATTAACAAGCCGCCGGTGGACCGCTACGACCGGCTGGGCAACTTCGTGCCCGAACTCGGCAAGATCGTCATCTCCGACGACAAAACCGTTCCCAATCTCCAGGAACTGGAAGAGCTGACCGGCATGGAGGGTAAGGTGATCACGGCCGCCGAGGCCGGCCTGCCGCGTTCCATGGTCTACACAGATTACACCAACATTGCTCCTCGTCTCGGGATCGCCTGGCGCCCATTCGGCAGCACCAGGACTGTGATCCGGACCGGGTACGGCCTCTTCTATGGAGCCGAAATCCTGAACCCCATCCGCAACCAGCTCGCCAACAACTTCCCGTTCGCGCTCCGTCAGAACTTCCCCCGCCTGACGAAGGATCCCACGCTCGTCACGTTGGAGAATCCGTTCCCCGAGGAGCGGCTCCGGGTCACGGGGGTCAACAACGCTACCGGCTACGATATCCACGCGCCCACCGCCTACCTGCAGTCGTGGAACTTCACCATCGAGCGGGAATTGTGGCCCAGCACGGCCCTGGAGGTTGGATACGTGGGCTCGAAAGGAACCCACCTGGGCCGGCGCTACGACATCAACCAGCCAGTTCGCAGCATGGAGCTTTACGAGGCTTACCAGGCTGGGTTGACGGACCAGATGTTCCCACGGCCGATCCCGGATCTGAACGCGATCAATTTCTTCTCGTTCGGCTCGAATTCCATCTACAATTCCTTCCAGATCTCCCTGCGGCGGCGCAGCCGGGGTGGTTTCTTCTACCGGCTGAATTACATTTTCAGCAAGTCGCTGGACGAGGCCTCCCAGTTCACCGGCTCCTCCCAGGGCGGGTTCCCCAATGCCCTGGATTCCCGCAATCTCTGGCTGGACCGGGGCCGCTCGGACTTCGACCGGGGCCACGTCTTCTCGGCCGTGTTTTCCTACGAACTGCCCGTCGGGCGCGGCAAGCGTTACGCTTTGCGGGGAGTTCCAGAGGTATTGTTCGGCGGCTGGCAGTTGTCGGGCACCGCGCGCATGTACAGCGGTCCCCCGTTCACGGTCCGCACGGCGGACACGGAGCTGAACCTGGGCGAGTCCCTGCGGCCGAACCGCATCTTCAAGGGGACGATGCCCGAGAACGCCTACCCCGGTCAGAAAAAGGGAGTGGATTACCCCTGGTATGACCTGAGCGCGTTCGAGGCCGTGCCTTGCGTCGACGAGGAGGATGCCGGCCGAAGCTGCGGCACCAGCCAGTACGGCTTCACTCCGTTCGCTTACGGCAACTCCGGGCGGAACATTCTCGACGGCCCCGGCCTGGCAACCATCGCCCTGGGGCTGAGAAAGAATTTCCGGTTCAAGGAGCAACGAAGTCTCCAGGTTCGGATTGACGTTTTCAACATCCTGAACCACACCAACTTCCTGCTGCCGGATAACTACTTCAACCGGATCACCGGCGGCTACATCACCCGGGTGGGCTCGTCCGGCCGCCAGGGCGGACCGCGCGTGTTCCAGTTCGGGTTGCGGTACCGGTTTTGACCGGAAACCAGGGCGGAGGGCACCCCTCCTGTTGGTCATGATCGGTGGCGGCGAGGCTTCTGACCGGGTCTCGCCGCCGCCCCTTTTCTGGCGGGCGATTCAGACTTCCAGTATCACCGGCAGAATCAGCGGCCGCCGGGAGGCTTCCCGGTTCAAGAACCGCTTCAAGTCGCGGCGAATCTTGTCCTGGATCACGCCGAAGTCGCTTCTTTCCTCGGCGGTGGAAAGCGCCAGTGTGTCCGCCACCACCTCCCGGGCGCGCCGCAGCAGCTCGGAGCCTTCCTCGCCCGGCACAAAGCCGCGGCTGACGATCTCCGGCTGTCCCTCGCTCTTGCCGGTGAGGTGGTTGATGGCCACGATGGGCACCACGAAGCCATCCTCGGACAGGTAGCGGCGGTCGCGGATCACCAGATCCTCCACCACCTCATCCACCGAGCCGGAATCAATGCACAGCCGGCCCACCGGAACGTCGCTGCCCCGGCGGGCGCCCTCCCGGTCAATCTCCAGCGTCTGCCCGGTCTCCAGGATGAAGGTCTCCTCCAGTCCCGCCTGGCCCATGCCTTCGGCCAGTGCGGCGTGCCGGGCCAACTGCCGGTAGGCTCCATGAATCGGAACGAAGTAGCGTGGGCGGACCAGGTTCAGCATGAGCTTCATCTCACCCGAGCTGGCATGGCCGGAAACGTGCACCGGCGGATCCATGCTTCCGTAAACCACCTCCGCGCCGCGCCGGGCGAAGTGGTCCACCATCCGGTAGATGGCCTTTTCGTTGCCCGGAATGATCCTGGCGCTCAACACCACCGTGTCACCCCGCTCCACGGAGACGTGCTTGTGACGGTCCACGGCGATCCGCGACATCGCCGACATCGGTTCGCCTTGCGTGCCGGAGGCCACCACCACTACTCTTTCCGGCGGTGCCTGCCCGACATCCTGGGGGCGCAACAGCAGCCCGTCGGGAATCTCCAGCAGACCCTGGTCATGCGCGATCTCGGTCACCTGCAGCACGCTCCGGCCCACCAGTGCGACCTTGCGGCCGAATTGCGCGGCGATCTCGAGGATCTGCTGGAGGCGGTGAATCGAGGAACTGAAACAAGAGATGACGATTCGCCGCGGCGCCCGGTTGAAAATTTCCTCGAGGCGGGGCCGCACCGCCCGTTCGCTCTGCGTGTAGCCCGGCCGCTCCACATTCGTCGAATCGGAAAGCAGCAGCAGCACCCCCCGCTTGCCGTAATCGGCCAGCGTGTGCAGGTCAAACAGGACGTTGTCGGTCGGGGTCGGGTCCACTTTGAAATCGCCGGTATGGATGACGACTCCGAGCGGCGTCGTGATCGCCAGAGCAACGGCGCTGACGATCGAGTGCGTCACATGGATGAATTCGACTCGAAACGGACCGATCTCGATCTTCTCACCGGGTCTGACGCGATTCAGCGACACTTCCTCGTCGAGATGGTGCTCCCCCAGCCGGCGCTCCACCAGCGCCAGGGTGAATGCGGTGCCGTAGACGGGCACGTTGACCTTGGAGAGCAGGAACGGCGTCGCTCCAATGTGGTCCTCGTGGCCGTGGGTCAGCACCAGGGCCCGCACCTGGTCTCGGTTCTCCGCCAGGAACGCAAAGTCCGGCGTGACGATATCCACTCCCAGCAGGTCCTCCTCCGGAAACATCATTCCAGCGTCGATGACGATCATGTCCTCGCCGTAGCGAAGGGCCAGGCAGTTCATGCCGAATTCGCCCAGCCCGCCCAGGGGAATCACCTGCAGCTTTCCATCTCGCATAAAAGTTCCAGCGTACCACAAGCAGTTCCACTCCCATCCCCCGCGATCGGCCGAACCCGGCCGCTCTGCCGCCCGGCCGCATGTGGAAATCTCTGTGGAAATGGCGCTCCATGGCCGCGGGTGCCGCCTCCTGCTTCCAGCGGCAGCTCCGGAAGTTGAGCCGCACCGCCCAAACGTAGAAATGCCCACCGGACACGGTGGGCATTTCCTCTTCCCCCGGCTGAGCGGGGGTGATGTTCATTGGGAGAATCAGATTCGACGGATTCGCAACCGCCAAAACCTGGTTGTGCTTTGGAGTTTATGGCGAGACCGCCCGGAAGTCAAGAGAAAAAGTGAGCCAAAATGAATCTTTGTAAGTGAAACATTTAAAACAACTTGGCAGAGTTTTGGTTTTTCCACAGGGTGTGGAAAACTTTCCAGGCCTTGATTCACAGCCTCCGGTTTTGACTCTAACACAGAGATAGAACGGGAGTTACTTATCTTCCAGGTGCAGCAGGATCATCGGGTCTTCCTCGTCCAGCCGCTCCAGTCCCCGCAACTTCCAGAAGCGCAGCCCCCCGAACAGCGCTCCGAGCAGAAGCGCCGCCAGCACCAGCCCGCCGATGAACAGAAACCCGGTCAGCACAATATCGACGATGGTCAGTCGATGCCGGGTGGTGAATTCATCCCAAGTGATTGTCGCCCGGTAATTTATCTTCCCCAGCAGCTTCTCGGCCTCGTCGGCGTCCGGCGGATCGAACACCACCGCCACCAGCGGCCCGGTTCGCTTCACCATCACCGAGGGCAACATTCGGAACTCCGCCAGGCGCTCCCGGGCGATACCTGGCGTCGGATAAGAAAATACTCCTAGTTCCAGATCGCCTTTAGGGGATTCGAACTTCGCCAACTGCGCCTCCACTCCGAAGTGAAACCCGGCCACCGAGGGGGGCACCCGTGGCTCGAATTCCGCAAGCGACGCCGGACCGATGACGAAGCGCTCGGAGCCGCTGATCCGGCCCTGCCGGGGAATGAATCCGGGAAAGACCGGCAGGGGAGCGCGCTCGAGTACCGGCAGCACCAGGTACAGACCCACCAGCTCGTCACTGGTCGGCTTGCGTCCGTCGAACCGCAACACGTAATTGCCGAAGGCCAGGAAGGCGCCGTCGTTCCACTCCACGGCGAGCTTGGCCAGATCCGAGGGCTTGGCGTCCTTCGGGCGCTTCCACTCGTAGACGGCCATGGCGCTGGTGGCGTCGCCGAGCCGGTAGGCCGTGGCCGTGAATTTCGTCCCATTGAGCGCGTAGGTGGCGGTTTCGGCCTCATCCAGACCGTATTCTTCCCAGACTGCCTTCTCGCGCGGCGAGACCTGGCGAACGGAAGTCCGCTTGTACCCGAAGAACTCCTCCGGCCAGATCGCCCCCAGGGCGGCTTGTCCGGCCGTCAGGGCCAGGGTAGTGATCAGGACTATCGGGCGCCGCAGCATTTTTTGTACTTTTTCCCGCTGCCGCACGGGCAGGGATCGTTCCGGCCGATCTTCTTGCCTCGCACCACCGGCTGCCTGGCGGAGGACTTGGCCCCGCTGCCGGCAAACTGCAGCTCGTCCAGCTCCTTCTGTTTCTTGCGCTGGATGTTGCGGGTGAAATCGGCGAAGGTGGCCTCGGCGGCCTGGCTTTGCCGGCGTGCGGCGGCGCCGACCAGCTCGCCGTTTTCGCCGTTGTCCTCGGGCCAGGCCGGACGGGTGACCATGGGCGCCCTCTCCTCAGCCGGCTGGAGGAAGAACAGGATCCGGATCGTCTCATCCTCGATCCGGTCCAGCATCTCGTTGAACAGCACGAAAGATTCTTTCTTGTACTCCACCAGCGGGTCTTTCTGCCCGTAGCCCCGCAGCCCGATGCCCTCTTTCAAGTGGTCCATCGACAACAGGTGGTCCTTCCATTGGTTGTCGACGACGTTGAGCATGACGATGCGCTCGGTTTCCCGGAGCGCCTCGGGGGGGATGCGTTCCTCCTTTTCCCGGTACTTCTTCAGGAGAAGGTCGTAGATGGTGTCTTCGATCTCTTCTCGGGTCAGCTCAGCCAGCTCCTCCGGATCGATCTTCACCCCGAACTCACTCAGGATCTCGGTCTGCAGGGCTCCCAGATCCCACTCGTAAGGTTTGGCCCGGGCCGGACAGTACTTGTCGAGGTAGGAAACCAGGATCCCGCGAACGATCTCCAGAATCCGCTCCCGCATGTCCTTGCCCTCGAGCAACTCGCGGCGCATCTTATAGATGGCCGTCCGCTGCTTGTTCATCACATCGTCGTACTCGAGCAAGTGCTTGCGGGCGGCGAAGTTCTGCGCCTCGACGGCCTCCTGGGCCTTGGCGATGCGCTTGCTGATGAGTTTGGACTCGATGGGGACGTCCTCCTCCATGCCGAGCCGCAGCATCAGCCGTTGAATCCGGTCGCCGCCGAAAATGCGCAGCAAGTCATCCTGCAGGGAGAGGAAGAAACGGGAACTGCCCGGATCACCCTGGCGCCCGGCGCGGCCCCGGAGCTGGTTGTCGATGCGGCGGGCCTCGTGGCGTTCGGTGCCGACAATGTGGAGCCCGCCGAGCCGCACCACCTCCTCATGTTCGGCGTCGGTTTGCTCCTTGATGGGGAGAAAGACCTCGTTCCACTCTTCCTTGGAAACCTTGTCGGGGTCCTTGCCCTGCCGCCGAAGCTGCTCCCTGGTCATGTACTCCGGGTTCCCGCCCAGCAGGATGTCGGTGCCGCGGCCGGCCATGTTGGTCGAGACGGTCACCGCGCCCTTGCGGCCCGCCTGGGCGACGATCATGGCCTCGCGCGCATGGTTCTTGGCGTTCAGCACTTCGTGCTTCACCTTCATGCGTTTGAGAATGCGCGACAGCTTCTCGGATTTCTCCACCGAGATCGTACCCACCAGCACCGGGCGCCCCTTGGCGTGCTGTGCGGCGATCTCCTTGGCGGCGTTGCGCCATTTCTCTTCCTCGGTGCGGTAGACCACGTCCGGGTACTCAATCCGGATGAGCGGTTTGTTGGTGGGTATCTCCACCACGTCGAGATTGTAGGTCTTGTTGAACTCGGCCGCCTCGGTCATCGCCGTTCCGGTCATACCGGCGAGTTTCTTGTACATCCGGAAGTAGTTCTGGAAGGTGATCGTCGCCAGCGTCTGGTTCTCCCGCTCGATCTTGACGCCTTCCTTGGCCTCGATCGCCTGGTGCAGACCATCGCTCCACCGCCGCCCCGGCATCAGCCGCCCGGTGAACTCGTCGACGATCACCACCTGGCCGTCCTTCACCAGGTAGTCCCGGTCGCGCTGGAACAGCACGTGCGCCTTCAGCGCCTGCTGCACGTGATGGTTAATCTCCATCATCGCCGGATCGTAAAGATTCGGAATGTTGAGCAGCCGCTCCACCTTCGCCACGCCCTCTTCGGTCAGCGCCACGGTGCGGTGTTTCTCATCCACCGTGTAATCGCCCGTGGTGTACTTCTCGCCCGGTTCCTTGCCCTCCACCTCTTCGCCGCGCACCAGCTTCGGGATGATGCTGTTGATGCGGTAGTACTTGTCGGTGGATTCCTCGCTCGGCCCGGAAATAATCAGCGGCGTGCGCGCCTCGTCGATCAGGATCGAGTCCACCTCGTCGACGATGGCGTAATGGTGCTCGCGCTGCACGCAGTCCTCGAGCCGGAACTTCATGTTGTCGCGCAGGTAATCAAAGCCGAATTCGTTGTTGGTTCCGTAAGTGACGTCGCAGGCGTAGCTTTCCTTCCGCTCCCGGTCGTCCAGGTCGTGCACGATCGTGCCGACGCTCATGCCGAGGAACCGGTAAATCTTCCCCATCCATTCCGCATCGCGCTTGGCCAGGTAGTCGTTCACCGTGACCACGTGGACACCCTTGCCCTCCAGCGCGTTGAGATAGACAGGGAGCGTGGCCACCAGCGTTTTTCCTTCACCGGTCTTCATCTCCGCGATCTTGCCCCGGTGAAGGACGACGCCGCCGATCAACTGGACGTCGAAATGCCGCATGTTGAGCGTGCGGCGGCCCGCCTCGCGCACCACGGCGAAAGCCTCGATCAGCAGATCATCGAGCGGTGCCCCCTGTTCCAGCCGCTGGCGGAACTCCTGCGTCTTGGCCGCTAGCTCGGCATCCGACAGCTTTCGCATGGCCGGCTCGAGCTCGTTGATGGCGACCACGATCGGGCGCATCGCCTTCAGCTCGCGCTCGTTCTTGGTGCCGAAAATCTTGGCGAGGACTGAATCCAGTAGCATAGCGTGGGCGCACCTCTATTGTACTCCACGCCATCCCGGCTCCGGCGGGATTATGGGACCGGCTGGCAGATGATGCGCCGGATTGTCGCGGCCGTGTCCCGGCCGCCGGCGAAGTGTTTCCGTTACTGTTTCGCTGCCCGGCTGGTTCCTGTCTGCTGGTATTCGGTGAGCAGCGCGGTGAGTTTCTTCACGATCTTCCGCCATTGGCTCCAAACGTTGTGCCGTTCGGCGGGGTCGGCGGCCAAATCGTAGAGCTGGCCTCGCGGCTCACCCGGCTTCAGCTTGGCCGGGTCGATCGTCGCCGGCTTGGAGAAGCCGCCGGAGCCCCGTCCCAGGATCAGCTTCCACTCCCCCTGCCGGACGGCGAACATTCCCCGAAACGAGTGATGAATCAGCGCCGCCCGGCCCGGGTTATAGTCTTTCGCGCCCCGCCACGCCGGAAGAAAATTGAAGCTGTCCTCGGCGGCGGAGGCCGGCAGTTGGCGGCCGATTGCGGCGGCGATGGTGGCCATCAGGTCCACCAGGCAAATCAGACTGTTGTTCGTCGTGCCCGCCGGCACTTTCCCCGGCCAGCGGACAATGAAGGGAATCCGGTGTCCGCCTTCCCAGGCGTCTCCCTTCATCCCCCGCCAGCCGTCGCTCGGGTTGTGGCCGAACATCCGCACCACGGCGCCCGTCTTTGCCCATTCGGGATTTCGGATGAAGGGATCGCCGGCGCGCGCCGGTGAGCCGTTATCGCTGGTCATGATGAGCACGGTGTTGCCGGCGGCGCCGGTGCGCTCCAGCGCCGCCATCACCGCGCCGAGCGTGCCGTCCACCTCGGCCACCAGGTCGCCGTAATCGCCCGCCCGGCTCTTGCCCTGCCAGGGCCTGGAAGGAACGATGGGCGTATGCGGCGCCGTCAGCGGGAGATACAGGAAGAATGGACCCTTGCCGGCGTGTTGCTCGATGAACTCGACCGCTTTCCGGGTGAGCGTCGGCAGGATCTGCTCCAGCCGCCAGCCCGCCTGCATGCGTCCCGGGTTGCCGAACATGTTCTCCGGTTTGGGCTTCACCGGCGGCGGCCCGACGAAGTGTTCGTCCTCGATGAAGATGTAGGGCGGGTAGTTCGGCACGTCGGTGCCGAAGTAGTAGTCGAAACCCGCCATCCGCGGCCCGTTGACCGGCGGCTTGGTCAAGTCGATCTCCTCGTCTTTCGTCCCCCTGGTTTCCGGTGGCACAAAACCGCCCGCTTTCCGGGTCCAGTTCCAGCCCAGGTGCCACTTGCCGATGCAGCCGGTCGCGTAGCCGCGCTCCTTCAGCATCTTGGCCAGCGTCAGGCGCCCGCGCTCGATCAGCGGCGCGCCGTAAGGCCCCAGCACGCCCCGCTTCAGCCAGGTGCGCCAGGCGAACCGGCCGGTGAGAATCCCGTACCGGGTGGGCGTGCAGACCGAGGAGGGCGAGTGGGCGTCGGTGAAGCGCATCCCTTGCGCCGCCAGCCGGTCCATGTTCGGCGTCGGAATCTTCGACTCCGGGTTGTAACATTGCGGGTCTCCGTAGCCAAGATCGTCGGCGAGCACCAGCACAATGTTGGGGTTCGATGGAGCGGGCGCTGCGGGCAGTTCCTGGACGCCCAGCGCCAGGCCGATGGCAAGCACAGCAAGCCTCGTCATCATGTCGTTTATGGTATTCCTTTTGTGCCGCCCTCGCTCACCCGGGAAGACCAGGGCGGCCGGGCGGTCCGGTCAGCCCAGCTCCTCCACTGCCTGGATGACGGCGCGGATATAGCCGTAACAGAAGGCGAACGCCTGCAGGTGCCTGGGGTCCCCGGGGTGTTGCGGCACATGATCCGGCATCAGCATGTAAGGATAGCCGGTTTCCTTGTAGACCATCGCCGCCTTGACCATGTCCACGTCCCCGTTGTCCGGGAAAGTTTCGACAAAGTCGTCGCGCCGGCCGCGGATGTTGCGGAAGTGGACGTTGAAGATCTTCTTGCGTTCGCCGAAGTAGCGGATGACGTCGTAGATCTGTTTGCCCGGTTCTTCCAGCATCTCCGCCACCGAGCCCTGGCAGAAGTTCAAGCCGTGATACGGGTTCTCGTGGATGGAGACGAATCTCTTCAGCCCTTCCACGGTGCCCAGCACCCGGTTCACCCCCTGGTAGCCCTCCGGAGGTACTCCGGGGTCATGCGGGTGGCAGGCCAGCCGCACCTTGAATTCATTGGCTACCGGAACCACCCTTCCCAGGAAATAGGCGATTCGCTCCCAGAAAATGTCGGCCGTGACCTCGCCGGCCCGCGTTCTGGGCTTGTCGGGCCTGGCATCGGCCAGCTTCCAGGTGCTCAGGCTGATGCCGCCGCGGCCCGGGGTGCGGCCGGTGCGCAGCACGCCCAGGATGCTCATGTTATATTTCATGGCCGGCACGCCGGCTTTGGCGCAGCTTTCAATGGTGCGCTGGATGTCGTCGATGTCGCGCTCGCGCTCCGGGTCCTCGCCCAGCAAGATCGCCGGCCGCTTCTCGCGGTCAATGTGGGAAGAGGTCAGAAACGGGGCGCCTACCATTTCGAGCTGGACTCCGTGCCGCTCACATCGCTCCCGCAGCTTCTCCAGGTCCTCCACTTTGTAGTAGCGCAACTGGCGCCAGCCGTCCGGCCAGCCGCAAATGTGCTCCACCCCATGCCGCTTGAAGAACGCCAGCCGCTCGTCCGTAGTGGGCCCGCTCTGGCAGCCGAGGTAAAACCGGACGCGCTTGCCGCCAGCAGCCGGCTCGGTGGCCCGTGGTCCCCCGCAGGCGGCGCCCGCCGCCCCGGCCGCGCTCAGGGACATAAAATCTCGCCGTTTCATGCCGGTCAAGTGTACCACGACCGCCTCACCGGCCCCCAATTCCGCATGGGCGCTGGGAGTGGTACACTGCATTCGTGATGAAAACGGTACTGCTGAGTCTTTTGACACTGGCTCTGGGTGCCCCGCTCCCCGCACCCGCCGCCCGGCCCAACATCATTTTCATCGTCGCCGATGACCTCGGCTGGGCGGACCTGTCCAGCTACGGGAGCCAGTATTACGAAACCCCGAACATCGATTCGCTGGCCGCCGCCGGCATGAAATTCACCAGCGCCTACGCCTGCCCGAACTGCGCGCCGACGCGGGCCGCCCTGATGAGCGGCCAGTATGCACCGCGCACGGGCATCTACACGGTGGGTTCCGGCGCCCGCGGACTGGAGAAATTCCGCAAGATGATTCCGGTCCCCAACCGCACTGAACTCGCCCTGAGTGTGGTCACCGTGGCCGAGGTCCTCCACGCCGCCGGCTACCGGACCGCCAGCATGGGGAAGTGGCATCTGGGCGGTGGCAAGTATCTGCCGACAAACCAAGGCTTCGACATCAACATCGGCGGCAACGAGCGGGGCGCCCCCGGCCGCGGAGGTTACTTTAGCCCTTACAACAACCCCAACCTCATCGACGGCCCCCCGGGCGAATACCTCACTGACCGGCTCACCGAGGAGGCCGTCCGGTTCATCAAGGCGAACCGCGACCGCCCCTTCTTCCTCTATCTGCCCCATTACGCCGTCCACACGCCGCTGAGCGCCAAGCCGGACCTGGTGGCCAAGTGGAAACGCAAGCCCCCGGTGGGAGGGCAGAGCAATCCCGTCTACGCGGCCATGATCGACAGCCTCGACCAGGGCGTCGGCCGCATCCTCCAGACGCTGGATGAGGTCGGGCTCGCCGATCGCACGGTGGTCATTTTCTACTCGGACAACGGCGGCGTCGGCGGCTATCACCGGGCCGGCGTCGAAGCGAACGAAATCACCGATAACGCCCCGCTCCGCGGCGGCAAGGGAATGCTCTATGAAGGCGGCATCAGGGTGCCGCTCATCGTCCGCTACCCGGGCGTGACCAAACCGGGCAGCGTTTCCGACGTCCCCGTCATCAATGTCGACTTCTACCCGACGCTGGCCGAGATTGCCGGCGCGAAGCTGGATCCGGACCAGGTCCTGGATGGGACCAGCTTCCTCCCGGTCCTGGCTTCCGGTGGCCGGGCCAGAGCCGCACGCCCTCCCCTCTACTGGCATTTCCCCGGCTATCTCCAGGGCAAGGCGGATGTCGGCGCCTGGAGAACCACGCCGGCCGGCGCCATCCGGATGGGCGATTACAAGCTCATCGAGTTCTTCGAAACCGGAACCATCGAACTCTACAACTTGCGCGCCGACATCTCCGAACAAAACAACCTGGCCACGAAGATGCCGGATAAAGCGCGCGAGTTGCACGAGCGGCTGGTGGCGTGGCGCAAGGCGACTCACGCACCGATGCCCAAGAAGAAACAGCCTTGACGATAATCAGGAAAGCGCCCGGCAGGGGCGCGCCGCGGCGAAACTCAGCCGGTGCGGCGCAACGCCCGCGCCACGCGCCGGGTGACACGCTCGCCGATCAGGTCCGCGACCTTGGTGAGCAATTCCGGAAGGTCCTCAGGGGCGATCAACAGCGGCTGGTCCGCGCCCGCTGACGTTTGTGGCACCTTCCCATCCTGGTAAGTGGTGATCAAGGCGGTGGCAGGCTTGTAATCCACAATCCTGGCGTGTGCCAGCACGCGCAAGCCGGCCTCGGGCGACTCCATGCGCAGGTCCGTCAGCACTAGTTCGTATTCGCCCTCGTTCAGCTTTCGGACCGCTTCCGCCGCCGAGGCGGCCGCGTCCACTTCGTATCCGCCTGCCCGGAGAATGGCCTGCAGGGCTAACCGGGAAGCAGGTTCGTCGTCCACCAACAGAACCCTGGCCAGCGCAACCGCGGTCTTGGCAGGCTCAGTCACACAACTCATCGCTTTCGATCACTCTCTTCCCCCGGGGCAACGTCCCGCCATCTTCCCTCACTTACCAGTGTAACCGAAACCAACCGAATCAGACCTGCGAATTTAGGCTAATGTGTTTCCCGGGTAGTACTCCTCGCCGCTGGCGCCGCCTTCCGGGGCCGAAATCACCTTTTCACGCCGACCAGGACGCCGTCCCGGAGCGGAATGAGCGTGGTGCAGAAGTCCTTTCTTGTGAAGAGGTTACTGTCGAACTCGACCACGTTTCGCGATTTCTCGTCGTCCGGATTCAGCACCCGGCCGTGCCACAACGCATTGTCGCTGACGAACAGTCCTCCCGGCTTCAGGCGTAATGGTACCGCTTTCATCACCGCCGGATAACCGCGCTTGTCAATGTCGTTGAAGACGAAATCGAACTCGCCGCTGGTGGCGGCCAGCGACGCCAGGGCATCGCCCACGTGGATTCGAATGCGGTCGGCCACGCCGGCGCGCTCGAAGTAGGCCCGGGCACGCCGCGCGTTTTCCTCGCTGGCATCCGTGTAGTGCACCTCGGCGCCTTCCCCGGCCGCCCGAGCCAGCCAGAGGGTCGAGTATCCGATGGCCGAACCCAGTTCGAAGATACGCCGGGCGCCGGAAATGATCACCAGTTGGGCCAGTAGCCCGGCCACCGCCGGGCCCACGATCGGGATGTGCTCTCGCTCCGCCACGGCCTCCATTTCGGCCAGCAACGGATCCCTGGGCGGGAGCAACCCGTAGATGTATTTTTCGATATCAGGGTTCAAGATCATTCCTATCCCCAGTCAAACGGCTCAGCGGCAGTCCCGGCTAACGGGCTGGAGCAACCTGCCGCTCCCCGGCGAACACCCGGGCGAAAATCCGGTCCACATTGGCAAGCTGGCGCTCCACGGAGAAGCTCCGGGCGATCTGCTTCGGCGTCAGTAGCGCGCGCACCTCCGGGTCTGCCTCGATGGCCTCCCGGAAGCTGGTCTCCTCTTGCCAGGCCTTCATCGCATGGGATTGCACCAGCTTATAGGCTGTCTCGCGCAGCATCCCGGCCGCGGTCAAATCCAGCAGAAGCTGCCCGGAAAAGATCAACCCGCCGGTCAAATCCAGGTTCCTCCTCATGCGTTCCGGATGAACCCGCATTCCCTTGACCAGCCAGTGCGTCTTGGCCAGCAGGTAATCGGTGAGGATAGTGGAATCCGGCAGGATCACCCGCTCGACCGAGGAATGCGAGATATCCCGCTCGTGCCACAGGGCGATGTTCTCGTACCCAGCCTGGACATTGGAGCGGACCAGGCGGGCCAGCCCGCAGATCTGTTCGCAAACGATCGGGTTGCGCTTGTGGGGCATCGCGGAACTGCCCTTCTGGCCCCTGGCGAACGGCTCTTCGGCCTCCCGCACTTCGGTGCGCTGCAAGTGCCTGATTTCCAAGGCGATCTTCTCCAGAGTGGCCGTGATGAGCCCGAGCATGGCGAGGTAAGCGGCGTGCCGGTCCCGCGAAATCACCTGGTTGGTGATCGCCGCCGGCCGCAGGCCCAGTTTCTCGCAAATGCGCTCCTCAGCTTCCGGACCGATGTGGCCGAACGTGCCCACCGCTCCGGAGGTCTTGCCGACGCGGATCTCCTCGGCCGCCGCGGCAAACCTTCCGCGGTTCCGGCGCAGCTCGTCATACCAGAGCGCCAGCTTCAGGCCGAACGTGATCGGCTCGGCGTGCACTCCATGGGTCCGGCCCACCTGGATCGCGTGGCGGAATTCCTGGGCCCGCTGTTTCAGAACCTCCAGGAGCTGGTCCGCGCCGTCCAGGATCCGGGCCGACGCCTGCTGGATTTGCAGCGCCTGGGCCGTATCGACCACGTCGTTCGAGGTCAGCCCGTAATGCAGCCAGCGCGAGGCGTCGGCGGCGCCGGCCTTCGCCATCGTCTCGGCCACCGCCGTGGTGAAGGCGATCACGTCGTGCTTCACTTCGCTTTCGATCTCGAGAATCCGCTCCACGGTGAAGCCGGCATGCCGGCGGAGCAGCCGGGCGGCCTCGGCGGGCACCTGCCCCAGCTCGGCGAGGACTTCCGCGGCGGCCAGCTCCACCTCCAGCCATTGGCGGTACTTGTTCTCCAGGCTCCAGATCCGGCCCATTTCCGGGCGTGTATATCGTTCAATCATCGTTGCTTTCTCTCGGTCTCAGAGTTGAAACACGGCGGTTTGCCGTCGTGGCACAGCCACCACCAGCCGGGTGTCCAATCTCCGCTCGTCGAGCGCCTCCTGCGCCGACATCCGGGCAATCTCGGGATGATTGTTGTGCTCACTGAGGTGTCCCAGCACCAGCGTCCGGGTGGACGAAGCCAGCTCCGCGGCGATGAAATCAGAGACCACCTCGTTGGAGAGATGTCCTTTCCGGCTCATCACCCGTTGCTTGACGGGCCAGGGATAAGGGCCCACCTTCAGCATCTCCAGGTCGTGGTTGGACTCCAGCAGCAGGAAGTCCGTTCCCTGGAGGTGAAACTTCACTGAATCCGGAATATAGCCCAGGTCGGTGACGATGCCGAGTTTCAAGCCCTGCGTGCGCAGGCAGTAGCCGACCGGGTCGGCGGCGTCGTGCGGGATCGTGAAGCTGCGAATGTCGATCTCGCCGATGCGGAATTCCGAGCCGGCCTGGAAGGTCTCCAGCTTCGGCTCGTAATCATCCCAAGCAATGGCCGGAGCAGTCAGCGTTGTCATCCAGACGGGAATGTCCAACGTCCGGGCGATCAGCCCCAGCCCGGCGACGTGGTCGCTGTGCTCATGGGTCAGCACGATGGCGTCGAGTTTTCCCGGGTCCTCGCCGATCGCGGCGAGCCGCTCGAAAGTCGCCTTCCGGCTCAGACCGGCGTCGATTAGGATACGCGTCCGCTCGGTGCCGATGAATGTCGAGTTCCCCGAGCTGCTGCTGGCTAAGACGCAGATTCTGACGATCGCTGCCTCCTCGGAACTTCCCTTGTAGCAGGAAACGCGCTTACCGGACAACCCCGCGCGGATGGCGTGACCGGCGGCGCCCGCCTCCCGCTCCTCCGCCTAAGCTATGGCTCCGGGCCGGGCTACTCGGTCGCTTTCGGGCTCCCGCCGGCCGGTTCGATAATCGCGGACATCGAGCCTTTCGACTGCGGCATGCGCCAGTCCGCGCCGTAGGACTGGATCTGGTCGCGCGCAAACTCGGCCTGCGGCAGTTCGCAAGTGAGCACGATGGTGCGGCCGGTCGTATCGACCTCGACGGCGTGCTGGTAGGCCTTCGCTTTCGAGAACAAGAACAGTTTCTGCAACATCTCGATGACGTAGGCGTAGGTGTGTTCATCGTCATCGAGCAGCACGACGTGGTACAAGGGCGTCAGCTCCTCCTGGCTGGTAAGCTCGACGTCCGGGGTAACGACGGTCTCGGCCATCACAAGGGTCCGTTACATCATGACTCATTCCGGCCGGCTTCGGCAAGGGTTGAAAGATGTTCAAAATCTCACCCCGCCGGCGATTTCGCCGTTGAAAGGCGGGCGGTTGGTGGTAGCATAGAAAGTGGAAGTGGGGGCGTAACGGTTTCGACGGGATTGGATTGACGTCGGAAGGCGTGCCGGGTTCCGAGCTCCCGTAAAACGATCGGAAAAACAACAACTGCCGATACGCAGTTTGCATACGCCGCCTGATTAGCAGGTGGCCGCTCCGGCCGCCAGGCCCGCATGGCGGTCAGCGAGCGTCGACTCGCGGGATAGGCGCAAGGCTTCGGTCCGGAGCCCCAGGCTGAGAACCAATCGGACTAGGGAACCGTCGCTCTTGCCGGTTTTGCGGCGGTAACCGAACCTTTAGAATCGGCTACGCACGTAGGCTTCCGGCGGCGAACATTCCCGGACGCGGGTTCGACTCCCGCCGCCTCCACCATTCCAGCGCACCTCACTCCGCATCCCCTCGC
>CAZXVW010000008.1:0-44412 GCA_964644025.1 uncultured Solibacteraceae bacterium | reverse complement strand
ACGGCGTCCCCGGTGGCCGGGGGACCCGAATCGGGGGAGGGCGTAGCCGGCGAGATCTCCGCCGGCCGGCGGTCCCGACTCAGTGAGCGGCGGGACCTTTCTTGCCCAGCTTGGAGGCGAGAAAATCAATACCGAATCCGGCCAGGAGAGCGATAATGACCGAGAGCGCTCCGTAAAGTGGCGCCCGGTCCCGAGCGAGCGAGGACAGACGGGCAGGAAAACCGATCTTTACCACCTCCAGCCGGGCCGAACTCTGGCCGAGAACCTCCCCATCGCGGCACTGGTACACCCGGATCTCGTAGGAGGCCGGAGGGGCTATTTTCGGCCATTGGATAAGGGCCGTGTACGGCACACAGCCAGCCGATGGCGTGCCGAGAGTGACGCCACCGGTGGAAGTGCGATACAGGCCTTCGTTTACCTTCATGTCAATAAAATTATCCTTGATGACCTCCAGGTCCTCGGTGGCCGGTTCGATCCGCATGCGCCTCTTGACGGCGGCGTCACTGAGCTCGTACTTCTCGATGATCTCCTGGCTGAGCACGTTGTTCAGTGGTTCAGGAGTCACGACAAGCCGCAGCGAAGGGACCCCGGCAATGTGCACTTTGCCCGTGGTGACCCAGATCGGCCCGACGCGGCCCTTCTTGTTGAAGACCTCTTCCGTTTCGGGTCCCTCGATCACGACGACGATCTGGGATCCGGGCTCAGCAGCTCCTTCGATACGGATCTCGGCACCGTTATAGAATGTCCCGATTTCGATGACCGGCGGAGTCAATTGCAAAGCCTGATCCGCACAGGCCGGGGCAGGCGCACTCGTCAGGGAAACGGAGCACAGAAACAGGCCGGTAACCAACGCGAAAAGCATTTTCCATCGTCTCATATCAATGACCCCCTGCAGGATCCAACAAGCTGGCCGGAGTGGTAATCAACCCGACCGCCATCTTCACCATCACAAGCAGGACGATAGAGGCCAGGATAATCTTGAGCTGGTCGCCTCGAAGGAGCTTACCGACTCGGGCGCCGATCTGGGCGCCGATGGTCGAGCCGAGCGCCAGCAGGATTGCCAGGACGAGGTCCACGGTGTGATTGGTGGTGGCCTGCATATAGGTCACCCCAGCGCAAGTGAACAGGATCTGAAAAAGATCCGTGCCGACGGCCACATGCATGGGCATACGGAGCAGGTAGACCATCATCGGCACCATGATGAAGCCGCCGCCGACGCCCATGATGGCGGCCATGACTCCCACGATCGCGCATAGGAAAAAGGGCACCAGCACGGAATGGCGCACCTTCGAACGAGGGAAGTACATCTGGAAAGGCAGGCGGCTCACCAGGCCTTTCCCCTTCGTGGCCCGATGCGGACGCTGGACCACGGCCCCGCGGCGGAGACTCTGCAGGCTCTCGAAGAACATGAAGCCGCCGATGCCGCCGAGCACTACCACATAAAACACCGTAATGACAAAGTCGGCGCTGCCCATTTCCCGAAGCAGCTTGATGATGCGGACGCCAATGGCGCCGCCCGCCAAGCCGCCGAGAAGAAGAATCCCGCCCAGTTTCGTGTCCACGTTGCCGAGCCGGAAATGAGCCGCGGTGCCGGAAGACGACGCGGCCACGATCTGGCAGGAATCCGAAGCAGCCGCCACTGTTGGTGGGATCCCGATCATCATCAGGATCGGGGTTAACAAGAAACCTCCGCCGACGCCGAACAGTCCGGACATGAAACCGACGACGCCGCCCACGCCAATCAGAAGGAACAAATTGATGCTAACTCCTGCTACAGGAAGGAAGATAGACATGAATCTCTCCGGTGCACGATCGGATACGGAAGGTCGAATCTTGAATCGCAGGGTGCTACTATTCGGTGGTGCTGCGAAGCCGACCCCGGACGCAGGCGCTGGCTGGCATAGACGCCGTGACGGGCCGGATCATCCCAGCTCTTATTGGAAGCTTCCGCCGGGACGAGGAGTTCCTCCGGAGGGAGGACCAAGCTCAGCACCATCTTTGCGGTGACGAGGAGAACGAGCGTGGCCAGCAAGAGAATCAACTGGCTGCCCCGCAACAGCCGGCTGAGCTGGGCGCCCACCTGGGCGCCGATGGTGGAGCCGGCCGCCAGCAGGATCGCCAGCACGAGATCGACGGTATGGTTCGTCGTAGCCTGCATGTAAGTGACGCCAGCGCACATGAACAGGATTTGAAAGAGGCTGGTGCCCACGGCCACGTGCGTCGGCATCCGCAACAGGTAAACCATCATCGGCAACATAATGAAGCCACCGCCGACGCCCATGATGCTCGCCAGGATGCCGACCACGGTGCACAGCCCAAAGGGAACGAGGGCCGAATGGCGGACGCCGGACCGGGGAAAGTCCATCTGAAACGGCAACCGGCTGATGAGGCTGGACCGCTTCGGCCGCCGGTGAGCTCTCGGAACCTCCGCGCCGCGCCGCAGGCTCTGGATGCTTTCGGCGAACATGTAACCGCCCACCAGGCCCAGCACGATGATGTAGGCCAGCGTGATTGCAAAGTCAGCCTCACCCAGGAAGCGCAGAAACTTGATCAGCCGGACGCCGATGGCCGCGCCGGTCAGTCCCCCGGCGAGCAGTACCGAGCCCATCTTGATGTCAACGTTGCCCAACCGGAAGTGGGCCGCTACCCCCGAGGAGGACGCGGCCACAATCTGGCAGGAATCCGAGGCGGCCGCCACCGTCGGCGGGATACCGATCATCATGAGGATGGGGGTCATCAAGAAGCCACCGCCGACACCGAACAAGCCGGACAAGATCCCAACTGCGGCACCGATCCCCACCAGCATGAACAAGCTGATGCTAACACCGGCAACCGGAAGAAAGATCGCCATATCTCACTCGTAGTCTCAACCAACCACCGCAGCTCACGCGAGGAAGCTTAAAACATTGTACCAAAGCGACAAAGATTTTCAGATCTTAAACGGTCAGGCGCGCCAGACCACCTCCCATGGGATCCGCGCCGGCCCGGCAAGGGTGGGCAGCTCCCAATTCACCATTGCCTGGAGAAGGTTCGCGGGGGGCAGGAGAACTCCCACCAGCAGCTTCACCATAACCAGGAGCATCAGCACCGCCAGCAACAGAATGAGCTGATCACCGCGGAGCAGCCGGCTTAGCCGGGCCCCGATCTGAGCGCCCAGCGTGGATCCCATTGCCAGGCAAAGAACAAGGACCAGGTCTACCGTGTGATTCTCGGTGGACTGCAGCAACGCGACGCCGGAGCAAGTAATCAGGATCTGGAACAGGTCCGTGCCAACAGCCACGTGGGCGGGCATGTCGAGGATGTAAACCATCATCGGGACCATCAGGAATCCGCCTCCCACGCCCATGATGGCGGTGAGCGTGCCGATCAGGCCACCCATTGCGAAGGGAAGCAACGCACAATGGCGGACACCGGAACGGGGAAACGTCACCTGCAGGGGGAGGCGGCCGAGCCAGGCCCGGGCACCGGATGGCCGGCCCTGTTTCTGAACGGGCCCGCCGCAGAGGTGGCTCCGCAGGCTTTGGACGAACATCGAAGTGCCCACCGTAGCCAGCAAGAGAATATAGGCGGCAATGACCAACAAATCGGCGTTGCCGGCCGCCCGCAAGAGCTTGATCAGGTGAACGCCGATCGCCGCTCCCAGCAACCCGCCCGGAACCACGAACAGCCCCAGCTTGGCGTCCACGTGGCCCAGCCGGAAGTGGGCCATCGTGCCCGAGGAAGACATCGCCACGATCGCAGTGGCCCCGGAAGCGGTGGCCACGGTGGGATGAATGCCGATCATGATCAGGGTCGGAGACTGTAAAAACCCTCCCCCCGCGCCGAGAAGGCCGGACAGGAATCCGACGACGGCGCCAATACCAATCAGCAAGGGCAACCTCATGCTCACTCCTGCCACTGGCAGGAAGATTGACATTGGTTCTCCCCTGGCTGGTGAAAAACCAGCAGCTACTCAGGCTTCGACCCGCGAGATGAGTTCATCCAGGTTCAGGCTCTTCACTCCGGGCACTGCCCCGGCCACTCTCTCGACGTCCCTGACCTCTTCCGGCCTCGACAGTTTGCCTTGAATGGAGACCGCTCCGTCAACCGCCTTCACATCAAATTCCAGGTGACGCGTGGCGCGGTCCAGCGCCAGACTGGCTTTCACCCGGCAAGCAAGAGCAAAATCCTCGGCCGCGCGGCGGCACTCGGCGCCGAACTCGAAACAGCGTTGCCTTCTGACAATGCCGCTGGCGATGTCGCAGGCTTCGGCGATGTCAATGAATTCCAGGTTGATGACGATGTCGTACAGGGACGGATCACCCCAATTGACTCCGTACAGATAATGGGTCCACTTCTGCCGCTCGTGATCCACCCGGCGGATGTAAGCGATCGCCTCCCCGCGGTCGAGCTTCAGCCGTTCGTTGGCCATCTTGATGCGGAATTCCAGCGGCGCGATGATTCGTACCCGGAGCACCGGTCCGCCGCCCTTGAGCAACAGGTGGCCGGCATTGCCGTGGTAGACGACTTTCCCCTCCTTGACCTCTTCGGCCAGCGCAGCCTGGATCAACGTGAGGTAAGTGTATTTCTTGTGCCCGAAGCGGTCCAGAAACGACGGAGGTTTCTGGAGTGCGTCGCGCAGCTCGTCCTGAGAGACGCCCGTCGCCGCCGCCTTCTCGACGATCACGTCCCGGTCCACGCAACGAAAACCAAGGCTGGCGGCCAGGGATTCGGCCAGCATCTTGCCACCGGAGAAGGTGCCTCTGGAAATAGTAACTATCGACATGCCGCAATCTCCCTCTCGAACTCTCCTGTATATCATACTCGCGCGCCCGGAATCTGCGCCACGGGCGATGTGCTAGTATTGCAAGTGATCCCGAAGCCCGCAGGCAAGGCTTCTGCCCAGTTTTGCTCACAGGAGAGAATCCCATTCCCGCCGGAAAAGTTTACCTGGTCGGCGCCGGACCGGGGCACCCGGAGTTGCTGACACTGAAGGCCGCAGCGCTGCTGAAGAGCTGCGACGTGGTGGTCTACGACCGGCTAATCCAGGAAGAGGTGCTCGCGTTGGCCAAGCCCTCGGCCGAGCGCATCTACATGGGCAAGCCAGTGGGCCGGCATGATTCCCGCCAGGAAGAAGTCCACCGGTTGCTGGTCAGCAAGGCCCGGGAAGGCAAGACGGTGGTGCGGCTGAAGGGCGGCGACCCCTTCGTTTTCGGCCGGGGAGGCGAGGAAGCCGAGTACCTGGCCGATCACGGGATTCCGTTCGAGGTGATTCCGGGCGTGACCTCGGCCTTTGCCGCGCCGCTGAGCGCCGGAATCGCCGTGACGCACCGCGACGCTGCCTCCTCAGTGGCGGTGGTCACCGGACACGAGGCGAGCAAGGACCACTACCGGGTGGACTGGGGGGCGCTGGCGCGCATCGACACGCTGGTGTTCCTGATGGGCGTGAGTAACGTGAGCAAGATCGCCGAGACGCTGATCCGGCACGGGAAAAACCCGGCCACCCCGGCCGCGATGATCCAGATGGCATTCTGGCGCGATGAACGGTTGGTGGCGGCGACGCTGGCCGACATCGCAGCAGAAGTGCAACGGGCCGGCATCCGGCCTCCGGCGACGCTGGTGATTGGGGAAGTGGTCCGCATGCGGGAAAAACTCGCCCGGGCCGAGCGGGATCTGCAGCGGCGCCCGGACGGGAGCTCCCGCTTTCAACCGGCGCCGGCGCCGGACCAATTGCTGCGGCTGGCCACGGCGGGACTGGGCAGTCAGGTTCTGGGCTACGCCCTCGATTTGCGGCTGTTCGACCGGCTGGATGAGGCTACTGCGGCGGACGGTCTGGCCAGGGAACTTGGCCTGGACGCCGAGGCGCTCGGCGAATTGATGGAAGCGCTGACGGCGCTCGGAATCGTCGAGAAGACCGCAGGTGGTTACCGGAACCTCGAGCTGGCCTCCCGCTACCTGAGGAGCGGTTCGCCACAGAGTTTGCGGGCGGCGCTGTTGCAGCAAGCGAGCCTGTCAGCCGAGTGGCGCGAACTGGAAAGCTACGCCGAGGGGGGGCTTCCCGAAGCACCGCGGGAGCCGGATGAGCGCCTCCATCAGGCCTCCTGCGAGGCGTTGGCCCGGTTTGCGGCGCCGGCCGTGACGGAGAAGCTGGACCTGGGGCCTTATGACCCGGTGCTGCTGATCGGCTACGGTGGCGAAGCCTACCGGCAAACGGTGAGCAAGCGGTGGCCCCGGCTCCGTTTGACGGCGGTCAACCCGTTTGCCGCCGGCCAGCCGGCGCCGTCCGCCTTCCGAGGCGGCGAGGCCGAACAAGACCGGTTCGGCGCCATCGTGCTCTCCGGACTGCTGGGCTCTTGCGATCGCGGTGAAGTGCAGCGGACGCTGGAGGCATCGCGCTCCCGGCTACGGGAAGACGGCCTGCTGATCCTCCATGACATGTTTCTGCCCGCGGGCGTGCTGCCCCCGCCGGAGGTAGTGCTCGGTTCCCTGGCCCGGCGGATCAAGCGCCGGGGGTGCCGGACCTGGTCGCTGGAACGGCTGCGCGGCGCTCTTGGGTCACTCGGATTCCCGGACGTCGCGGCCGAGCCGTTGCCGGCGGGGACCGTGCTGGTGACGGCGCGACGGGGGTAAGACTGCCGCGCGAAGGGGAGGACGGATTGCACGCCAAGGCACCAAGCAGATAGATGTAGATTCTCTGCGTCTTGGCGGCTTTGCGGGAACCAGAAAGGGCGAGTTTCGCGTGCTTCCCACGAAGACAGACAGACGCGGCGTCCACGCGCTGTGCCTGGGAGGCACGGGACAGAACCGGGCGTTAGGAATCCGGCCGATGGGTCCGGGATAATAGAGGTTTATGTCCGATTCGAAGAGGGTACTGATTGTCGGCGGTGTGGCCGGTGGCGCCTCGTGCGCCGCCAGATTGAGAAGACTGGACGAGAGCTGCGAGATCATCCTGTTCGAGCGAGGGCCGTACGTGTCCTTCGCCAATTGCGGCCTGCCCTACTACGTGGGCAACGTCATTAAGAAGGAAAAGGACCTGCTGGTAACCTCGGCCGAGCAGTTCCAGCACCGGTTTAAGATCGACATTCGCACCGAAAACGAGGTGACGGCAATCGACCGCCAGCGACGGGAAGTCGAGGTGAAAGAGCGCAACACCGGCCGCCTCTACCGGGAGCGCTATGACGCGCTGGTACTCTCGCCGGGCGCCTCGGCGATCCGGCCGCCCCTGCCGGGTATCGATCTGCCGGGCATTCACATCCTGAGAACGATTCCGGACAGCAACCGCATCAAGCAGTGGATTGAAGAGAGGCACCCCCGGCGCGCGGTGGTGGTCGGCGGCGGCTTCATCGGCCTGGAGATGGCCGAGAACCTCGTTAACCTGGGCCTGAAAGTCACCATCATCGAGATGCTGCCGCAGTTGATGCCATTGCTGGATGCGGAGATGTCGGAACCGATTGTCACCCACCTGGAGACCAAGCGGGTGAATATCGAACTGGGTGACGCGGTGGCCGCCTTCGAGGCGGCGGAGGACGGGAGTCTGATGGTGAAGACCGCCTCCGGCGCGACGCACCCGGCGGACCTGGTGATTCTTTCCGTGGGCGTCAAACCCGAAACCGGGCTGGCGAAAGCCGCGGGGCTGGAGATCGGCCAGCTGGGCGGCATCCGGGTGGATGATTCGCTGCGGACCAGCGACCCGCGGATCTGGGCGGTCGGCGACGCCGTGGAGGTGCGTGACTTCATCACCGGGCAGTGGTGCCTGGCGCCGCTGGCGGGTCCGGCGAGCCGGCAGGGCCGGATGGCGGCCGACGTCATCTGCGGGCGGAATATGAAATTCCGGGGCGTGCAGGGCACGACGATTTGTTGTTGCGCCGGAATCTCGGTGGGCATGACCGGGGCCAGCGAAAAAAGCCTGCGCGCCGCCGGGATCACCGATTACGAGAAGATCTACCTCCACCCGGGCAGCCACGTTTCTTACTACCCGGGGGCCAAGCGCATCCAGATGAAGCTCATCTTCTCCACCAAGGACGGGAGAGTTCTGGGAGCGCAGGCGGTGGGTGAGAAGGGAGTGGACAAGCGAATCGACGTCTTCGCCATGGCGATTCAGAAGCAGGCGACAGTCTTCGACCTCGAGCAAGCCGAGCTGTGCTACGCTCCGCAATTCGGCGCCGCCAAGGACCCGGTGAACATCGCCGGGATGATCGCGGCCAACGTGCTGCGCGGCGACCTGCCGCTGGCGGATTGGGCGGAACTGGAATCGAGCAGCGCCTTCCTGCTGGATGTGCGGACGCCGGAAGAGGTGGCCCGGGACGCGATCGAGGGCGCCGCGAACATTCCGGTGGACGAGCTGCGGGACCGCTGCGGGGAATTGCCGAAGGACCGCGAGGTGTGGGTGTATTGCGCGGTAGGCGAGAGATCCTACCTGGCCACCCGGTTGCTGCTGCAAAAGGGCTACCGGGTGCGCGACCTGCCCGGCGGCATCGTCACCTACTGGGGATATTATCCCTTGTAGTGAGTCCTCAGGAAGGCCTGGCGCTCAAAATCTCGTTGACTTTGGCGAGCAGTTCATCCCGGTCGATGGGCTTTTCAAAATATGCCTCGGGCGGGCGAACCTGCCTCCGGGTCTCGATGAACCGTTTAAACTCCGGCGAGACGCCGGTGATCATAACGACCGGAATGGAAGCGGTTGCTTCGTCGGCCTGCAGGTCGCGAAACATGCGCACGCCGGATTCCTCCGGCATGGTGATGTCGAGAGTGATCAGGTCCGGGCGTTCGGCCCGGGCCTTGTCAAACCCTTCTTTGCCATCGAAAGCGGTGATGGCCCGGTAGCCGTTATCTTCAAAGAAGGCCTTCAGGTAGGCAGTGACGTCCGGCTCGTCATCGACGATCAAGATGGTTTTCCTGGTCTGCTCGCTCATCTAAGTCCCCCCGGGCTATTTTACTTCTTCTTCAAGGCGTCGAGCGCGCGCTGGAGGGCGACGCGGTCGGCGCCACCCAGCGCGTCGGCCAATTCCTGGCGCAGAGTTTCCGGTTCCGGCTCGGAGACATCCGGAGTCTCCAGGCCCAGCAGCTTCCGGACGGCGGCAACGTAGGAACGCGGCCGGACGGGTTTTTCCAGGTAGACACCGGGACCCGACATGGTCAGCTCATCGAAGTCAGCCCGGCCCAGCTCGTCGCGGGCGTGGCCGGTGACGATGAGCACGGGGATCTTGTGGAATCGCTTATCTTTCTGGAGCTCGCGATAGAACTTGGCGCCCGAATGGCGGGGCATCACCAGGTCCAGCGAGATCAGGTCCGGAGGATGGCGGCGCACCGCTTCGAGGGCCTCCAGCCCGTCGTTGGCGGTTTCCACCTCGAATCCCGCGTCTTCGAGAGCCGTTTGGAGATAGTTGCGGACGTCTGCTTCATCGTCGACAACCAAAACACGCTTACGGATCGTTTCTGTCATGGGTTTGCCTCCCCCGCGGAACCGCCGCCGTCGGCCGCCGCGGCCAGCGCTTCCAGCCGTTTGCGCGGCAGGCGGATACGAAAGATCGTTCCCTTCCCGGCAGTAGACTCCACGTCAATACGGCCTCCGTGTTCCTGCACGATTTTCCGGGTGGTCAGCAGGCCGAGGCCGGTACCCTTGCCCCCCTTGGTGGTGAAAAAGGTGGTAAAGATCTTGCCCTTGACTTCCCAGTCCATACCACAGCCATTATCCTCAACTTCGAAGATCAAATCTCCGTCTTCTTCCCGGGTGCGGAGGATGACGGAGCCGCCCGGTTCCTCCCGCATCATGACGGCGTCGATGCCGTTGGAGACCAGGTTGGTCAGGCAGGTCTCCATTCCGTCGGGATCGAGCGGAGCGAGTTCGACGCCGGCGCCGGGTTCGAACTGGAGGTCGACGCCCTGCTGCCGGGCAGCATCCCGGTACAAGGCCACAATATCAGCCGCCAGCGCGTTCGGATCGGTGGGGCGCAACTTCGGGAGGCGGCCCTTGGCAAAGCTGAGGAAGTCCTTGACCAGGGCGGTGATTTTCTCGAAATTCCGGTGCAGCACCTCCCACCCGCTGATGATGCGCTCGGCGTCGCCGCGGCGCAAGCCGGTGTCCACCATGTACATGCCGCCTTCCAGCCCCATCAGAAGGTTCTTGATGGTGTGGGCGAGGCCGGCCACGGTCTGGCCGACGGCGCCCAGGCGCTCGGCCTCGAGTTTCTCGTGCTCGAGCCGTTTGATGTCCCGCAAGTCCTGCAGAAAGGCGGCTTGCCCCAGCAGCTTGTTCCGGCTCTTCAGTCCAACGGCGGAAAAGCGGACCGGTACGGTTTCGCCGTTGCTGGTGCGGACCGAGGTTTCGGGCAACTGGAGCACGTGACCGTTGAGCGGCCATTTCTCGAAGAACTCCCGCGGCAGCATCTGGCGGAGCCGCCGCTCGCCCGGGGGCCGGCTGCCCTTCCACTCCAGCAGTGCCTTCGCGGCCGGATTCATGATGCGCGTGCGGCCGCCGCTGTCGACGGCCAGAATACCGGTGGCGGCGTTGCGGATGAGGCTTTCGTAGAAGTCGTGAGCCTCCTGGAGCCTGGCCTCGAGTTCCCGGATCGGCGTGATGTCGGTGGACATCTCGATGACGTGCTCCACGACGGCCTTCCGGCGCGAAAGCGGCGTCGTGGTGACGACGTAATGAGCCGGGCTCCCATCCTGGCGCACGCCGACCTGGTTGGCGGTGTGCTCGAGGCCGTCGGCGAACGTCTGGGCGGCGGGGCAATGCGGGCAGGGTTTGCTGCGGCGCTTGTAGGCCTGGTAGCAGTACTGGCCGCGCACTTCGCCGAAGGCCTCGCGGAACTTCTCGTTGGCGCGCACGATACGGAAGTTGCGGTCGATGACGGTGGCGAAGACCGGGACACGCTCGAAGAACAAGTCATACTCGCGGCGCCAGTGGCGGGTCTCGGTCAGGTCGGTGGTCATCTCGATGACGTACTTCACCCGCCCCTCGGCGTCGCGCAGTGGCGCCAGATGCACGACGTAGTGGCAGCGACGGCGGTGCCGGTCCAGGCCGGTTTCGTCGGAGACGCGCGCCAGCCCGTCCTCGAAAACCGCCCGGGCGCGGCAATGTTCGCAGCGGGTGGGCGAGCCTTTGCAGACCTCGTGACACCGGCGTCCTTCCCAGTTGCCGAAGAACTCGCGAAAGCTCCGGTTGGCGGCCACGATCTCGAAATCGCGGTTGATGACGGCCACGTTGAACGGGACTTGCTCGATGAGCCGGCGCCCGAGCAGTTCCTTCAGTTCAGATTGGGATTCCTCGGTCATGGCTTTGGAACCGGAGGCAGGATGATCCGCTGCCCAACCGGCTCCGGCAGGCCGAAACGCAAACCCTCAGCGTCGACAAAACTCCGCCGCTCCTTGTGGCACCAGGCACAGCGAGCCATATCCGGTTTGTCTTTCTCCTTGACCTTTTCCACATGGCAGCCGAGACAAAGGCGATGCATTGCCTCGGTGTAGCCGATCGCCTCGTAGTTGTTGATCTCGATCGTAGCACCTTTGGGAATCAGGTCCTTGTGGCACTCGTCGCACGCCTTGGCTGTATCGGCCACTCGAGGCTTCCCCTTCGGATGGCATTCCTGGCAGGGCAGCTTGGCACCCGCCGGGGAAGCGTGCCAGTCGTGCCGGAACGAATCGACGGGCACGTACATGTCGCTGTGGCATTCATAGCAGCCGGAGTCCTTGTCCCGGGGGAGGTTCATGTGATGGCATTTCACGCAGGAAGACTTCTCCCCTTCCCGTTTCTCGTGGTCCAGATGATGGAAGGCCACGCCGTAGCCGTCCAGGTTGCCGTCGATCCACAACACGTCACCCCCACGGGCCCGGTGTGCGACCGTCGGTTCGACGCCCCGGCTGGCGGCGGGCCGCGGACTAATCAGGGCAAAGCCCACGGCGGCAGCGGCCACGAAGGCCAGCGAGTAGACGAGCCGGGCCCTGACCACCGGAACACCGAGCCACGTCATACCCACCTGGTCGAATTCCGGCAGCTTGGTGGGATCAGCCTCCGGGTCCGCCGGGCGATCCTCCCACACCCGGAACCGCTCCACGGTGAACAGGAACACCAGGATCACCGAGGCGATAGCGCCGAGGCTGATGGCGATTTCCGTCCACTGCGGAAAGTAACGGGCGTGGCCGCGGACCGTCTGCATCAATCCGCCCACGTTGATCCGGTTCAAAGCGACACCGGCGACGGCCGTCAACCCGATCCCCCATTGGCCCGTCCATCCGGAGCGTACGCGGGGCACCAGCGATAGCGTGATGGGTATGATGCCGATCAAAGCAATCTCGAGCCAGAACATCACCACCGCCCACCCCGGCGTAAATGCCTCATGCAGTTGGCCCCGCATGGCGAGATCGCCGAAGCGGATCACCAGGTACAAAAGCAACACCCAACGGGTGCCCGCGGCGACCACATCCAGTGTTCGCGCGGGCGGCTGGCGGCGATAAAGGTACGCGATTGCCTGATTCTCAACCAGGACCATCATCAGGCCCATGCCGATCGCCGAAACAAAGAACAGGATCGGCAGGATCGGCGAATACCACAACGGGTGCAAGTAGTACGGCACCGCCAGGAACAGCGAGCCCAACGAGGACTGGTGCATCGTCGACAGGGCCACGCCAAGAATCACCAGCGGAATCCGCAACTTGATCAATACGCGGCGAACGCGGGCGAGCGTGCTGAACTCCTCGGCCGGAACCGGAAGGAACTCCATAATCAGCACGCTCACGTACAGCATCACGCACCAGGCCACCTCAAACAGTGGGGAATGCACGTTCCAGTAAATGATGACGTGCCATATCATCCAGGGCAGACCCAGATCGAACAGCAGACTCAGTTCCGCCCCGATATAGCCGAGCGTCGCTCTCAATACGGCCAGGCGGGCGATGGGGTGGAATTCCTCCCGCCGGAAAATGTAAGCAAGCGCGCCCACGACGAATCCCCCGGCCGCCATCGCCATGCCGGTCAACACATCGAAGCCAATCCAGATTCCCCAGGGGGTGGCATCCGAGAGGTGGGTGGTGTCTCCCAGACCAAGGAGCAAGCGCATGATGGCCACGGCCACGCCAAGGCCCACCAATGCCCACAGAATGAGTTTCAGCCGGCGAACTCTATCCATCCTGCTTCTCCTCCTCGCCCTCTGACTCTGGTGACGCCTCGCCGGAGGAAAGCTTCATCCGCCGTTGGATGATCCAGTTCACCCCGGCCATCGCAGCCAGCACGCTGCTGAAGGCAAACGGAACCGCTTCCATGGCCGGCTGCGTCCGGGCCGGTATGGGGACATCACCGAGTCTCTGGCCGCCGGTCAGGAACGACAAGTCAACGCTGGAGATGTACAGGACCGAGGTGCCGCCGAGTTCGTGCTCACCCCAGACCTTGTCGATGTAGGTGCCGGGATTCTCGCGGATGCGGCGGTGCGCCTCGGCGATCAACTCGTCGCGGTCGCCGAAGATGGTCGCCTTGGTGGGACAGGCTGCCGTGCAAGCCGGCTGGCGGCCCTGCCGGATGAGATCGTAACAGAGAATACACTTGCGAACGTATGGAACAGCACGGTCCCAATCATACCGGGGGATACCGTAGGGACAGGCCATCATGCAATAGCGGCAGCCAATGCAGCGGCTCGGATCGTAAGCCACGGCGCCGATGTCCGTCTTATGCAGGGCGCCCACCGGGCACACCGACGCACAGGCAGGCTCCAGGCAATGGCGGCATTGCTTGCGGACGAACTGGTGTTCGGGCCCTTCGACCACCGAGGTCCAGTTCCGGGCGCCCAGGCCGTCATTCAGATCCCAGCGGCGCGGTACGTCCTCGGGTAGGTGATACTGTTTTTTGCAAGCGATCACGCACTCATTGCAGCCGATGCACTTGGTGGTGTCCGTCAAGATAGCAGCATGCATTTCTCAGGCCTCCTCGGCGGGCGTCGTTGTTTGATGCGTCGCCACTCTGGGCCGCTCCACCCACGTCGGCCGGTCCGCGTAACCCAGCGTGGCAGCCACGCGGTCACCGGCCCCGGCCGGGAACTTCCAGCTCAGGCCGGTGACGAACTGGGAAAGCGGCAGCAGCACGCAATGAGCGATCTTGGTAAATGGAATCATCACCATGATCAGGTCCCCGGCGTAGACATGAGCCAGCATCAGCCACTGGTATGTCTCCGGAGCCAGGGTGACGTTGGAACAAAGATAGCCGGTGAGAAAGGGCACTGCCAGCAGCAGCGGCCAGAGGAACTCCTGCAGGCGGCTGAGGGAACGGGCGCCCCGGGGCACGGCCCGGCCGAGAAACAAGGCCGCCGCGGTCACGATGACCAGCAGCGTGAGCCAGTTTGCCACAGTTTGCGGTAAAGCGGGCCAGGACAGCCCAGTCCCATGCTTCCACAGCAGGATGTGAGCGGTCAGAAACAGCGGGACCAGGATCAAACCCACGTGGAACAAGAAGGAAACGGTGCTGTAGACAGGACGTTTTCTCCACAGCCGGCCCAGGGGAAACAGCCAGCAAACCGTCTGATAAGTGAGGTCGCCCCAGGCCAAGATTTTGTCAGGATTCCGCCGGTAGGCTTCCCGCATTCCGATGACCGTCAGCGCCAGGATGCGGAGCAGCCCCAGCAGCATCAGCGCAAAGCACAACCGGAACAGCGGCCCGCGTCCGAAATCAAGCCAGGCTTCCAATTTCCATACCTCCTCGCATCGGGTTCCTGTCCGGCCCCGCGGCGGCTACCGTTGCGCTTCCGAGGCAGAACCGGAGGCGGAGACCTCCGTGGCGGGCGGCGACGGTTCGTCGAAGATGATGGCCTTGTATAACAGGTCATGCAGGCCCACGATTTCGCAGTCCACCTTCTGGTCTTCCATCAGTTCGCGCAGTTGCTTCTTGCAGTTGGCGCACGGGGCCACGCAATACTTGGCGCCGGTGGCCCGGATCTGCTCGGCCTTCACCTTGCCGCCAACGGAAGTGCGGTAAGGCCGGATTTCGTCGATCGAGACGGTCCCGCCGCCGCCGCCGCAGCAAATGTTATTCCGGCGGTTCGGCGTCATCTCCACGTAGTTCGGGCAAAACGCCTTCAACAGTTCGCGCGGCTGTTCCACAATCCAGCCCGAGCGGACGATATTGCAAGGATCGTGGTAGGTCACCTTCTCGGTAATGGCGTTCGGGTTCAGCTTCAGCCGACCCTGCTTCCATGCCTGGTAAGTGTACTCCAGGATGTGCACGACCGGCCGCGCGCTCCGACCCCCGCAATAGGTGGGGTAGAAGTACTTTGCCGTCCGGGAAGCGTGTCCGCACTCGCCGATCAGGACCTTCTCAGCGTTCAGGCGCTCGGCCTCCCGCCGGATCTTATCCAGCACGTGTTCCATGACGTGGTCGCTGTAGAAGAGCCCGTAGTTGATGGCGTCGTAATACTTCGTTCCGATCGTCCAACTGTCGCCGGTGGCGCGGAACACGGCGGCGATGCCCATCAGCGTGTCCGCTTCCATCATGTAGTCGGACACCGGCGCCATGAACAGGTACTCGCAATCCTGTTGATCGATCGGGAAGGGGATATCAATTCCCTTCTCCTCCTCCATGTCCTCGCTGAGGAACTCGAGGCTGTCGAGCAGCGCCGGCACCGGGATAGCCGAAGTGTTCCCGGTCTTGCCGATCAACTGCTCGCGGGTGCTGACCACCAGCGCCCGCGGAGCGATGCCGATCTCGGAAAGGATGTAACGGCCCAGGTGCGTAACCAGGGCGTGATCGATCCCCATCGGGCATTCGAAGTGGCAGCGGCGGCAAGCGGTGCAGTTATAAAAGGAATCCGCCATTTCCTGGATCTTTTCGTCGGTCAACCCCGGGTCGCCGAGGAGGCGCCCGCGGAGAATGCCGGAGATCGTAAAATGCCGGCGGTACACCGAAAGCAGCAACTCGGAACGGTAGCACGGGATGTCCTTGGGATCACCCGTCGCCATGTAGATCTGGCACTGGACGCTGCAGCGGGCGCATTTGGCGCTCACTCGAACGTAGTGGTCCATCGCCAGGCGGTAGTTGGTGTGCTTCAAGATGGCGGCAAAGGCCTGAAGGAAGCGGCGCGGGCGGTCCTCCACGTCGAAATCCTCCACGTGGTAGCGGACCGGGAGTTTCTGGCGTTCCACAACCCCTGGCTTCTTATTGATCTGGTAGGCCTTCTCACGTTCTTCCGGCGTCAGCATCGTCGCTCCGGTGGGACCATTGGACAACCACCCCTGTAACTCTCTTTAGGTACACTATACTGGCTTATAGATTTAATCTACACGGGCGTGAAGCCGCGCGGCAACCCTGAGAATGCTGATCAAACCGCTGCATTTCCCGCAAGCCCCCCGGGCGCACCATCTCATAGGAAACGAGCCGCGCCTTGTCTGCCGGCGTTGTTGTGCTCCGGGCGCTGGTTCGGTCAGGATGGGTTAGCATGAAGTCCTGTCGTCGCTGGCGCTCATTGTCTCCCCTGGCGTTGCCGTTGCTGCTGGCGGCGCTGGCCGCTGCTCCGGCGCATTCACAACATCCTGCCGTCAATCTGTATGACAAGGACTTCAACCTCATCAACCCAGTTACCGGAGCCAACGCCGGCGAGCCGTTCAGCGCCAAGAACACCTGCGGAACCTGCCACGACTACGAGACAATCACGTCCGGTTATCACTTCCAGATGGGCTGGGATAAGGTCTCGGACGACTTCGGAGTGAAGCAGGGAACGCCGTGGAGCCTCTCGGACGGCTTCATGGGGAGATGGTACCCGTACGCGTTCCGCCAGCTTGCCAGGAAGAAGAACACGAATCCGAACGAGATCGACATGACCGTGTACGATTTTGTCGGTTTCTCGCTCACCGGCCTCGACCAGCCCCCCTGCGGCGCCTGCCACCCCGGCGGGGGCGGCCTGGAGCATGACCGCGAAGGCAACCGTTACGACGATCATCTCCGCGAGAATCCGCAATTGCGCGAGAGCCTGGACGGGGATTATTACCAGAGCAATTGGGACAAGAGCGGGGTGGTGGAAGCTGACTGCTTTCTCTGCCACTTAAAGCGCTACGATTTCAGCGAGCGGGTGAACCAGTTTGAAAAGGGTAACTACCGGTGGGCGGTGGTGGCCGCCACCGGGCTCGGCATCGTGGAAGGCTCCGTGAAAGGAGGCGAGAAGCCGAAGGTAACGTACAACCTGCGATTCTTCAACGCGGACGGCACTGTCACGCCCGCGGTCGTGCGCGAGCCGCCCTCGGCAAACTGTCTGTTCTGCCATGGCACGTCGGATGTGAAGAAGAGAGGGCTATCCTGGGATGACATTCATAATCCCGACGTGCACAACCAGCAAGGACTCGGCTGCACCGCCTGCCACACGGCGGGCCTGGATCACCAGATCGGCCGGGCCGGCCACGGCGGCACCACGGCCGGGAGTGAACCGGCGAACCAGGTGAAGCGCTGCGAGGACTGTCATTCGACCGGCTACATGGGCGCCACCATCCCTGTGCACCGCAGCATCCGGCCGTCGCATCTGGAAACGATTGCCTGCGAAACCTGCCACGTCCCGCACTTAAATCGGGCCGCCGCGCTCGGCTTCGATGCCACCACGGGAAAGCTGGCCTTCACCATCAATCCCCCGGAGGCGAAGGAGTTCGGCGCCGCCGCCCAATGGAAACCGGTCTATCAGCGCCGGGCGGATGGAAAGATCTACCCGTTCAACGACGTGTTGGCCACCTGGTGGGGCAACCTTGATGAAGACGGGATTCTGTACCCGCTCTTCCTGCGGGAACATGAAGCCGCCTGGGAACTGTTTCAGGAGGCGGTGACCGATGACAACGGCGACGGGGAACCGGAGGTCAACCGGGACGAGGAGATCATCGCGGGACTGAAGGCTTTCTCACAGTCACTGGCGGGAAACCGGCGGTTCCACCGCATTCATCCCGTCCTGGTAAAAGGAGGAAAGGCTTACCACCTGGATGAAGCGGGCCGGCTCATGCTGCTCGATTATGATCTCACCGGCATGACGGAAGCCGATTTCCCGATCAGTCATGTGATCGCGCCGGTGCGCCTGGCGCTGGGAGCCCATGGGTGCCAGGACTGTCACCGCCGCCGGGCTTATTTGTTTGCCGGCCGGCGGCTCCTGGATCTGTGTGGAGCCGATGGAAGGCCCGTCACCGAGGATATGGGGATCAAGCTTGGCTGCAACCGGCTGGCTTCCCGCATCAACGCCTTGTATCAGGAAATATTCCGACCGTATATCGAACTGATCCTGACGCTGGTGGTCTTTCTGGTCGTCTTTCACTATCACGGTTACGGACCGAAACGGATTCCGTTCGAGCCGTTCCGCCGGGAGGTCAAGCGCTTCAGCTTGCCGGAGCGGATCGTCCATCTACTGCGGCTCATCTCCTTCGCAGTGCTGGCGTTCACGGGGCTGATCATGGCGTTCAATCTTGCCCGGTGGCAGGAGCTGTTTTTTGCCTCGCCCGATCAGATGCTCGCGGTCCACATCGGCTTCGGGATTGTGTTCCTCATCACGACAGTAACGGCCGCGTGGCTCTGGTTCGAGGATGCCGTGTTCGCCTCGCACGACAAGGACTGGGTGCGGATCCTCGGCGGGTACCTGGGCCACAAGGGCCACATTCCGGCCGGCCGCTTCAACGCGGGGCAGAAAATGTTCTACTGGTACACGGCCATCTTCGGCTTCCTGATGGGCGCCACCGGTCTGGTGTTGATTTTCAAACAGACCTTCGGGCTTTCTGCTGTCCTGATTACATCGGTGATTCACAACTTCATCGGCTTCCTGCTGATCGCCGGCGTGCTGGCTCACGCCTACCTGGGAACGATAGCCAACCCGGGCACCTGGCAGGTGCTGGTGGACGGCTACGTCTCCAAGGTCTGGGCCAAACACCACCATCCGTTGTGGTACCAGGAACTGGCGCAAGAGGGAAAGATCGAAGCGACGGACGGCGGTGAGTAACCGCGGGAGACCCCGGCGGGTGGCCGTTTCAGCGCAGAAAGAACTGCCCGATGTACTTCAGCGAGATGGCGCTCACCAGCAAGCCCAGCAACAGCCGGAGCCACCGTTCGGGAAGGTATTTCTGAAGGTGTGCGCCAACGAAGGTGCCCGCCAGACCACCGACGCCGAACAGCGCGCCGAGCAGCCAGTCCGGCCGGACCGAAACACCGGCGGACATCGGCAAGGTGGCGAGGTACTCAAAAATGCCGACGCCGGCGATAGAGGTGATGAAGGTTCCGAACAGGGTGGCGCCGGCGATGGTGTAAACGGGCAGGTTCAACACGGAAACAACGAACGGGGCAAGCACGGCTCCGCCGCCGATCCCGTAAATCCCGCCGACAATTCCCACCACGAAGGAGAGCGCGAACAGCTTCAGCGTGCTAAAGGAAAACGTTTCGCCCCAAAAATCGTATTCGATGCGGCGGAGTGAGATCGACCTGGTCCGGACAACCGCCTCCGACGGCAGCCGGCCCTGGAATCCCGCCTCCGCCTTGCTGCGCGGCTGGAGCCGCCCGGTCACGTGGAGAAACCACTGGCTCAGCGTGCGGTAGCCGAGCCAGAGCAGGACCAACCCCACGAAGAACTTGGCGGAGCGAGCGTCCGGCATGTACTTGATCCGGATGATGGCCCCCAGGAAGACGCCCGGCAGGGTGCCGGTGAGCGTCGTAATGGCCAGCGGCCAGGCCATGCGGCCCTCGCGAATGTATTGGGTGACGCCGCCCGGAATGCCGATGACGTTGTAGAGCAGGTTGGTGGCGCTCACCGCCGGGCTGGTGAACCCCAGCACGCTCATCTGAAACGGCAGAATCAGAAAGGCGCCGGAAACGCCCGCCGAGGTGACCACCGAGGCGATCACAAATGACACCAACGGCGGCAGCAACGGAGAACAATCGACTCCGGAAACCGGGAAGTGCACTCAGGTTTTCCTCGTCACCCGTCCCCAACCCCGAGCGCTCACTCGACGAAAAAGGTCTGGCTGATCCAGACGAGCGCGCCCAGCGCCACCACGCCGATAGAAATGCTCCACAAAATCAGCTTCTTCTCGATGGGGAGCAGCGGCTCATACCCCATGTTCTCCAGTTCGTCGGCCAGTTTCGCCTCTTTTTTCTGAGTAGACTTCGGCATATGGAGTACCTAGATGGTGGGCGGCTTGATTCCATGGAAAAAGATCCAGGAGATGGCCAGTCCCACCCAGATGATGAATCCGAACAAACACAGTATATACACGGCGGCCAGCCGCCCGATACCTTCCTCCCACAGCTTGCGAAAGTTCGACACTACACCGATGGTGAAAAAGGTCATCACGAAGAAGGCGCCGCGAAAGACGTTGGCCTCGCTCATGGCCGTCTTCGCCTTCCCGATCAGCTCCGGGAAGCCAAGAGCCAGGAACAGGACGGCGAAGAACGTTCCCATGTAGCCGAGGACGAACTTCGGGAATCTGTCCCAGATCTCCCGGGCGCGAACCTGGTGGCCGGCCCGAGGGCTGATTTTCGCCGACCAGATCCAGGCCAGCACGAAGGCCCAGACGCCGATGAAGATGTCGATGAAGACCTTCACCGTGGCGCTGGTGCCCATGATCCATCCCTCCTCGTACTGAATGCCGTGCAGAGCAGCCGTCTTGGCGTGGATGAGCGCCTCGGTGATGGCCCCGCTGGCCACCGCGGCGCCGTCGGTCTTCACGGCCAGCGCCATCCAGGAGCCAGCCACAAGCGGCTGATCGTACAGGAAGGTCTGGGCCATGAACGGCAGCACCAGCAGCTCCACCACGGCGAAGATCACCACCAGCGAGGAGACCATGATGGGCACCACCGGCCGCGCCCGGATGGCCGATCCGGTGGCGATGGCCGCCGAGACTCCGCAGATCGAGATGCCGGACGCCAGTGGCGCGGCCCATTCCCGGCTGAACTTGAAGTACTTCCGGGCGACGAAATAGACCACCGCCCAGAAGATCAGGTAAGCCACCAGGATGGCGCAAATTCCCTGGAACATCACCGACGTGGCCAGCGAAAGCTGTTCGGCCGCCTTGACGCCAAGCGCGCCCCCGAGAATCACAATGGCCGTCTTGATGTAAAGCTCGGGACGGATGGCCTCTTTCCAGGAGGTAGCGGCCGCGGGCAGGAAATTGCCGATCACCAGCCCCACGATCAGCGCGATAATGAAACCGGCCTCGGCGGTGAGATTCAGTGACCAGCCCACGCCGTGGCGCTCCAGCTCGTTCGGCGTGGCGGCGATGTAGGCGTAGCTGCCCAGGATCCAGCAGACGTAGCTGATGGCGAAAACCGCCGTGAATCCTTTCACGAACCGGCGGACATTCGCTCCCAGCAGGGCGGCGCCCGCCGCCATGACCACGGTCAGGAAGGCGTAAGTCACCATCAGCGCCACCACGCCGGGAAGACCGGCATAGGTTGCCGAGGCCGTCTTCAGCGCGGTGCTGATGTCGGTCCAGACCGAAGTCTTGACCGTCCATCCCAGCAGGTCCACGCCGGCGAACAAGCCCAGCGAAAGAACAAACAGGAACAGGCCGAGGTATAACGCCAGCCAGTCCTCGTTAAGGCGAAACCGTGTTTTGCTCATGTCGTGGGATTAAGCGAGAGTCTCCCGCACTGAAAGAGTGATTTTGTAAAACAGGGTGATCAGGAGGAAACCGATCGCCCAGACGCCGATGGCGATGCCGATTTCCGGAAGCGTAGGCGTGTACTCGGTGACCGCTTCGAGCGGTGACGGGATGAAGCCGCCGACGATCAGGTCCAGGCCCTTGTCGATCCACAGCGAAAGAAACGTCACCACGCAAGCCGCGGCCAGGATTCGTTCGTTATGCCGGTACCTGGGCACGATCAGCAGCACCAGCGACAGGGCGGCCAGAATCACCGAGGCCCACGACCACGGCACCAGCACCGAGTGTCCTTCCAGACCGGCGAACAGGTAGCGGAAGTGCACCGTGTGCTCCGGGATGCCGCTGTAGAAGGCGGTGAACAGCTCCATCAGGATGAAGAACACGTTGACGATCATCGCGTAGGTGACGATCAGGGCGACTTTCTGGATGGCCTCGCGGCCGGCGTCAAACCAGGTCAACTTGCGGATGAGGAGGCACAGCAGAATCAACAGCGCTGGCCCGGCGGCGAAGGCCGAGGCCAGAAAGCGCGGTGCCATGATCGCGGTCAGCCAGAAGGAACGGCCCGGCAGGCCGCTGTAGAGAAAGGCCGTGACGGTATGGATGCTCACCGCCCAAGGGATGGACAGCAAAATAACCGGCTTGATCCACTTCGGCGGCGCCACGCTGTTGCGTTCGGCGCTCAGCGTGACCAGCGCGATGACGGCGTTCAGCAGCAAGTAACCAGACAGCGAGACCATGTCCCAGAACATCATCGAATGGGGCGTCGGGTGCAAGACGATGTTCATGACGCGCATCGGCTGCCCCAAGTCCACAAAAATGAACAGCACGCACATGGTCACCGCCGAGATAGCGAGGAACTCTCCGAGGATGGTGATCTTGCCGAAGACCTTGAAATTATGCAGGTAATATGGCAGCACCACCATCACCGCCGAAGCGGCCACGCCGACCAGAAACGTGAACTGGGCGATGTAGAGACCCCAGGTCACGTCCCGGCTCATGCCGGTGATTCCCAATCCGTAATGAAACTGCCGGAGGTAGCAGAGGAATCCCACTCCAATAAGAATCAACAGGCTGAGAATCCACCACCAGTATCTCCGGCTTCCGACGAGGGCTTTTTCAAACATGAACATGGCCAGGACCTCACAAGATGTAAAAAACCTGAGGCTTGGTGCCCAGTTCCGGCTTTCGCCGCAGGGTAAACTCCTCTCGCAGCAGCCGGCGGACCTCGGAGTTCGGATCATCCAGGTCGCCGAACACAAGAGCCTTTTCCGGACAGGCCTCCACGCAGGCTGGCGGCTTTCCGACTGCGAGGCGTTCCTCGCAAAAAGTACACTTCTCGACGACGCCCTTCGTCCGGGTGGGGAAATCCGGGTTCAGCTCGCGGAGGTACGTCCGCGGATCCACCCAGTTGAAGCTGCGGGAACCGTACGGGCAGGCGGCCATGCAGTACCGGCACCCGATGCACCGGTGCCAGTCCATCATGACGATGCCGTCGCTTTCCCGCTTCCAGGTGGCCTGGGTAGGGCAGACCCGCACGCAGGGCGGCTCCTCGCAATGATTGCAGAAGACCAGCGCCGGCGCTGCTTCCAGCTTCTCCTGGAGATATTCGCTCTGCTGAGACGGAAAGGCGTGCTCGAACGGCTCCTTCCAGATCCACTTGATCTCGTGCTTGGGGTCCGGGATGACGGGCACGTTATGGGCCTCGTGGCAAGCCCGGATGCACTTGTCGCAGCCTTCCTCTTTCCGGCATTTCCGCGTATCCACCACCATGGCCCAGCGGCGGGCCGTGAGCGCCCCTGGAGCGGGCGCCGTGGTTTCGTCCCGGGCCTCGGCGGCCACACCGGCGACCTTGTCTCCGGCCAGCGCTCCGGCCAGCGTGCAGCCCGTAATCCGCAAGAATGTCTTTCTATCCATGCCCATTTGGTGCTCCTTAGGGAAGCTCTCTGGCGGCCCGCGCCGGCCCGGCGTGGAATGCGGCCCGGGCGGTCACCGGAGGCCGTGCGAGCGCCGGGTCCACGTGGCAATCCCAGCAATACGGGCTCACGCCCTCGTAGTCATGGCATTTGTCGCAAAACTGCTCCTTGCTGGCGTGACAGTCCAGGCAGGTGCCCGTGAGGCTCATGTTGTAAGTTTTGCCGCCGACGGCGATGATCCGCTGGTTGTCGCGGACCACTCTGTCCCGCCAGTCCATGAGGATTTCCATGTGGTTAGCGCGCATGTACTCGGCCGGATAAATGCAGTTTTCCCCCTTGGCGGGCTTCTGCAGCTCGGGCGCCGCGGCGCTGGTTCCCCCGGCGGTGTTATACCAGATGGGGAAGGTGATGATCCCGAGGAAGACGATCAGGCCCGCCAGGATCCAAACGCGATCACGCATCGTCTTGTGCCTCCTTTGCTGGGCCGCGGCGGGGACCAAGTACCGGACGGGAAACGGTATCAGGCATTGACCGGCGCCTCCTTTTCCCGCTTGAGAGGCTCGCCGCGAAGGTCGGTTGTACGTTCCGCCTCGCCCTCCATGATGAGCGCGTTGCCGACGAACTCATGAATCCCGGCCACCTGGACGCCCGGCACCCAGTACTCCAGCAGCGGCGGCAGCGTCGCCTTATCGATGGCGCAGATGCAACTCAGCACGTTGACGCCGTACTTCTCATGAACGTGCTTGACGGCATTGGCCCGGGGAAAGCCGCCGCGCATTCTCATCTCGAAGTTCTCGTCGGTGCCGAGGCCGGCCCCGCTGCCGCAGCAGAAGGTCTTCTCGCGGATGGTGTTCTCGGGCATCTCGTGGAAGTGATTCACCACGTGCCGGAGGACGTAGCGGGGTTCTTCGATCAGACCCATCGCCCGGACTGGATTGCAGGAATCGTGGAAGGTGACATTCCAGTGGTCGTTGCGGCTGGGGTCGAGTTTGAGTTTGTTGTGCTTGATGAGGTCGGCGGTGAACTCCATGATGTGCACCATTTTGGTGGAAGCAGCATGCCGGAACACGGTGCCGGTGAACGGCGACCGGGGCACTTCCAGAAAGTCCGCCGGCCCGTTCATGGTGTCCATGAGCTGGTGCACCACGCGCCACATGTGGCCGCACTCGCCGCCCAGAATCCACTTCACGCCCAGCCGCTTCGCCTCCCGGTACATCTTGTCGTTGAGGCGCTTGACCATTTCGTAGGAAGTAAACAGGCCGAAATTGCCGCCTTCGGACGCGTAGGCGCTCAGCGTGTAATCCAGGCCGATGTGGTGAAACAGCAGCAGGTAACCGAGCAGGGTGTAGTAGTGGGGTGAGGCGAAGTAATCGGCCGAGGGCATGATGAAGAGCACCTCGGCGCCCTTCTTGTTGATGGGCGCCTCCACGCGGATGCCGGTGATCTCCTCGATCTCGTCGACGGCGAAGTCAATCGAGTCCTTGAAACCGTGCGGCTGCACGCCCAGGTGGTTCCCGGTGCGGTAGCAGTTGGCCACCGGTTCGATCGCCCAGTTAATATTGCAGCCGACCAGGTTCAGCAGCTCCCGTCCCAGTATCGTGACCTCGGCCATGTCGATGCCGAATGGGCAGAAAACCGAGCAGCGCCGGCACTCGGTGCACTGGTAGAAGTAGTAAAACCACTCCTTGAGCACATCGACGGTCAGCTCCCGCGCGCCGGCGAGGCGGCCGAACAACCGGCCCGTCCAGGTGAAGTAACGCCGGTAGACCGACCGCAGGAGTTCGGCGCGGAGCACCGGCATGTTCTTCGGGTCGCCTGAGCCGATATAGAAGTGGCACTTGTCGGCGCAAGCCCCGCAGCGCACGCAGATGTCCATGAACAAACGGAAGGAGCGGTATTTCTCCAGCCGCTCCTTCATCCCATCAAGAATGATTTGCTTCCAGTTCTCCGGCAGCTTCCAGTCTTCGTCGGTGGGCTGCCAGTGCCGCGGATACGGCATGTCCAGGTATTCCACGTTTTTCGGAGCAGCGGCGTAACACCACCTGCCCTTGCGGAATTCCACCGGGGTGTCCATCCAGGGCTTTCCGGAGGGGCGGTAGCTGATCTTGACGAGTTCTTCGGGTTTCGGTGTGGTAGCCTCGGCCATCTTCTACTCCTTGTCCAGCGGGAGCCCGGCGGCGACGATCTTGTCGTGGAATTCCTCCTCCCATTCCTCGTAGGTGTGAACCTTGACCGGGTAGTTCCACGGGTTGATGTGGCGGCGGGCGCGATTGTCGTTGGCCAGGTTCCGCGTGGGACTGAGAAAGATCCCGGGCATGTGAACCAGCTTGCTGAAGGGGAAGTAGGCGATCAGGGTGCTCAGCAAGAACAGGTGCACGAAGAACAGTGCGCCGATCGAGGGCGGAACGACCGGAGAGAACGTCACCAGGCCGACGGCGAGCTGCTTGACCGCCACCAGGTCGACCTTGAAGAAGTACCGCATCAGCAAGCCGGAGATTACCAGACCCAACAACAGGAACAGGGCGAAGTAGTCCGTAAACAGCGAGATGTAGCGTACCTGGGGCTCCAGCAGCCGCCGCCCCAGCAGGTAAAGCAAGGCGGCCAGAATGATCACGCCGGACAAGTACAGGACCGGGGCTCCGATCTGCAGAAATCCGTCCAAGTTCTGGAGGGCGACAACCAGCGCCGGAACCGGCTCCATGAAGAAGCGCAAGTGGCGGAGGAAAATGATCAGGAACGACCAGTGGAAGGCCAGCGCCGCCAGCCAGAGCCACTTCTCTTCCCCGTAGATCAGCCGCGGGCCACCCCGCAGCTCCGTCTTCGTGTTACGGAACAGGGAGCGAAACAGCAGGATCTCCAGCACCATGCGCGCGAAGACCTCCCACTTGGTAAACGGACTTTCCAACTTGGAGTGCGGAATCCAATCCAGCGATTTCTGCTGCCCGCAAGTGGTAGTGATCCGGAACGGCACCGGCGCGCCGGCCCACCCGTAAACCCGCCAGGCGAGGCCCGCCAGGAAGGTAGCGATCGCCGCGTACGGCAGCGCCACGCCAAACACCCAGCGGAGACTCTGCGCCTCCCCGCCGGCGTAGCCGACCACGGCGAGGACAAAAACAGCGACTAAGGCGGTTACAACGTTCATACTGAATTACCTCGCGTCAGGAGCGGGCCTTGGCGGCCGCCGCCCGCTCGATCAAATAAACGCGACGCCTGGCTTCCCTCATGCGGATCTCGTAAGTTTTCTCGCGGCACCGCATGAACAGATCGAAGGCCAGGAGCGCCAACTCGTCGACGCGCCGGTCGAGCGAATCCAGGTTCACCGTTCGCGGATCGAGTTGCTCGCGCAAGATCGGCTTCAAATCGAAAATGAAGCCTACCGCCTGGCTGGCGGAGATATCCTGGACCGCGTGGATATGGATAATCTCGTCCAGAACCGGCTGGATCCTGCCCGAGTCGAATGCCCCGGTCACTTCATCGAGCAGCAGCGGAAAGCCTTCCCTCAGAGCGCGCCCGACGGGGTTGCGAAACGGATCCTTGTCTTCGAGCAAAAACCGAACCGTGTGTTTGGGATAGCTTTGGAGCGTACGAGCCAGCCACTTGCGGACGATCAGCTCGCGCTGCTCGGCCGCCAGCTCCGCCAGCGGCTGGCCCTGCTCCATCTCGCCACGCTCCTCAGACGCAACCGGTCGGCTTCGGCAACCCGGCCAGCTTGCAGGCGCCCTTGGCCGGCCCGGACGGGAACAACTCGTAAATCTTGTTCAACTTGAACCCGGTCTCCTTGCAGAGCTTGCGAATCATCGGCGCAATCCCGAACTGGAGGTAGTAGTTCCGCAGGTAGTGGATCACCTTCCAGTGCTCCTCGGTCAGTTCTTCGACCGCTTCGCTCTTGGCGAAGTCCCGCGCCACATCCTCGTTCCAGATGCTGGGATCTTGCAAGAAGCCGTCTTCGTCGACTTCGTATTTTCTTCCGTCTACTTCAAAAATCGGCATATCTATCTTCTCTCCTAATCACCTAACGTTTCCCCGCGGCCATCAGCGCCGGCGGGGAGTATCATTGCATTTCGATGTAGCCGCAGGGGCAAGCCTCAGCGCATTTCTTGCAACCGTTGCACAGCTCCAGCTTAATCCGGTAGTGCTGCCCCTTAGGTAACCGCTCGAAGCAGTTGTTGGTGCAATACATCCAACAGGTTTCGCAATCCATGCACATGCCGCACGACATGCATCGCTTAGCTTCTTCCAGGGCTTCCTCCTCGGCAAGCCCCATCTCGACCTCAGTGTCCAGGTCCCGCCCGGCCACCGGCACCTGCCGGCGCTCGTGGCGCTCGGCCGGCTTGTACCAGTCAAGCTGAAGCCGGTCCGGGCCGATCGGCTTCGGCTGTTCCGGCTTGCGCAGTTCCTGGCCGCGGAAGCGGGCGTCGATTGCCTCGGCGGCGAAGCGCCCCTGTCCAATGGCGATCGAGACCAGGCCGAGCCGGACATCGTCGCCCCCGGCGTAGATTCCATCGTTGCCGGTCTCGCCCCACTCATTCACCTTGATCCAGTCCCGGCCTTCATGGAGCGAGTCGAAGCCTTCAAACTCCGGCTCCTGGCTGATGGCGGCGATGATGGAACTGGCCGCAACCTCGAACTCGGAACCCTCAATGGGCACCGGCCGCGGCCGCCCCGAGGAATCCGGCTCGCCGAGCTTCATCCGCAGGCAGCGCAGTCCGGTAGCCAAGCCGTTGTTCCGGATGATCTCCTTTGGCGCGGCCAGAAACTCGATCTTCACTCCTTCCTGGAGAGCGCCCTCGATTTCCGGCTTGATCGCCGGCATCTCGGCGCGGGTGCGGCGGTACAGCACCGTAACGTCGGCACCCAGCCGTTTGCTGACCCGGGCCGCATCGATGGCCGTGTCCCCGCCACCGATCACCACCACCTTGTCGCCGATGTCGACCTTCTCGCCGGAGTTGACCTTGTTCAAAAACTCGGTCCCGCTGAAGACGTTTTCAGCATCCTCGCCCGGCACCCGCAGCTTGTAGCCCTTGTGGGCGCCGATGCCGACGAAAATCGCCTGGTACTCAGAGCGCAACTCCTCCAGCGATATGTCCTTGCCGACCGTGAAATTCGTCTTCAACTCCACGCCCAGGTCGAGGATCTTCTGAATTTCGGCGTCCAGCACCTCACGGGGGAGGCGATACTTCGGAATCCCGTAGCGCAGCATTCCGCCCGGCTTGCTAAAGCTCTCGAACACCGTCACCGTGTAGCCGCGGCGCGCCAACTGGTAAGCACAGGAAAGGCCGGCCGGTCCGGCCCCGATCACCGCCACCTTCTCCGGGTGAGTTTCCTCAGTGAGCTTGGAAAGCTTCAGCCCTTTCTCGATGCCGAAGTCCCCGACGAACCGCTCCAGGGCGTTGATCGCCACCGCGCCGTCCTTCTCCTTCCGGTTGCAATTGTCTTCGCAAGGATGCGGACAGACGCGGCCACAAACGGCCGGGAAGGGATTCTTGTCCGCGATGGTCTCCCAGGCGATCTGGAGCGCCTGCTCATTCGTCCGGCCGTAGGCCTCGGCCTGCGCGATGGTGGTCAGCCAGCCGCGGATGTCGGTGCCGGCCGGGCAATTGACCCGGCAAGGCGGCGGTTTCTCAACATAGCGCGGCCGCAGCGGGCTGATCTCGCCTCCGGTGGATACGGCCTTGATCTTGGGCTTTTTCGGCTGCTTGAAGAGACCCATTGGCCCCTCTCCTCTCTAAAAAAGATTAAGCTCTGTTGCTACCCGTACGGATAAAGGCTCCGTTTGAAGTCTTTCAGATACCCAATCAGGCGCTCGTGCTTCCGTTCGTCCTCGATCAGGTACTCCAGCAACTGCCGCTGAACCACCAGCGGGCAGTCCCGGCGGGCCTGCTCGGCCGTCCGGATCGCCGCGGCTTCCCGCTCGTCGTGGGCCTCGATCATATCCCAGATTTCGGCCACCTCTTCCGGCTGCAGCGTGAAGGACTCCTTCTCCAGGCTGTCCAGGATCGCCTGCTGCACTTTCTTGTGCATGGTCGAATCCTGCCGGATAATCTCCATCACCAGCCGAATCAGCGGGTTTTGCGTTTTTTCCAGGATGACCGTGGCGTGCTCGACGCCGGCATCCTCGACCTCCTGCCAGGCACGGAGCGTGTGTCTCAGCCGCTCCAACTGCTCGGCCTCGGTCGTCGCCTTGGGCTTGCTAGTAATCATTTTACAGCACTCCCCTGCCCCCCGGGGTGTCCTATAAAAGGGGCGGACCCGCCCGGTCCGCCCCGAAAAGCGGCGTCAGTCGGGCGCGGCGCCTTCCTTGTGCGGCAGTTGGATATAGCTGCCGCCGAAGTAAGCATAAACGCAGCGGCCCGAGTCCATCAACTGGCGGATCGCCTTCTTGCAGTCCGCTTTGCTGACGTTCCCCTCGCCGTACTTCGCGATCATGGCCTTGGTCAGATCGCTCGCCTTCAGGCTTCTCTTGCCCTGGTACTCGGCGACCATCTTGTACATTTCCTCGGCCAACTCATCAATGGAAACAGCCATGGTTAACTCCTACATGCGAATCTGGGCTGACCGCGCATAAGTGGTACCCGCGTGCTTGAAGTCATCGATGTGATAGCGGGTGAACTCGATGCCGGTCAACTGGAAGAATCTCGGCCAGCCGATCCTCTCGATCCAGTCGCCCATGCGCTCGTACTTGCGTGCGTTCTTGGCATAGACGTCGACGATATTGACCACCGCGTCGACCACCTCCGGCCATCGCGGCGGATTGTTCGGGATATAGGGAATGGCCAGCTTCGAGAACCTGGGCTTGGTGCGGGCGTCGCTTACTTTCCCGCCGACCCAGATCGAAACACCGTCCGTGTTCGGGTCGTTCAGCGGCATCGCCGGGCAGACCGTGTAACAGTTAGCGCAGAACATGCACTGCTCCTCGATCACCTCGACCGTCTGCTTGCCGTTGATCGATTTCGGGCGGATCGCGCCGGTGGGGCAGGAAGCGATCAGCGTCGGAATCTCGCACACCTTCCGGATGCTCTCGTCATCAACCCGCGGCGGTCGGCGGTGGACACCCAGGATAGCGATGTCGGAGCAGTGCACCGCGCCGCACATGTTCAGACAGCACGCCAGCGCCACCCGCAGTTTCGCCGGCAGGTCCTCGTGCGTGAACCGGTCATAGAGAGCGTCCATCACGGCTTTCACGATGCCGCTGGCATCGGTGGCCGCCGAGTGGCAGTGCACCCAGCCCTGCGTGTGCACGATGTTGCTGATTGCGTTGTTAGTGCCGCCCACCGGGAAGCCGGCCTCGTGAAGCTCTTTCTTTAACGCCTCGATGTTGTCGGGCGTCTCCATCATGAACTCCACGTTGTTGCGGCTGGTGAAGCGCAGGTAGCCGCCGCAGTACTTGTCAGCCAGGTCGGCGAACATGCGGATGGTCTGGATGCTCAACAGCCGCGGGGAGCCAGCGCGCACGGTGTAGACCCGATCCCCGGTTTCCGAAACATGGCAGAAGATGCCGGGAGCGATATTTTCATGATACTTCCACTTCCCGTAATTCTTCTTGATCACCGGGGGCAAAAATTGTTCGTAATTCGGAGGCCCGATATCGGTAATTCTCTTTGGTTTTTCCGCCATTTTACAATCTCCTCAATCTCGATCCTTCTCTCATGCCTCGCCTTCTTCCTCCTGGAAGAAGATGTACGGGTTGTCGCGCGGGGCCGAGATCATCTCCGGCACCGGGTCCAGCCCGATGGCATCCAGGAACGTGGCCATGCCCATGCGCTGAATGAGTTCGCCGATCCGCTCCCGGTTCTTGCCGTACTCGTCCCAGAAATCCCAAATCCGGGAAGTCAGCTCCTTGATCGTCTCTTCCAGTTCGTCGGCGGGAACAAACGGGATCAGCACGCTGGAGAGCAAGGCACCCTCCAGGATCGGCGCCTTGGAACCGATCAGGATGGTAGCGCCGGTCTCGGTGCCCGGCCGCAGCGCCTTGGGCATCACGTTGATGCAGTGCATGCAGTGCACACACTCGCGGTTGTTAATGCTCAGCTTCTGCCCGTCCCAGCTTATGCACTTGGTGGGGCATTGCTCGACCACGTCCTTCTGGATATCCAGCCCGCCGGCGGCGTACTCGGCCACCGCGGCGTCATCCTGCCGGATGTCGTCCTTCCAGGTGCCGATGATCGACATGTCGGCGCGGGCGATCGCGGCCACGCAGTCGTTCGGGCAGCCGGCGAACTTGAACTTGAATTTATACGGGAAGGCGGGCCGGTGCAGCTCATCCTGGTACTCGTGGGTGATGTCGTTGCAAAGCTTCAGCGTGTCGTAGCAGGCCCACTCGCAGCGGGCCGGTCCCACGCAAGCCGAGGGCGTGCGCACGCAGGAGCCGGAACCGCCGAGGTCAAATCCGGCCTCGGTCAGCTCCTTGAAAGTCGGCTCGAGTTCCTCAGTCCGGGTACCCAAGAAGACGATGTCGCCCGTGGAACCGTGCATGTTCGTCAGCCCGGAACCATGCCGCTCCCAGATGCCACAGAGCTTCCGCAGTGCATCGCTGGTATAGAACCAGCCGGAAGGCATGTTGATCCGGAGCGTGTGGAAATGAGCCACCTTCGGGAACTTGTCCGGCAGGTCGCTGTAGCGGCCGATGACGCCGCCGCCGTAACCGAGGACGCCCACGATCCCTCCGTGTTTCCAGTGCCCGATCCTCTCCTCGTAAGACAACTCGAGCTGTCCCAGCAGATCGTCACACATGGAACTGGTTTCCCGAGCCCGCTTGATCTCCCTGACGAAGCTGGGCCAAGGCCCCTTCTCAAGCTCATCGAGAAGGGGGGTGTTTATTTTTTCATCAACGGCCATGTGGTATTCTCCTATGCTATATCTTAAGACCTCTAACTCGTATTGTACTGTTTACCGCTCTGTCCTTTTCCGGGCCGTTTCCTCCACCCGCCGACGGCGCGCGGGAACCCGGCCTTTCCTCGTCCTTCACTTCCTCCTCGCCGCCGCCATGGCCACGGTCCGGTAGACGAAATGGGCCAGCTTGGAGTACGGCGCATACACAAACAACATGAAGATCAGCACCAGGTGCACGAAGTAAACCGGGTACATGACGGACGTTTCCTCCCCGAGGCGCAGGAGCTCGCTCGCGACGCCGGTGAAGACGATGCCCGCCAGCACCAGGAGGAAAAACCAATCAAAGTAAGTGCTGGCAGCGCGCTTGACCGGATCCCGCAGCCGATCCACCAGCAAGATCAACACGCCGGCCAGGATCGCCGCCGCGCAAATGTTGGCGAAAATCTTCCACGGGTTCGTCAGCGCCAGCGGCGTGTGCATCACGCCGATCATCGTGCCCACGCCCACGGCGGTGCCCATCACCGCCAGCCCGGCGAATCCCCATAGCGTCAACAGATGCCCCGCGTAGCGGGTTTTCTCGGCCTGGCACTTGGCGAAATTGGTGTGGGCAAGGATCTCTCCCAGGGTGGGCAGCAGATTGGCCAGTATCGGCCCGTCGGCCCCGCTCGCCCGGATCGCCTTCACGAACCGAACCAGCCCCACTACGAACGCCAGCGTGACCAGCCCGGTGATGGTGAAGAACAGCGCTTCGAGCTCCCATTGGGGGAATTCCTTGGCGAATTCTCCCACCGCGCCGGCGGTCTCCGGCCCCCACTTCCACAAGGACCCGAACAGCAGAACCGGGATCAGCGCCAACAACCAGAGCGCCTGCGCGTTGTTGACCAGCCGGCCCATGAACCCCGGCCAGGCAAAGTACTTGATGGCCTCCCGCCGGAGCGCGTTGAAGACGTCGCCGGGCCTGGCCCCGCGCGGGCAATAGGTGGTGCAATCGCCGCAGTTGTGGCAAAGCCAAATGGCGGGATCGGATAAGACCTTATCCTTAAGGCCCCATTGCGCCTGGAGCATCTGCTTTCTGGGGAAAGGAGCCTCATCGGGAGCGAGCGCGCAAACCGTCGAGCAGGTGGCGCACTGGAAACATTTCTTCAGGTCGCCGCCTCCGGATCGGGTGACCTCCTCGATGAACTTGACGTCCGGTTGTATGACTAGTTCCGCCATGTGGAATTCCTCTCGCGCCCTACTGGAACTCCCTCATCGGGTTCATGCCCATCTCGCTGATCTGGCCCACAAACTCGTCGATCAGGGCGGGCAGCTTGTGGTACTCGTTGATGGCCAGTTGGGTGAGCTTGAGCCGCTCCGGCTCAATCTGCATCCGCTCGACCGCTTCCCGCATGTTCTCCAGCCGGGTGTTGGCCAGCTCGCTGCCGGTAGCGTAATGGCATTGGTAGTCCTCGCCGTACTTGCAGCCGACCAGCAGGACACCGTCGAAACCGCTGTTCATCGCCTCCCGGATCCAGACCATGTTCACCGAGCCCAGGCAGCGCACCGGAATGACCCGGACGAACGGGCTGTAACGGGCGTGGTTATAACCGGCGATGTCCAGCGCCGGGTAGGCGTCGTTTTCACACATGAAGACCAGAATGCGGAACTGGTCTTCCTCGAACTCGTCGGGGATCTCGATGGCCTTGATCATCGAGGCGACCATGTCCACCGAGTAATCCGGGAAATTGATGATGCGTTCCGGGCAGGCCCCCATGCAGATGCCGCACCGGCGGCAGCGGTAAACGTTGTACTGCGGGGTGCCCTTCTCGTCTTCGTTGATGGCGCCGAACGGGCACTCTTCGGTGCAGCGCTTGCACTGGGTGCAGCGTTGCAAGGAAAACTCAGGATAAGAAATCTCGCCTGCCCGCGGATGCACCGCCTGGCCCCGCGCCGCCATCTCCACCGCCTGGATCGCTTTCATAGCGGCCCCGAGCGCGTCCTCTTCGGCCTGGGCGCCGTCCATCGGCTGGCGCAACGGCCCGGCGGCGTAAATCCCCGTCCGCCGCGTCTCATACGGGAAGCAGATGAAATTGGAATCGGGGAAGCCGTGCCGCAGGACAGGTAAGTCCGGCCCCTGGCGGTAACCCAGGTTCAGGATTTCGGTTCCCTCGTGCTGCTTGAGCTCGTCGACCAGCCGGGCCGCCTCCTCCTTCTGGCCCTCGCTTTCCGGGTTGAGAACCTTGAGCTTGGCGTCCTCCAGCGCCCGGATGGCCGGGCCATCGGCTGAGTTGGGCACCATGCCGGTGGCCAGCACCACCAGGTCCGCGCGGATCAGCACGTCCTCGCCGAGCAGCGTATTGGAGACGGCGACGGAAATCTTACCATCCGGCCCCGGTTCGACCCTGGTCACCTCACCTTTGGTGAGGAAGTTCAGCGGATCGTCCTGTACCGAGCGGTAGAACTTCTCGTACTGCCCGGGGGTCCGCATATCTTTATAAATAATGTAGACCTTGGCATCCGGATTCTGCTCCCGGATGTAGCGGGCGTGTTTCAGCGAGGCCATGCAGCATACGCCGGAGCAATACGGCAGGTGGTCTGGATCGCGGGAACCGGCGCACTGGATGAACAGGACTTCCTCCACTGGCTTGCCGTCCGAGGGCCGCCGGATCTCGCCGGCGGCGGCCATCTGTTCGAGCTCGACGTTGGTGATTACGTCCTTGCTCGCTCCGTAGCCGAGGTGGCCGAGCCGGGAGGCGTCATACGGCTTCCAGCCGGTAGCCATGACGATAGCCCCGACGCGATCGGTGACCTCCCCGTCCGGGGTCTGCAACGTTACGTCGAACTGGCCGGGCTGCCCGTCGGTCCTCAGAATCTTCGTGCTCAGGCACACCTTCACTCTCGGGTGGTAGGTGACCTCGTCGATCTTTGCTTTCAGGTTTCCGGCGGCCAGCTCGGCATAGGGCGGGTCGGTCGGGAAGCGGGCTTTCACAGTGGCCAGGAACCCGCCGAGTTGGGCTTCCTTTTCGACCAGCAGCACATCGTAGCCGGCCGCGGCGGCCTCGAGCGCCGCCGTGATCCCGGTGATGCCGCCGCCGACCACCATGAGTTTCTTGGAGATCTCCTCGGTTACGGGCTCCGGCAACGCCGTCTTCTGTATTCTCGCAATCCCCATGCGGAGGTAATCCTCCGCCATTTTCTGGGCTTCTTCGTCTCCCGGCTTCTGAGACCAGGCAACGTGCTCGCGGAGGTTTACCCGCTCGACGGCGGTCTTCGGCCCGAACTGGAAGGCGTCCGTCTTCATGCGCGGCGAGCAGGCAGCCACCACGACCCGGTCGACCTTCGGAGTCTCCCCTTCCAGGTCCGCCCGGATCAACGCCAGACCTTCGGGCCCGCAAAGATAGTCGTGGATCTGGCAAGCGGCGGCGCCGCCGGCCGCCTTCTTGAGAGCCTCGGTGTCGATGACCTCACCGATGCCGCACCCGCTGCAGATGTAGACACCGACTTTCTCAGCCATGGTTCGCGCTCCTCACGGCAATCTGATAGGCTTTCAAAGCCGCCCCGGTTCCATCCTGCACGGTGGCGGAAACCTCCTCGGGGCGCCGGACACAGCCGGCGCAGTAAACTCCCGTTTTCCCGGGTGGATTCGTCAGGAAACCGAACTCGTCCCGGACGAAGTCCGCCGGCAGCCCGCTGGTGTTCGGGACGATGCCAGTGGCCAGCACCACCAGGTCGACGCGGACCGTGATCCTTTTCCCGCTCAGCGTATCCTCGGCCGTGACCAGCAATTGCCCGGTATCGGGGTCCTCTTCCACTTTGGCCGCCTTGCCCTTGATCAGTTCCAGCTTGTCGTCGGCGCCGACCTTCGTATAGAAATCCTCGAGCCGACCGGGCGTGCGGATATCGATATAGAAAATGACGATCTTGGCCTCGGGGTACTGCTCGCGCACGTAAGTGGCCTGCTTGAGCGATGCCGAACAGCAGACGGCCGAGCAATACGGCAGATGGTTTTCGTCCCGGGAGCCGGCGCACTGGAGAAAAGCCACCGAGGCCGGCTCCTTGCCGTCCGAGGGCCGGAGAATCTTGCCGCCCGTCGGCCCGTTCGGCGACGCCAGACGCTCCATGACCACATTGGTCACCACGTTGGGGTACTTGCCGTAACCCAGGTTGTCGATCTTGGAGGCGTCATACGGCGACCAGCCGGTCGCGGCCACCACCGCAGCCACCAGGAAGGTTTTCCGCTCCTCCTGCTGGGTGAGATCAATGGCGCCGTACTTGCAAGCCTCCTGGCAAGCCGTGCAGCCGGACTGGCAGGCCTGCCGGTCAATCACGTACCGGGCCGGGAACGCCATCTGGTGGGGCAGGTAGGCCGCCTTGGTCTTGCCCAGGCCGTAGTTGAAATCGTCGGTCCGCTCGGCCGGACAGACCGCCGTGCAGTCGCCGCACAGTGTGCAAGCGTCGGTCACGTAGCGCGGATTCAGCCGGAGAGTGACTTCGTAGTCGCCCGGCCGCCCGGAAAGCTTCTCGACCTCGGCGCCGGTGAACACGGTGATCCGCGGGTTGTTCTTGATGCGGCGGAAATTGATCTCCAGCCCGCAGGTGGGCGGGCAGAGCTTCGGAAAGTACTGGTTCATCCGGGCGACGCGGCCGCCTAAGTAAGGCTCTTTCTCGACCAGGATGACCTCGCATCCGGTCTCCGCCGTTTCAATGGCCGCCGTCATGCCGGCCATGCCGCCGCCGATGACCAGAATTGCCTTGCCATTTTCAGCCATTCGGGTTTGCCAGCCTTTCGTGCGTCGCTGCGGCGCCGCCTTTCTCTCCGGCGGCCTTGCGCCAGGCCGCGGCGACGCTGGGTTTAATCCTGAGTGTCTTCTCCTTGAAGAGACTGAACCGGAGCCACTGCATGGCAAATTCCAGCAGCTCGACGTCGTCGGAGCGGATCGCCTCCACGCGGGCCTCGTCCACGTCGAACATTTCCAGGAACTTCGTCTCGAAGACGAAGCGGCGGAACCGGTCCAGGTCGTAGCAAGCCATGAAGTACATATCCATCTGCTGCGGCGTGAGTTCCTCGTCCCGCTCCCAGAAATCGTCAAGCATGAGGTCTTTGAAGGAAGCGCCCATCATGTCGTACTGCTCGATGCCCTCTTGCTGGATCCACTCGCGGACCGTGATCTCGGGCCCCTGGCCGTGTCCATGACACAGGTCCTCTTTCAGCAAGAAATGGAAGCGGCGATCAGCCGGCGTGGGGTTTTTCGGCTCGGCCACCCCGAGCGGGTACATCCGGCAAGCCCAGGGGCGGCTGGCGTAGATCGAGCAGCCACTCTCGGTCACGAACACACAGCGCTTCGTCTCCGGGTCCATTTTCAACAGGACGGCCGGGATTTTTTGCTCCTTCGTGAACGGCGAAATGGTGAACTTTTCGAGGAATTCCGTCGAACTGATGCCGAGCGCCCGCTTCATGCGAAGTACGTCATAGGGCGTCAGCACAATGGAAACATCCTGGCAGCAACGAGTAAAGCAATCCAGGTCCTTTCCGCACCGGAAGGTAAACTTGTCGTCCTGGCTCAGTCTCGGATAATCCTTGATGATCGTCTCCTGGGTCGGGGGCTCATCCGGCATTAGCAGGCTCCTTGTTCTCCTCGGGAAGGATGCTGCCCCGCAACGCCTGCCGGGACCAGACCGGCAAAGGGCCGGTCTCGCCGGTCTCCGGATCGTAGCGGAACCGGTAAGAGGCATTTACCGCGAACCGCTCACTCATCCATGCCCACCCGCGCACGAAATAAGGGCAATCATCATTAAAGCAAACGAGTTGAAACTCTCCGCTCCAGGTGCCCAACTCCGGATTTGCCCAGCGAACCAGTTTCATTCCGCAGTGGGGGCACACCGTAACGGGCTTACGGTCCATTCCAGCTCCTCTGTTCGATGGGAGGTCCCCGCAGGGACCTCCCGGTAATCGGTTGCCAGCCTCGGCCGCCGCCGTCGAGCTCAACGGGGAGCTACTTGAAAATGCGGTAGACCGGCCGGGTCTTCATCTCCCAACTCTTGGTGTTGGGATCGTAAGTGCAGTTGGCGAACACAGTCCAGTTCTCTTCGTCCATGGTGGGCTTGTCCGCGCGGAAGTAATAACCTGGCCAGCGGGTCTCTTGCCGGAACAACATGGTCCGCACGTGCGCCTCGGCCTGCCAGGTCCGGTGGATGTTCTCCCAGCACCGCATCAGCTCATGAAGGTTCTCCGCCGCCAGGTTCTCGCTATCCTCCTTAAGGAACTGGATCAGCTCGAGTGCCCGGTTCAGCGAAGACTCATTGGTAGAGAACTGTGCGCTGATACCGGCGGCGTACTCGTCCATGATCTTTTGGAGGCGGAACATGTACATGCGCGGGCGGATGTAGTTCGGGTTGACATCCGGGTCCGTGGTCAGGTTCTTGTTCTTCTCGAAGGTGTCGAGCGGCTTCAGGATCTCGGCCTTCAGCGCCGCCACGGCGCCGTCGTCGACCTGGGGCATGGTGTTGTTCTCGACGATGAACTTCACGGCCGCCTTGGCGGCAATACGTCCTTCGGTGCAGGAACCGGAAGAGAACTTGTGCGAGGACGCCCCGGAAGCATCACCGGCGCAGAACAGGCCCTTGACAGTAGCCATGTGAGCGTAGCCCCAGAAGTACTCGTTCTTGGTCTCCTCGGTCTGCAGATCCTCCGGACCGCTGACCCAGGCGCCAGAAGCACCCGAGTGCGAGCCGATGAAGTAAGGCTCAGCGGCGGCGATCTCGGAGCTTTTCTGTTCAGGCTGCACGTTGGTGGCGGCCCACAGCAGAGCCTGGGAGATCGTCATGTCGAGGAAGTCCTCCCAAGCCTCGCTCTCGAGCTCTCTCATCTTCCGCTTGTAAGCCTTCGGGTCATCCTTGTAGGCTTCGGCGATCTTGGCGATCGCTTCCTCGGTCCGCATGTAGATCGGACCCTTGCCTTCCATGATGTCGAGCATCCCGAGCCAGTTGCGCAGGTTCGCCGGGACCGGCTTCACGCGCCCGTACGGACCCCACTTCTCCAGCTCCGGACGGCGTTCGATCATGTAGTTGCCGCCCTCGGCGTTCGTCGCCCGGCTCTTGAACAGCAGGAACCAGGCGCCCACCGGACCGTAAGCATCCTTGAAGCGCACCGGAATGAAGCGGACCTCCTGGCAGGTCATCTCCGCACCGGCCTGGATGGTGAAGTAGGCCGAAGAACCGGAGTTCCACGGCGGATACCAAGCGCGGCCCATCCCTTCGCCGGAGCTTCGGGGCTTGAACACGTGCACGGCGCCGCCCATGGCCACCAGCGTGGCCTTCGCTTTAAAGACATAGAACTTGTTCTCGCGGACCGAGAAACCGACCGCGCCGGCGCACCGGTCGCCGTCCATCAGCGGTCCGACGATGAACACGCGCTCGTAGATCTCGCCCACGCCGTCTTGCAGCAGGGCGTTCTTGGCCGCCTCGGCCACGACGACCTTGTAAGACTCACCGTTGATCATGAGCTGCCAGCGGCCCTCGTGGACGTAGGCACCGTTCTCGTCCTTCCAGATCGGCAGGCCCCACTTCTCGAACAGGTGGACGGTCGAATCCACGTGCCGGGCAATCGAAGCCACCAGGTCTTCACGGGTGATACCCATCAGGTCGTTGCGGACGTAGTCCACATAATCCTTCAGGGTATTGGCGCCGTCCTTCAGACCGACGTACTGGTTGATGGCCGACAGCCCCATGGCGACCGCGCCGGAGCGGTCCACCGCCGCCTTGTCCACCAGGGTCACTTTCAGGCCGTTCTGTTTGGCCCAGTAAGCAGCCTCCACGGCCGCGCCACAAGCGGCCATGCCGCCACCGAGGATCAGCAGATCAGTTTCGACTACAACATCTTCAAATTGTGCCATCGGAATCCTCCTTCCCTACTTCTTGAGCGTGAACACTTCGCTCATGCCCGTCGAGGCAGGCTCGGTGAACAGCACATGGCTGTTGAGGTCAGCCGCGGTTTCGAAGCCGCCGTCCGGAACAGCGGATCCTTCCGGAGTCGTGCGGATCGGGAACTTGAAGCGTTTCAGGTTGCCGTTGCGGAACTTGACAGTCCACATAATCGAGTCCGTGGAACGCATGGGAGTGACCGTCGCGCCCATCGGAACGAAGTCGGCATAGCCGCGCACCTCGATCGCCTGGGTGGGGCAGATCTTAACGCAGTTATAGCACTCCCAGCACATGGAGACGTCCCGGTTGTAAGCCTTCATCTTCTCCTTGTCCAGGACCATGAGATCATTGGGGCAAATGTACTGGCACGCGGTCTTGTCCAGCGCTTTGCACCCGTCGCATTTCTCAGCATTGACGTAGCTTGGCATTCGGTTACCTTCCTGCTTGAAAACAAGAGCAGCCCGGCGAACGGGCCGCCCCCTGTCTCTTCGGTTTCGCGTATATAGAAACAGGTCCTATTGTCCGATAGTCGCGCCTTTCAACGCAAACCGAACCACTATTGTTCACCGAAGTGTGCATTACTTTTGTGGAACACATCGGCCGATGTTCTCACCCCGGATGCGGACTCGCCGGCCGCCGCCTTCGGCGCCCGGCAAGCTCGATCCATGCTCACAGGCCCGGTGGCTCCCTCAACTGCTGAAGATTTCCACCGGCATCGAGAACTTCCCCATCGCCCACGGGGAACACCTCCAGCGGCCGGTGCAACCCCCCACGGCCGGTTGATGAAAGTTCTCCAGCAACTACCTGCACGCCGGCTTCCAGAAGGCGACGCGTAGAATCTTCAACAGGTTAACGAGATCGCGGTTGTGCCGATAGCTTGAGTTGGGTGTTATGGATTGCGCACAATGCCCCACCTGCGCATTCGTCAGCCCCCGGCGATCCCTCTCCGGGCATCGTCGCGAACGCCAACCGGGGCGTATGCCCCAATGCTTCGATTTTGTTCGTCTTGACAGTGAGGATGCAGCCACGGCGGAGGGGGCGACAAAAAACTTCGTCCTGTCCCCCATTCCGGGCGCGGAGCCTGCCGCGCCATCCGCTTCACCCCTCCCGAGCAGTCTCAGCCTCCGGCCAGCCGTCCGCCCGGATCCGCCGGCCGACCTCCCGCAGCGTGCGCACGTCCTCCTCCGGAACGGACCCATCGGGTCGCGGACCGATATTCAGAAGGATGTTATAGCCGCCCGCGGCGGCCTTCGCCAGCTCCGCCATCACGAAATCCGGCCCGCGATGCTTGCCGTCATGGGCTGCCACGTAACCGTAGCCGCTGGGCTGGAGAATCGTACACAGCTCGTTGTGCTTGTGCTGGTTGCTCGCCCAGGCGCGCCGGCAGATTGCGGCTCCCTCCGGACTCGACTTCTCCAAACGGGCCACGATCTTTTTCACCCGGTTCATATCGTGCTCCGGACAACCGAAGTCCTCGGTGCCGGTGGCCCCCTCCTTGAAACTGATTAGCGTCTGCGGCTGCAACCGGCGAACCATGCCGTAGGTCTCGTGAATCGGGAACAGTCCCGGGCGCTGATAGTAACCCATGATCGGGTCGAACCAGATACCGGCCAGCAGCCCGTAGTGGCTGAGCACCTCGCGCAACTGGGCGTGGACGTAAGCAATGAAGTGCTCGAAGTCCTCATCTTTCTTGAAGTTGTACCGCGGTTCCGGCCGCGGGTAAGCCGGTCGGGCGTACTCCCAGTACTGGCGCGAGTAAAAATAAGGATGCCACCAGTCCAGAGCGTAGGAGTAGTAAACGAAGAAGCCCAACCCCTTGCGGTTGCACTGCCCGGCCAAATCCGCCACAAAATCCCGTTTCGCCGGGCTGGCCATGCTGTGCCAATCGTTCTGACGGGTTTCAAACAGCGAGAAGCTGTCGTGATGATGGGCCACCAGGTTGATGTAGCTCATCCCGGCTTCCCTGGCCAGGTCCGTCACAAGATCCGGGTCGAACTTCTCCGCCGTGAAGCGATGCTTCAGCTTTTCATACTCAGCCAGCGGGACGTTGTCCCGGAGGAGCGTCCATTCCCCCCGCCCTCGCAAGCTGTACAGCCCGTAACAGATCATCATGCCGAACCTGGCGTTCTTGAACCATTCCAGCGCCGCCTGGTGGGGGTCCCGCCGGTATAGGTCGCTGAAACTTCGCAGGTACGGCGGCGGCTGGCCGCTGCCGGGGCGCGGCGCGCCCGAGGCGGCCGTCATCCCCAGCCCGGCGCCGGCCGCGATCGTTGTTTGCAGGAATGCGCGTCTGCTTCGCTTTTTCATCGTTTCTGTCTCCTCCAGCCGGGTTCTCCGTTCCGGCCGCGGCACCGGCCGGCGTGCCGCCGCAGCTCTTGCCCGTCAGCGGCCGCGAATCGCCCGGCGAACCCCCCGCATCACGGCGAACGAGGCCGGGTTGAAAAACGGGTGATCACGCGTCACATCGGCGGTAATTTGAATGTTCACCGTAACCGGAACTCCGGCGTCGGCCATCTGCTTGAAATACCGGACGTACTCCGTCGTTGCGTGGTAAGGACCAGGACCGATCTTCCCGTTGTGCGGCCCGCGGCTGACCCAGCCGTCGATATTGAACCACCGCGCCGGCGTGACCTCACCCTGCTGGCTCCGCGGCCCGAACACGCCCGGCGGAGAAGGCGGCCGGAGCGAATGCCCCCCGTCGGTAAGTTCCAGCTCGTTGAAAGGACTGACGCTCGGCCCCCAACTGGGACTGTAGCCCACCAGCGCGTTCCGATTGCCGGCCTTGATGGCCCGCGCCCAGCCTTCCCACGGCGGATCGTACTGGTAGACGATGAAGCCGCAATCGTCGATGTAGCCGAAGCCCTCAATCCTCGTTCCGTACCGGAGGCTGATCTCCCGGAAAAACGCCGCCATGTTGTCGAACCAGCGGTGCGGGTCCTCGTCCCAAGCACCTGCGGCTCTGGCCCACGCCTCGTTATGGGCCGAATGAACACACCAATGGTAGTAGAGCATCAGCCGGATGCCGCGTCTTCTCAAGGCGTCGGCCAGTTCGCCGATCAGGTCGCGCTTCGTCGTGCGCCCCGGCAGGATCCTGTCCAGCGTCTTACTCGGCCCGGGCCAATACATTTCCCCGTGCGTGGCCGTAAAACATACCCAGGCCGCTCCCGTCTGCTTCACAGCATCCGCGAAGGCCTCGACATCGAACAGGTTCACTGACTTCTCGTGCCAGCGGTAGCGGGGCTGGTCCCCGTACAGCGAGTAGGCATGGGTGGACCAGTGGATGAACAGCCCGTACTTTCCCTTCACCATCCACGAGGCATCGGCGCGCAGTTCCCTGGCCCGCTCCCGGCGGCGGCGGCGCGCCTCCCTGGTCCCGAGCTCAATGGACCAGACGCCAAAGCCTCGTGTCCGCAGGAGCCTCTTTTTCGCCTGCTCACGGTCGGCGGCGGCCGCCTTCGCCAGACCGGACGGAGTCTTGCTCAAGCGTAGCGAGACCCGGTTGATCCCCTTCTCCAGCGGCAGCTCTTCCGGAAAGAAGGCCCGGATGAAATACGGCTTCCCCTCCCAGGTGTGCGTCAGCGGCGTCATCCGGATCGCGTGAGTATCGCTCCGCAGCTCCAGCTCGCAGCCGGCCAGGATCTTGTCATCCCCGGAGTAGATCAACGAAACCACATAGTTGCCAGCCCCCGGGGCCCGCACGGCCCAAGTCATGACATCCTCGGGTCCGGAGAAGCCGTAAACGATGGCTTCCTTGTACGGCTGCGGACCCGGCATCGGCGCGTGGGCCAGCGAGCCGGCCAGCTCCGCCCGGTAACCCATGATGGTGGTCACGTCATCGGTGCGCAGATCGATGGTTTTGGGCTTTTTATTGGGATGCAGCTCATTCGCCTCAGCAGTTGCCGGCCCCGCGGAGAGACACAATAGCACGATGGAAGATTGAAGGATTCTTTTTGCACACATGGCTTATTGTATATACCTCTGTGTTTCCGGCCGGGCCGGAGAGACTCCGCCTGGGCACATCGGTTTAGATTCTCAATCGCCAGACATCCATTCTTCTCTTCTCAAGTTCACCGTTCCCCCCGAGGCGAACAGTCCCAGCGCCTCGCAGTCAGCATCCGGATCCAGGGCGGCCGCAATGGCGGCTTCTCCATCTGCCGCGAAGATCTCCAATACGGAACTCCCCGCCGTTCGGGAGAAGCTTCTA
>CAZXVW010000007.1:12758-44858 GCA_964644025.1 uncultured Solibacteraceae bacterium | reverse complement strand
CAGCGCCAGCCAGACTCTTGGAATGCTCATGGTGAATCCTTACTATTCTACCGGGCGGGGACCGACGGATTGGCAGGGCTGGAATGGAGCGCGAGATCAGCCAGTCAGGGAGAGCCGTCCACCCGCGGGTTTGAGAGACAAACGCCGCTTGCACTTGTTCTGCCCATCGGTGGCCGTGGTGCTGGCCACGGCGATCACTTCCGGAAATCCAGCCGGCGCCTGGAAGGCCAGCAGCGCCCGGCCGAACTGGTAGAGCTTCCCGATTTCCCCCCTGCGCTCCAGTGCCCGGAGAGGCTCCTGCAACAGAAGCTGGAAACCGCCGTCGAATATCCAGATCCGGTCTTGCGGCTTGAGACCGTACGTTTCCCGAACCAGGCGCAAGTCCTGGCGCAGATCGTCCAGGCTCGTGAAATTCCAGCGGGCTGAGAACAGCCGGTAACCGCCGATGGTTTCCTCGGAAGGCGTTCCCCTGACTTCAGGGAGGCGCCGGCCCTTTTCCAAGTAATAGGCCAATTCCACGCGGCATTCGGATTCGGTCAGGATGAGCGAACCCGGTGGGATACGGGTCTTGAGAAACCGTAGAGCCTCGTGCATGTATTCGCGGCGGTTCTCCACCCGCGCCACCTCGCCCCGGTACTGGCCGGCTGCCAGATGCCAGACCGGCACGGCAACCGCCGCCAGCACCGCCAGCGGCACGATCCACCTCCGCCCGATCCGGTCCAGCGCGATGCCCACGCCGGTGGCGATGAACAAAGCCAGAAAGATGGTGTGGCGGCTCCGGCCATAAGGAAACAGGTACAGGAACGAGGCGGTGCAAGCAGCCGCGAACGGAATCACCAGCAGCGCCACCGTGGCCCGGCAGCGCCAGATCGCTTTCGGGGAACTGCGGCGCCAGAGCAAGTACAAGGCGGTCAGGAACAGCAGGATGGCCGCCACTGCGGGCACCAGTAGCGGCAACAGGAAGGCGAACTGTCTGGCCGTGTTCAGCACTACAAAGACGATGGCGTTCTGCCCCGGCGCCGGATAGGCTGTGCGCAACCAGCCCTGGACGTCGGATCTCGTCGCCGCGATCTGGCCGATCGGATGAATCTGCGTGACCCACAGCACGGCGTACAGGATTACCACGCCCACCTGGCCCAGCTCCCAGACGATGCGGACATCCTGGGTCACGGATCTCTCGCGGATGCGCAGGAGGAAATAGGTTCCTGAAGCCACCACGAAGAAGGCCGCCGAGTAATCGGTGAGCACCGCCACTGCCAACGCCAGGATAAAGCCCGTCATGCGGAGCGGCGAGCTGCGTTCGATCGCCCCGTCCATCAAGTACAGGGCCAGCGACATCAGTAGCAACACGAGCGTGTAGGCGCGCGCCTCCACGCTGAGCTGGATCAGCTTCGGCGCCAGCGTCAGGATTGCCAGCGCAGCCAGTCCGGCGTGCCGGCTCCAGCCCTTGGCGATCCACCGGTAGATGACCCAAGGGAAGGCGCAGCCGGCCAGGATCGGGATCAGCCGGATACCGAGGTCGCTTTCCGTCACCAGCCGGATGTAATGCAGCAGAATCACGAACAGCGGCGGGTGGGGCGAGCGCACGGCGCTTTCATAGAGCGCCCCGAAATCCGAGGGCGAGGCCAGCATCACGTGGTAGGCCTCGTCGGGGTTGACGAAAGAACGCGCCGCCCACAGGCGCAGCAGGAAGCCGATCAGCAGAATCCCGCCGGCCGCCAGGTCCAGGCGCCGGCCACTCCAGTTTTCCGTTCTTGGCAGCCACTTGGGAAACGCCATGTGGGTGGTAGGATTATACCCGATCCGGTCCGCGGAAAACCGAAGCCGGATTCGGATGCGGGCGCGAAAACTGACAGCGGGTTATATTACAGTGGTTTACCATGAACCGTTATCTGGCTCTCGACCTGGGCGCGGAAAGCGGCCGCGCCATTCTCGGTACAATCACGCAGGGCAAGCTGGAGCTCGAAGAGCTCCACCGATTCCCCAATACGCCGGTGCGCATTCCGCAAGGTCTCTACTGGGACACGTTCCGGTTATGGCACGAGATTCAGCAGGGAATGGGCGTCGCCGGCCGCGAGCGGCGGCTCGCCCTGGACGGTGTCGGTATCGATACCTGGGGCGTCGACTTCGGCCTGTTCGGCGCTGACGGTGCGCTGGTGGATAACCCGCGCCACTACCGCGACGCCCGGAACAATGGGGCGCCGGAGAAATTCTTCGCGGTCGTGCCGAAGCAGGAGGTGTTCGCGCGCACCGGGATCCAGTTCATGCAGTTCAATTCGCTGTTCCAGCTTTACGCCATCAAGCTGACCGCGCCGGCGGTGCTCTCGGTGGCGCGAAAGCTCCTGTTTATGCCGGACATCTTCAACTATTGGCTTACCGGCGTGGCCAAGGCGGAGCTGACCATCGCCAGCACTTCGCAGTGCTACAATCCCGCCGAACGGCGCTGGGCCACCGAGCTGCTCGAACAGGCCGGCCTGCCGGCTTCGATCCTGCCCGAAATCATTGCTCCGGGCACCCGTCTCGGCCCCATCCGGCCAGAGGTGGCCGAGGCAACCGGACTGGAGGCGTCGACGCCGGCCTTCGCCACCGCGGGCCACGACACGGCCTCGGCGGTGGCGGCAGTGCCGGCCGAGGGAGACGGCTGGTGTTACATCAGCTCCGGCACCTGGTCGTTGATGGGAGTGGAACTGGATGAGCCGGTCATCAACGAACGCTCGCTGGCCGACAACCTGACGAACGAGGTGGGCGCCGAAGGCAAGATCCGGTTTCTAAAGAACATCGCCGGGTTGTGGCTGCTGCAGGAGTGCCGGCGCGCCTGGTCGCTCGAAGGCCGCACTTACAGTTATGCGGAGCTCGCCGAGATGGCGGGGAAGGCGAAGCCGTTCACGGCGGTGATCAGTCCCGATGCTTTCCTGGAGCCCGGCCGGATTCCCGAGCGGATCGCCGAGTTTTGCCGCTCGACCGGCCAGCAGGAGCCGGACCAGCCCGGTGAAATGGCGCGCACGATCCTCGAGAGCCTCGCGCTGCGCTATCGCCAGGTGCTCGAGGCGCTGGAAGCGCTGCTGGGATACCGGATCAAGGTGATTCACATTGTCGGCGGCGGCTCGCGCAACCAGGTCTTGAACCAGTTTGTCGCCGATGCCACCGGACGGCGGGTGATCGCCGGTCCCAGCGAGGCGACCGCGGCGGGCAACGTGCTGGTGCAGGCCATCGGCTCCGGCCTGCTCACGGGCCTTGCCGAGGCGCGGCGCGTGGTGAGGGATTCGTTCCCCCTGCAGGTAGTGGAGCCGACCGGCGCCGCCGGCTGGGATAAGGCTTACCAGCGGTTTGTCGAGCTGAGTTCGTAAGCCGCGGGAGTTTCCCGCTCCCTTCTTCCTGCGCCGGCGCCTTCCCGGCCGGACGGCAGGATCGCATTGCGGTCAGCCGGCCGCCTTCGCCGGGAAGAGGATTTCCACAGCATATTCCGCTGAATTGAAAGTGGATAGCATCGAATTGGGTTCGAATCGCTAGTTTTTTTTCTGCGCGAGCATCCGCCTCCGGCCCGGCTGGCGAGAAGAGGCGGGATTGGCCGGATTCGGTTTTCAAAGACCATGAGGCTGGCGGGCGGGACACGCCCAGAGCCATTCCCGGTTTACCATGCCGAGGGGACGGTTGCGGCTTTGGGGCGGACGTATCCGGTGGCAAGCCGGGAAGTTACCCCGCCGGAACCGGCGGTGAACGCAAGATGCGCCGCCTGTTTGGAGGCGGCGCTCGGCCGCCGGTACACGGTGCACCGCCAGCCCGGGTGCAGCTCGATAAACTGGAACGCAGGTAGACGCGCGGCCTCTCCGGAGACGAGGGGTTACTTCTGCGCCGATGATGAGAAGTGGGAAGGCCGCCTCGGCAGTGGATTTCCGGCCTGAATCCTGTTTTGATCGATGGGCCGGCTGGCGTAACATGGAAGTTGGATCTGCGCGGAGGCTGAAATGTGTGGATGGGGCCGGGAGAGATGAGGGTGCAGGGCTTGCCGGGGAGGATGTTCCAGACGTCGGTAGCCGCCGTCGCGGTCCTTGCGGCGGCTGCCGGGGCGTGGGGGGCCGAAGGGGGGCTGGTCCGCCCATTCGAAAGCCCGCGAACCATCATCCCGGGGAACCGCATTGACACCCTTGTGGTCTCCGCGCTGCGCCAGCGGGGGATCGAACCGGCCAAGCTGTGCTCGGACCAGGTTTTTATCCGGCGCGCGTACCTGGACATCACCGGCACGCTCCCGGAGCCGCCGGCCGTCCGCAAGTTCCTGCTAAACCGGCGCCCGGCGAAGCGCGCCGCGCTGATCGACGCTCTGCTGCAGCGGGAGGAATTCGCCGAGTACTGGGCGCTGAAGTGGTGCGACCTGCTGCGGGTGAAGTCCGAGTTTCCGATCAACCTGTGGCCGAACGCCGTGCAGGCTTACCATCACTGGATTCGCGACGCGATCCGCGCCAACAAGCCCTACGATCGGTTTGTGCGCGAACTGCTCACTTCGAGCGGCAGCAATTTCCGCGTGCCCCCGGTGAATTTCTACCGGGGGGTTCAGGGCCGTGAGCCTTCGGCCATCGCGCGCGCGGTGGCGCTGACGTTCATGGGGGTGCGCCTGGAAAAATGGCCGGAAGCCCGCCGGAAAGGCATGGAGGCGTTCTTTTCGCGCGTCGCTTATAAGAAAACGGACGAGTGGAAGGAAGAGATCGTGTACGCGGATCCGGCGCCCACCGATGCCCTGGAGGCGGTGTTTCCCGATGGCCGCCCGGTGCGGATCGCGCCGGGCCGGGACCCGCGCCGGGTGTTTGCCGACTGGCTGATCCGGGCCGACAACCCGTGGTTCGCGCGCAACATCGTCAACCGCGTTTGGGCCTGGCTGCTGGGCCGCGGCATCATCGACGAACCGGACGACATCCGGCCGGACAACCCGCCGTCGAATCCGGAACTGCTTGCGTACCTGGAAAAGGAGCTGGTGGGTTCCGGCTACGATTTGCGGCACATCTACCGCCTGATCCTGAACTCGCGTACTTACCAGCAGTCGCCGATTCCGCGCAGCGACTCCCCCGAGGCCGACGCACTGTTTGCGCATTACCTGGTGCGCCCGCTGGACGCGGAAGTGCTGATCGACGCGTTGTGCTGGATCAGCGGAACCCGGGAGACTTATTCGAGCCTCATTCCGGAGCCGTACACGTTTATTCCGGAATATGAGCGCTCCATCGAGCTGGCCGACGGCAGCATTACCAGCGAATTTCTGGAGATGTTCGGGCGTCCCAGCCGGGATACCGGCCTGGAATCGGAACGCAACCGCAAACCCACCGACGCGCAGCGGCTGCACATGCTGAACTCGAGCCACATTCAGCGCAAGATCGAGCAAGGCCCGAGGCTGCGCCGGCTAATGCAGATGGCCAAAAGGAACCGGCGGAACCTCGTGGGCTCGCTTTATCTGACCATCCTGTCGCGCTATCCCACGCCGGACGAGCTGACTACCGCGCTGAACTATTTTCAGGCCGATGGCGTAAACTCGCGACAGGCCGCGGTGGACCTGGCGTGGGCGCTGATTAATACGAAAGAATTTCTTTGCCGGCACTGAGCAGGTCTCATGCCGGCCGGAGGATCATCCGATGAGAAACGAGGAAACGGACATGGGCGGCGAACGAACCAGCGGCGCCGCGACGCGGCGCGAAGCATTACGGCGAGGCATCCTCGGGGCTGCCGGGCTGGCGCTGGGCGGCCGGGGCGCTCCTCCGGCACGGGCCGCGGTGGGGCCGGCGCGGGCCAAGGCGGTGATTCAGATCTGGATGTGGGGTGGACCGTCGCACCTGGACACTTTCGATCCAAAGCCGGAGGCCGGCTATGACTACTGTGGGACCTTGAACGAGCCGATCGAGACGAACGTCAAAGGAATTCGGATCGGCCAGCTTCTACCGCTGCTGGCGCAGCAGGCCGACAAGTACTCCATCATCCGCAGCATGACACACGGGGTGAACGCGCACGAGACGGCGTCCTACATCGTGCAGACCGGCCACCTGCCCGGCCGCCTCGTCTACCCCTGTATTGGCGCTGTGGTGTCGCAGTTCAAGGGATATGAGCACGGCTACAAGGGGCTGGTTCCACCCTATATCGTGCTGACTCAGCCGCAAGGGCGGTTCTCCGAGGCCGGTTTTCTGGGGCAGCGATACAAGCCGTTCGCCACCGGCGGCGATCCGAACCGGGAGCCATTCGCGGTGGAAGGAATCGTCGCCCAAGGCATTTCCGACGAACGCCAGCGCGCCCGGCGGGAGCTGCTCCATCAGCTCGATTCGCTCGGCCGGGCCATGCCGGCGGATCCGGTGTTCCAACAGCTTGACCGCTGCGAGACCAATGCTTACAACCTGATGTTCGGCGACGCCCGGAAGCTGTTTGACCTGACGACGGAGAAAGAGGAGATCCGGAAGCGATACGGCCGCAACACCTTCGGCCAGTCCTGCCTGGTGGCCCGCCGGCTGATCGAGCACGGGGTGCCTTACGTCACCATCAATTACAAGGGCTGGGACACTCACAAACAGCACTTTGAAACCATTCGGCGAAAACTGCCGGAGATGGACCGGGGCATGGCGACGCTACTGGAAGACCTGGCCGACCGCGGCCTGCTGGACACCACCATCGTGTGGTGGAGCGGCGAGTTCGGCCGGACGCCGCGCGTGCTGTGGAATCCGCCCTGGAACGGCGGCCGAGGGCATTACGGGAAGTGCTTCTCCGCCGTGGTTGCCGGCGGTGGATTCAAGGGCGGCCACGTGGTCGGCGCCTCGGACGCCACCGGCGAGAATGTCCTCAAACGGCCAGTCTATCCGTGGGACCTGCTGGCCAGCATATACGAGTTGCTGGGGATTGATCCGAACGGAGAGCTGCCGAACCCGCGGGGATTGAAACTGAAGGTGTTGGAAGACCCGCCGAAAGGCGCCCCGCCGAGCGAAGGTCCGCTGCGGGAGATTATGTGAGCCGGGGAGTGCGCCGATGAGAGCCAGCAAAGCGTTGTTGCTCGTGGCGCTGAGCGCTTTTGGGGTGGCCGCTTGGGGCCAGTCGAATATCCAGGAACCGCACATCGGTTATCTTTATCCAGCCGGCGGACGGCAAGGATCGGTCGTCCGGATCCTGGCGGGGGGCCAGTTTCTGCGGGGCGCCACCGGGGTGTACGTGTCCGGGCAGGGCGTGCACGGCGCCGTCGTTCACTACTACAAGCCTTTGCGGAACCTGAATGGGGACCAGCGGAGAGAGTTGCAGCGCCGGCTGGCGGAGCTGGCGAACAAGCGGGTGGCGGAACTGCCGCCGGCGGCGCGCGGGTGGTTGCCGTTCCGGGCACCCCGCAAAGGCCGGGCCGCTCCCGCTGCCGCGAAGACGGGCAATCCAGCCGCGGCGAACCCGGTCAAGCTGCCGGACCATCCCCTGCTCGATAACCTGGACAGCAAGGACCTGCGGCAATTGGTGCACGTTTGGGATGTCCTTCTCAATTTCAAGACGAGACAGAAGCAGCAGTTCAACCGGCAGCTTGCCGAATTAGTGCAGATCGAGCTCACCATCGATCCTGACGCGACACCCGGCGAGCGCGAACTTCGGCTCAGGACCCCGCAGGGGTTGACCAACCCCCTGCGCTTCCAGGTGGGTTTGCTGCCGGAGGTTTGCGAGCAGGAGCCGAATGATCCGGAAACATATTTCCGGTTGCCCAAGCCGGCGCCGCTCGAGCTGCCCGCGGTGCTGAATGGGCAAATTACGCCGGGTGACGTGGATCGTTTTTCTTTCCGGGCGCGGCAGGGGCAACAACTCGTCATGCAAGTCCAGGCCCGAAGCCTGGTACCGTACCTGGCCGACGCCGTCCCCGGCTGGTTCCAGGCCACGCTCACGCTGTACGACCGCAAGGGCAAGGAGGTGGCCTTCGATGATGACTACCGGTTTGACCCCGACCCGGTTCTCTTTTACAAGGTGCCCGAAGACGGGGTATATCAGCTCGAGATCCGCGACGCCATTTACCGCGGGCGGGAGGATTTTGTGTACCGCGTCGCGGTGGGCGAGCTGCCTTTCATTACGCGCATCTTCCCGCTCGGCGGCCGCGCGGGCGCCAAGACGGTGTCCTCGATTGCCGGCTGGAACCTGCCGGCGAGCAAGCTGGCGCTGGACACCACGCCGGGCGGCGGCCACATCCGGCGGACCGCCCTGCGCCTGAGTCACTCCACATCCAACTGGGTGCGATATGCGGTGGATACACTGCCCGAAGGCGTGGAGACCGAACCCAACGATACTCTGGGCAACGCGGAAGCAGTGGCGGCGCCGCGCATCATCAACGGCCGCATCAGCAAGCCAGGCGACGTGGATGTGTTCCGGTTCGAGGGCCGCGGCGGCGATGAGGTGGTCGCCGAGGTGTATGGGCGCCGGTTGTATTCGCCCATCGATTCGCTGCTGCGGCTGATGGACGCCTCGGGCCGCGTGCTGGCCTGGAATGACGATCACGAAGACAAGGAGATGGGATTATGTACTCATCACGCCGATTCCTACCTGCGCGCGCGGCTGCCAGCGGACGGCGTCTATTTTGTGCAGCTTTCCGACGCCGAGCACCATGGCGGTGAAGCGTACGCCTATCGCTTGCGCATCGCCTCTCCGCAGCCGGATTTTGTGCTGCGGGTGACCCCGTCCAGCGTCAACATGCCGGCCGGAGGTTCGGTCCCCATTCACGTTTACGCGGTGCGGAAGGATGGCTTCGACGGGCCGATCCAGGTGGCGCTGGCCGGCGCGCCGCCCGGCTTCTCGGTGCATGGCGGCACGATTCCCGCCGGGTGTGACGACGTCCGGATGACGCTGAAGGCTCCCTTCCGGCGATTCGATCAGCCAGTGGTCCTGCGCCTGGAAGGGCTGGCCCGGCGCGGCGGGCTCACACTCCGCCGGCCCGTCGTGCCGGCCGAAGACATGATGCAGGCGTTCATTTACCGGCACCTGGTGCCCTCGCGGGCGCTCATGGTTGCGGTCTCGCGCCGGCGGCCGTCACTACCCGTGACGGCGGCGGGCGCGGGGCGCGTGCGGATCGCGACGGGTGGGGAAGCGGAAGTGCGCCTGCGGATGCCGGTCCTTCGCCGGAAGCTTCCCAAAATTGAGCTGGAACTCAGCGACCCGCCCAAGGGCGTCACGCTTCGCGATGTGAGCCTGGCCCCCGGTTCACTCGCCTTTCAGCTCAAGGCCAGCGGCGAGGACGTGAAGCCGGGCCTGGCCGGCAACCTGATTGTCGAAGCCTTCACCGAATTTGTGCCGCGCTCTCGGCAAGGCAAGAAGCCGCAGAAAGCGCAGAAAAAGAGGCGCATCTCCCTCGGCGTGTTACCGGCGATCCCGTTTGAAATTGTGCGGCCGTAAGACAGACGCGCGGCCCGGCGCTAGTCTCGCCGTGTAAGCCGGATGCGCCGGACGTCCGCCACGTGTTTGCCGGGGATCTCAATGGCGCGCAGCACCAGCCTGCCGCGGCCTTTCTGCAAGTGCATCACGCCGAGACGCAGCGGCCGGAAGTCCTTCACGTAAGACTCACCCCGCGGCACGCGGTCCTCGGCCTTGCCCACCAGGGGTGGGTCCCAGGCCGGCTCCACTTTCCCCTGAACGCGGCTGCCGTTGCAACTGAGTTCAATCATCGAGCCGGCGTCCGCGGCGGAGCAGGTGTAGAAGACTTCCGCCTCGTAGTCGCCGGTTTCGGCCACCTCGATGTCCCACGTCATACGGCCCTCCATGCTCGTCCAGTTGGTGAAGAACGAGCAGTTCGGGGGTCTGGCGCTGCGCTGGATGCCGCCCGCCGCCACGCCATCGCGCGCCGGCAGCCGGGTCACCCGCGCATAGCCCACCGGAAACGGGCGATCGTCGTGCGCGATGTTCGGCAAGATTTCCTTCTTCCACTCGGCCGCCGCCTGGCGGAGCTTCGCCGCCACCGCGGGCTTCTGGGCGGCGATGTCGTGCCGCTGGCCGGGGTCGGCGGCCATGTCGAACAGATGGCCATCGTTGTCGAGCCGGTAGCGTTGCGTGCGCACGCTCACCCTGTTGCGCCACATCGAGAAGATCATCCGGTCGGGCCACTCGCGCGCCTGGCCGAGCAGGAGCGGCTTGAGGCTGATTCCGTCCAGCGGTTTGGTGCTGATGACCGGAATTCCGGCCAGCCCGGCCAGGGTCGGCAGCAGGTCGATGGCGCCGGCGATTTGGGGAACGCGGCGGCCGGCCGGAATGTGCCCAGTCCAGCGAATCAGGAGCGGCACCCGCACGCCGCCTTCGTCGGTCGAGCCTTTGCGGCCCTTCATGCCGTCGTTCCATCGCCAGCTATTGGGCCCGTTGTCACTGAAGTAGATAACAATGGTGTCGCGGCCGAGTTTGAGTTCATCGAGTTTCTTGAGCAGGCGGCCGACGTTCCAGTCGATGTTCTCGCACAGCGCCAGCGCGGCCCGGGTCATCTGGACATTCTCGCGTTCGGGATCGCGGTTCCGCATCTCGAGTGTCCGGTTGGCGAACCGGCTCCAGAAGCGCTCGGGCACTTGCATCGGCGAGTGCGGCGTGTTGTACGGCACGTAACAGAAGAAGGGCCGCTCGCGGTTTTCTTCGATGAACCGCAGGGCGTGATTGGTCAGGTCATCGATGATGAAGCCGGTGCCCTTGACCAGCCGGTTGTTGTGGTCGAGTTCCGGGTTGAAGTAGCTTCCCCAGTGGCCTGAGGTGAAGCCGTAGTACTCATCGAAGCCGCGGGCGTTGGGATGGTAAGGGAACTGGGAGCCGTTGTGCCACTTGCCAAAGGCGGCCGTCACGTAACCGGCGGCCTTGAATGTCTCGGCGATCGTCTTTTCGTCCAGATTGAGCCGTTCGGCCCCGGTGCTGACGCCGTGAACGCCGCCCCGGGCATGGTAGCGTCCGGTGAGGAACTCGGCGCGCGTCGGCGAGCAGACCGGACAGACGTAAAACCGCTCGAAGAGCACCCCGTCGCGGGCCAGTGAATCGATGTGGGGCGTTGTCAGGTTGGTGTTGCCGTGGATGCTGAGGTCGCCCCAGCCCTGGTCATCGGCCAGGATGACGAGGACGTTCGGCGGTTCCCCCGGCGGCCGGGCGCCGGCGGATACGGGCGGGCACAACGCCACGCCAATGGCGCAGATCCCTACTATGATGCGGCCGATGCTCTTCATGACTGGTTCCTCTATGAACTGATTCTTTACAGTACATTACACCGCCGGGGCGGCCGGCCGCCACCCACGCTCCGGACGGCGTCCTCAACGCTGCAGCGTCACCTCCACGGTCTTGCCGCCTTTGCCGAGGGTGGCGGTTACCCGGCGCGTCACCGCGTCCTTGCTGACAGTGATGTCGTAGTCGCCGTGGAAGCCCCGGGTGGTGAACGTTCCCGCAGCGCCGGTTTTGCCGGTTACGTTCGTGTTCCAGATCCTCGTCTTCATGTCCAGCCAAGCCTGGCCGTTCGGCTTGATGGTCCAGTCCCGGTGGAAAAAGGCGGCCTGGGCCTTGAGCGGTTCCGAGCGCGCTTCCCGTAGCGGGTTCCCCGCGATCCAGGTGATGATGCCGACGGTCTTGGGATGGCTGAAGACAATGGTCATGAAATCGCGCGTATATTGCGCCATGACCTCGCCGGAAATGTTCGGCGCCTGGATGTCAAATTCCGTGATCTCGATTTCCGGTCCCAGCGTGGCGAAGCGCTCAATGCGCTGGTAGATCACCTCCGGCGGAACCAGTGTGTGGGTGTGGCACTGGAATCCCATGCCGTCGACCGGCGCGCCTTGTTCGAGCAGCCACTGGATGGTGCGGAAATAGTGGTCCCGGTGGCCCGGCTGATTGTTGGCCAGCGTGTTGGCGTCGTTGTAGTAGAGCCTGGCGCCCGGGTCCGCCTGGCGGGCACGCCGGAACCACTCGGGCACGATGTCCCAGCCGCAGATCTTCATCAGGTCATCCTGGCGCCAGCACTCGTTGGTCACATCCCATTCGGCGAGTCTTCCCTTCCAATCCCCCATGACATGATCGATCCGTTCCATCGTCAGCCGGCGAATCCTGGCGCGATCATTCTCATACTGCCGGAGGAAACGGGGCAGGAAATTCCAGCCCGGCCAGATCACGTTGTGCCCGCGCACCGGAATGTGGTTGGCCGACAACCACGCATAAGCCTCCTCGGCCCACTTCTTCTTGACTTCGTCGTACTGCTTCCATTTCAGCGCGTTCGGGATCACGGCTTTGTTGAAGAACTCCTTGAAGTATTTCTGGAAAATCGGCAGCTCGTTTCGGAAGCTCCGGTCGGCCTGGAGCCTGGCCGGGTAAGGCCCGCCGAAACCGAAGGCGTGGTTCTTCAGCGAAACCGTGACCGTTGCGCCTTGCACCGGCTTGCCGGCCGCGCCGGTGACCTTGACGGTGATGCCGGACTTCCGGTACTTCTCGATCCGCTCCTGCGCAGCCCGGCGCCACGGCGCATCAGGTTCGATTCCCTCGTAGGTGGCTGGGATCACCGGCAGCGCTTCCAGCTTGATTTTCCGGCCGTAGTTGAGCAGCTCGATTCCCCCGATGAGCACCTTCTGGGGCCGATAACCGGCCACGAGACGGAGCACCGCCTTTCCAGGCGGCGAATCCGCCATGGCCTCGCCTCGCGCGTACCGGCGCACCCATTGCTCACTGGCGGTGAATTCGTCTCGCAATGTGTAGCCGCCGGCGTACGAGCCCACGGAGACCCCGAGGATGCCCTTGCCGATGTCGTTGCGGTTCTCCGGGCACTTCATGTAAAGCGACAGGAAAATGACGTCACCCTTCCGTATCGGAGCGCTGAGTTTGGCTGCCAGGCTCACGTCGGTATAGTACTTCGCCGTGCCGGTGGTTTCGATCTGGAGCGCCCGGCGGAACGGCATGCCGCGGACATCGACGAGGCGCGTCTTGAGAAGGTCCTTGTTCTTGCCGAAGGGCTGCATGCGGGTAACGGCGTCCTCATCCAAGAGCTTCGCCGCGGGTTGTGGCAAGCGGCTCAGTGCGTCGCTCACCCGGTCGGCAGCCGCGCAGTGAACGGGCATCAGCAGGGCCAGTACGATCAGCACGCGGTTGAGACCGGACCAGCCGCAACAAGAGCCAGCCAGAGCGCCGGCTTGGCCTGGAATGTTTTTCATAGAATCACCTGTTCTATCCCGTTTTGAGCTTTTCCGCCAGCCGGCCGCTACACCAGCCAGCGGCGGGCGATCTGGTCGTTTTCGTCCGCGGTGATGAGCCAGTCCAGGATGGCGGCTTTCAATTCGCGGACGATGTTCTGGTGACCGGGATCATGATACAGATTCCGGAATTCGCCGGGATCGTTCTGGACATCGTACAGCTCGCCGCCGTGTCCGGGGTAGTGCGTGAGCTTCCAGCGTTTCGTGCGTACCATCTTGGCGTCCGGGTGCCGGATGCCGCCGACGCCTTCGCCCGGAACGAAGAAGTAACCTTCGTCTCCGTGCGTGATCACTTCCGGGATTATGTTCTCCGAGAAGAGCGTCTCGCGGGCCGAATAAGCGCCGCGGCCGCCGGCCGCCAGCGGCGCGAAGCTCCGGCCCTGCGCGGTTTCCGGAACCTTCAGGCCGCAGAGTTCCAGGATCGACGGCAGCACGTCCACGGTTTCGATCAGCTCCGTATAGCGGCCGGGCCGGATTCTTCCTGGCCACGAGACCAGAAACGGCACGTGAATCGAGGATTCGAAGAAAACGTTCTTGCCGAACAGTCCGTGCTCGAGCAACTGGTCGCCATGATCGGCGACGAACAGCACGATCGTGTTGTCCGCCTTGCCCGAGCGCTCCAGCTCGTTCAGGATTCCGCCCACTTCCTCATCCACCATGGAGACGCCCGCGTAGTAGCTCCGGTAGATCCATTGCAGCCTTTCGCGGTCCGTGTCATAGCGTGGCGTAAACCGCAGGATCATCTTCTGAACGGGTAAGGGAAGACTGTGGATGTAATCCAGGTCAATCTTTTTTGGCAGCGGGATTTCCACGTCGTTGTACATCGAGTCGTACGGGACGGGGACCGTATGAGGCGAGTGCGGTTTGAAAAACGAGGAAAACAGGAAGAACGGTTTTGAGGAGGAGGCAAATTCCCGCAGCATCCGGCGCGTCTCCCGGCCCGTCCAGGCGGTCGGTGTGTATTCCTTGCCGATCACGGCCCGGTACGGGTTTTCTCCGGGCGCGGGGTTCTTGACGGTTTGCTGGTAGTGAACGCGAGCGTTCGGATCGTGCTGGTTCCGCCACTTCACGTAGTCGGAGTATGGGTCCGTGCTGCGGACGCCGTCGTCAAGGAGGACCTGGTCGAAGCCGGTCTCCCGGGCGTGAGCGGCGGTGGGCGGATAAAAGTGCAGCTTGCCCACCGAGCCGGTCCGGTAGCCGGCCTGCTGGAGGATCTTCTGGATCTTCGGTTCGGGCTGCCGGTACGGGGTGTAGTTGACGCGGTTCTTGTGAGAGTGCGGGTAGCGTCCGGTCAGGTAGCTGATGCGCGAGGGCACGCAGACCGGCGCCTGCACGAAGGCGCTGGTGAAGTTAGCCGAGCGCGCGGCGAGCCGGTCCAGGTTCGGGGTCTTGACGATGGGGTTGCCGTTGGCGCCCAGGCAATCGAAGCGGAACTGGTCGCTCATGATGAAAAGCACATTGGGGCGCGGGGTGGCAGAGGCGGCCGCCGCGGCGCCCGCGCCGCCCGCTTGCAGAAAACCTCGTCTGGTTATGGATGCCATCGAATCCTCCTAGCCGCGAGCAGAGTCGTCATCGAAGAAGTACCGCGCCGCCGCGCCCGAGCGCAACCGGGCCGTGACCGCTTCTGGTTTTCTGAGCCCTGCGGCGGCTCAGACTCGATTGTGCCTTTTCGGAACCGCCTTGCCCGGGCCGGTCCGCAGAGCAGCAGGCGGCGCTGAGATAGATGTCACGCCACGGCCCACCTTCCTGGCCCGTTGCACAGAGCGCAGCGCGCGCGGAATGCCGGTTGTCCTATCGCAGTGCGTTTTCAAACAAAGATGGCGCCGCCGGCCAGCGTGAGCGCCTGGCCGGTCATGCCGTCAGCCAGGGGCGAGGCCAGGTAGACGGCCAGCTCGGCGATTTCATCGGGCCGCACCGTGCGACCGATGGGCGCCCGGGAGTTGACCATGTCCCAGAAATCCTCTTCCCGGATCCGGTAGACCTCGGCCAGCTCCTTCGGCGAGACGAGGTCGGTTTTGACGAAGCCCGGGCAAATGGCATTGACGCGAACGCCAGCCGAGCCGGTCTCCGCCGCCAGACACCTGGTGATGCCGACCACAGCGTGCTTGGATGCGTTGTAAGCGCTCTGCCATAGCGAGCCCCACTTGCCGGCAATGGAGGCCATGTTGATGATGCGTCCTTGCCGGTTCTCGATCATGGCGGGCAGGAACGCCCGGGTGACGCGAACCACGCCGAAGCCCGCCGCCCCCGGAGAAGTTGCGCCCGCCGTGCTCTTACAGATGGTTTGCCGAAGGCAGGAGGAAAGACACGCCGGAAATGGCTCCCTTGCCCGGAGACTATGCCGGCGACTACGGGATGGGGCTGCAAACGCAATCGGGCAAGATAGAGTTCGTCAGCTCCAGTCTCAACCGCTTTGACCCCGGCGATCCGGAGCGCCCGCCCATGGGCCGCTACATCGAATCCTGGGAGGGGCACCACAGCAGAGAACTCTATGAGCGTTATCCCTTGCACCTGATCTCTCCCCACGTCCGGCACAGCTTTCACACCATGGGGGACGGAAAAGACAGCTTTGTGAACGACATCAAGGACCACCGGGTGCTGGTGGACGGCTATTACTACTGGATCGTGAGAATCAACTCGAAGGACGCCGAGGCGCGAGGAATTCGCATGCACGACCTGGTGAAGGTATTCAACGACCGGGGCGCGGTCATCTGCGCGGCCCAGGTGACCGAACGCGTGCCACCGGGAACAGTGCATTCCTACCAGGCCAGCGCAACTTATGATCCTATCGGTGAGCCGGGCCATTCGCCGGACCGCGGCGGCTGCATCAACATCTTGACCCCGAGCCGGCCCATTGTGAAACGGTCCCATTCGACCGCCGCCAACTCCTGCCTGGTCCAGGTCGAGAAGTGGAACCCCGAGGGGGTGGGGCGATGAAGAGGGCGTTTCTGATCATTGACGTGGCCAGGTGCGAGGACTGCAACGACTGTTTTCTGGCCTGCAAGGACGAACACGCCGGCAACGATTTTCCGCCTTACTCGGCCGCTCAGCCCCGGCACGGGCACCGGTGGATGAACATCATGCGTAAGGAGCGGGGCCAATACCCGCTGATCGACGTCGCCTACCGGCCCACGCCGTGCATGCACTGCGATGACGCAGCCTGCCTCAAAGCAGCTACCGGCGGGGCGGTTTACCAGCGGGAGGACGGCATTGTCATTATTGATCCGGTGAAGGCCAAAGGGCAGAAGGCCATCGTTGCTTCCTGTCCCTATGGCGCCGTCTGGTGGAACGAGGAACTCCAGGTACCCCAGAAATGCACCTTCTGCGCCCACCTCCTGGATGACGGATGGAAGGAGCCCCGCTGCGTTCAGGCGTGCCCTACCGGGGCGCTGCGGTTCCTTCGTGTCGAAGACGGCGACATGCAACGGATCGCCGCCTCGGAGAAGCTGGAGCTGCTGCATCCGGAGTACGGGACACAGCCGCGCGTCTACTATAAGAACCTCTACCGGTTCGCCCGCTGCTTCATTGGCGGAAGCGTCGCTCGGGAGGTTAACGGCGTAACGGATTGCGTCGAGGGCGCCAGGGTGACCTTACGCCAGGGCTCGAGCAACATCGCCGCGACCGTCACCGACAATTACGGTGATTTCAAGTTCGATAATTTGGAGGAAAACAGCGGCAGCTATACCGTCGAGATCAGTTGGCCGGGCCATGAGACAAAGACGCTCGCCGTCGATCTGAAAACGAGCGTGAACCTGGGAACAATCTGGCTGTAGTTCAGTTTCGCTCTCCGGGGCGCTCCGATGGCTGGGATCCTGGCCCGGGCGGTGATCCTACTCGGTCCCGGCTGCTTTCCCGGCCTCCCGCACGATCCCGGCCAGGAGGCGGTTGAAGGTATCCGGGTCCTCCATCATGACGAAGTGGGCGACGCCTGACATGAGCACCACCTTCAGTCCATGCCGGGCAGCCGCTTCCGTGTCGGTGGGGCGGTAGTCGGAGTTGATCGCCCACTTCGGCGCGTCAATTTCGTCCACCAGCGCCGCGCCGTCCCAGCCGAGAAGCTCCCTCATGGCGGGGATGGCTACCTCGGGCGGGGCCGCTGACATGTCGTTGGCGACCTGGTCGACCAGAGCCGGGTCCGAATCCGGCAGGAACAGCGCCTTCCGGACCAGTTTCTGGATCGCCGCCGCGGGGTTTTCTTCGGCCGGCCCGAGCAGGTTGTCGATTTCCCCGGGCGTCATCACCCGGTCGAGATTCTGCAGGGAGTCGACCGCGACCAGGGCGGCGACCCGTCCGGAGAGCCGGCTGGCCGCCTCCACGATGACCGGCCCGCCCATCGAGTGGCCAACCAGCACGACGCGATCGAGATCCAGCTCCCGGACCACGGCCGCCACGTCTTCGCCGAAGGCCGCCATGGTCCATCGCTGGCGGTTCCGGCCGGAGTCGCCGTGTCCGGCAAGGTCAACCAGCACGACCCGGTGGCCGGGGGTGAACCGGTCGCGCTGCCGGTTCCAGTAACTCCGGTCGCAACACCAGCCGTGCACGAACACGAGCGCCGGGGATCCGTCACCGGCGGTCTCGAAGTGAATCGGCACGCCGTCGGCCGAGAGCGTCCGGCCACGTCTCCACCGGGCCGGTGGCTCGGAGGAACCGCGGGCCGCGGCCAGCCATCCCAGCCCGGTCAGCAGAAAGAGTAACTGTGTTGTCAGGTTCATACAGGCTGCCTGCTTTCCGAGTTGCCGTTTCTCAACCGCCCGCGGTGGACATTATACGTGAAATCCGCGCCTGGCGGCCGGGCACAACGCTTCCGTGGTGGATTGCCTCCTGATGGTCCCACCCGCCGATGTTACACCATCGCGCGGACGTCGAGCGGAATCCCTTTCTTCTCGTCCCGCACCAGGGATATGGCTTCACGGGGGCACTGATCCAGGCACACGCCGCAGCCCATGCATTTTGCCCAGTCTCTCCGGATACCGCCGTTCTGGCGGCCGATCGCGTCGAAAGGACAGATCTCGATACAGGCTTCGCAGGCGTCGCAAAGCTCCTCATCGATCTCGGCCACGTAGCCGGAGGCCGCCATCATGGCCACGCCGTACTTCGTCATGGCTTCGATGCCGCCGCAGCAACACTTGCAGCAATTGCAGATGGCATAGAAGCGATCCATCAGCGCGTCCTTGAACCAGGCTGAATGCAAGTGCCCCCGCTCATGTTCGGCCCGCAGCAATTCGAGCGCTTCCTCCCGGCTGAGGCGCCGGCTCGCGCGGGGGTGATGCTCCAGGATGAAATCGACGAACGGCTGCCCGATCACCATGCACACCTGGGTCGGCTGGCACGGGCTTTCTCTCGCGTGGCGGCAGGCGCACTCATAGGCGGCGACATCAGGTGGGCCTTTGAGCACCAGGTCCCGCGCCCGGGGGTAAGGAATGATTTGCTCCAGGTCGCGCAACGGGATATCGCGCTCGGAATTGACGATGGCTTCGGCCTGTTCGGGGGTGAGCACCTTGCCGTGATAGTGGTCCGACATCCACTGCCGCGCCCCCGGCCGCGCGCTGGGGAAAAAGCGGTGGATGAGGAACCTCACATACTGCCTGGTCCAGCGCCCGTAGACGTAACCGTGCAACTGCGCCAGTCCCATCCCGGCCTGGCGGATCATTCGCCAGGTCGAGCCTCGCAGCAGCCTGCCGCGCTCGCCAATGAACCAGATCACCAGCACCAGGGCCAACAGTGTGCCGATGGCGATAAGAACAATCGCTCCGAGCATCCGTGCACCTCCGCTTCGGCAGGATCACCCGCCTGTTCAGCCCGGATTATAACCATAGGTGCTTGGAAAACAAAACGCGGGGCGCTGCCAGATCCGCCGGAGGATCTTCAAACGCCGCCAAATTCGGACAGGCAACAGTGACCCGATGCGCCCGGGCGGGAGTAGCGCGTGAGGCCTGAAGTCGGGTAGAGTAAGAGGTAATAGAATACACGTCTGGTCCGAGCCGCCCCGTTTCGCTCGCGGCGTTCGCTTCCGCCTGATACGCACGGCGGCTTCCGCGGGTGGCCATCCTCTGGGCTGCTGGACCAGGACGGCTGATTCTGATGCTGGAATTCATCAAGGCGCGGGACTGGCGGCTGATGCGGCGCGTGCACGGCTGGCGCGCCCCGCGGTGGATTCGCCTCTGGATGCTTGGCGCTACACGCGGCGGCGACGGCTGGCTGTGGTCCGCCATGGGACTGGCGGTTTTCTTGTTCGGCGGCGCCAAGCGCTTCGCCGCCACCGGGGCAGCGGGCATCTCCGCCGGGGTCGGCGTCCTCTGCTTCCTGTGGTTGAAACGGCTGGCCGCGCGCCGGCGCCCCTGCCACATCGAGCCGCACTGCTGGTCCACCTTGCTGCCCCCGGACCAGTTTTCCTTTCCTTCCGGACATTCCATCACCGGGTTCGCCATAGCCGTGTCGTTCGGTCTCTTCTATCCCTCGTTAATGATCGGCCTGCTGTTCTGCGCGGCGAGCGTGGCCGCCTCCCGCATCCTGCTCGGCATGCACTTCCTCAGCGACGTGGTGGTGGGCTCACTGCTGGGCGTGGCGCTCGGATATTGGTCCTACACCTTGTTCGTCTGAAGGCACCCGGCCTTGCTGCTCCCGGGCACCGTTTCGCCGGTACGCTCCGTTGGTGAGCGGATACAGCAGGAATCGTGAGAAGCTGGTATGCGGTCGGCCCATGATACTGCGAAGCACGCTGCTCTATCTCTCCCGCCAGGACTGGCTCCGCCGCTGGGTGGAAAACTCCCGCGTGGGACAGAAGCTGACCCGTCGCTTCGTCGCCGGCAGGACTCTGGAAGACGGTCTGGCCGTCTGCGCGAAGTTGAACGCCGAGAACATCCTGGCCACCCTGGACCATCTGGGCGAGAATGTCAACTCTACCGAAGAGGGGGCGGCCACCCGCGATGCCTACATCGAGGCGCTCCGGTGCATCGCCGAGCGCCAGCTCCGTTCCACTGTCTCGATCAAGCTGACGCATTTCGGACTGGAGCTGTCCGAGCAGGCGTGCCGCGATTACGTTTCCAGCATCGTCGCCGAGGCTCACCGGACCGGAAACTCGGTGGAGATCGACATGGAATCGGCCGAGTATGTCGACCGGACCCTGAAAATCGTGGCCGCCCTCCACGAGGCCTACGGTTGTGTCCGCGCGGTAATCCAGGCATATCTCCGGCGCAGCGAGAACGACATCCGCATGCTGTGCGGGAAGGGAATCCCGGTGCGCTTGTGCAAGGGAGCTTACAAGGAGCCGGCCGATATTGCTTTTCCGTCCAAGCGGCAGGTGAACCGGAACTATTTGCGCCTGGCCGGCATTCTTCTTCGCGATGGAGTTCTTCCGGCCATGGCGACCCACGACGAGAAGATCATCCGCCGCGTCATCGCCATGGTTCGCCAGCAGGGGCTTTCGCCGGCTAGCCTCGAATTTCAGATGCTGTACGGGATTCGCAAGGCTCTCCAGCGCCGTCTGGTCCGCCAGGGTTTCCGCGTCCGCTTGTATGTTCCTTACGGCGTGGCCTGGTATCCGTATTTCATGCGCCGTCTGGCCGAGCGCCCGGCGAACTTACTTTTTCTTCTCAGGAATTTCCTCCGCCGATGAGCACCCGTGCTTTTTCCTATCGCGACGCCGGCGTTGGCGGCCCGGCCGCCGCGGGCACTTTGGCCCATCGGGCGGAGTCAAAACAACTGCGGGAGCAAATGTTTGAAACGAATGTTCCCCGAAAGGCGTCGGTTCCATGAGGAACAAGGTGCGGACGGTCGCCGGCATCGCCATCCTGGCCATCCTGGCGGTGATGGCCGCAGTGCTGGCTCCTTCCTATGTTCGGAATGTCCGTCTCCGGCAATACCTGGAGGCGGTGGTGCGGCGGCCCGAGATGCGGGCGTTGCCAGATGACCGGGTGCGGGCCGCGGTGGCGGATCGCGCCGCCCGGCTGGGCATCCCGCTCAAGCCGAGCGACATCCGGTTGGACCGCTCGATGGGCGGACTGCGGATTGAAACGCGCTACATCGTCCGTATCGATCTGCCGATTTACACGGTGGACCTGCACTTCCGCGCGGGAGGCCGGTCCCGGTAGCCGACGTCCCGCTGGCGGGCAGGAGGCGCGGCGCCCGCCGGGCTGCCGGGGCCCGGTGGCCCCGGGGAATTCCGTGAGAAGATAGTGTTTAGAGGAGTGGTATTGAGCGCTCGGAAGAAAGCTCGCGGCAAATCACGCAGTTCAGCCTTTCGCCGTTTTCTGCGGCACCGGGGCGGCAAGATCTGCCTTTCGGTTCTTACGCTGGGCTTCACGCTCGGCCTGATCACCTTCACCTACTTTTACCTGCACTACGCCCGGATCACTGATGAGAAACTGGCCGCCGGCCCGATCGGCCACACGGCCATGATTTTCGCGGCTCCGGACCGCGTGATGGTGGGCGATGAGGCAACTGTCGAAGAGATCGTCGCGGAGCTGGAGGAGAGCGGGTATACCGAATCGCGCCGGAACCGCCTCGGCTGGTACCACCAGCGCCCGGATGGCGTGGAGATCTTTCCCGGCAAGGATTCCTGCTTTCCGGGCGAGGACGCCGTGATCTTGTTTGACGGCGGTAAGGTCTCCCGGATCATTTCGTTGCGGGACAACACCGAGCGCACCATGTACTACCTGGAACCGCGGCTGGTGACGAATCTGTTCGACCGCAACCGGGAAAAACGCCGGCTGGTCCGTTTCAACGACATCCCCAAGGTGCTGGTCAACGCGATCCTGGCGGCGGAAGACAAACGCTTCTTCCAGCATTCCGGTTTCGATCCCATCCGGGTGCTGAAAACCGCCTGGGTCAACTTGAGGGAAGGCCGCATCCGGCAAGGCGCTTCCACGCTCAGCATGCAACTGGCCGGCGACATCTGGCTGGATCGCACCAGGAGGACCTGGGGGCGCAAGGCCGCCGAAGTGCTCATCACCCTGCACCTGGAGCAGAAGCTCACCAAGGAGCAGATTTTCGAATACTACGCCAACCAGATCTATCTCGGTCACATTGGCAGTTTTTCCATCCACGGCTACGGCGAAGCCGCCCAGGCTTACTTCAACAAGGACATTCGCCAGCTCAGCTTGCCCGAGGCGGCCCTGCTGGCCGGCCTGCCGCGCGGCCCCAGCCTTTACAACCCGTTCCGGCATCCCGAGCGGGCGAAGGCGCGCCGAAACTGGGTGCTTTCGCAGATGCTGGAGAACGAAATGATCACCGAGCGGCAATATGCCCTGGCCACCGAAGCTCCCCTCGGCGTTACGCGCGGCGCTACCGACACCGGTGACGCCCCCTATTTCGTGGACCTGGTGAACCAGTGGCTCCGGCGGCAGTTCCAGGAATACGACTTTCAGTCTCAGAGCTTCCGCGTCTATACCACCCTCGACCCGGACCTGCAGCGGGAAGCCGTCGAAGCGGTTCGGATTGGTCTCAGGGAGATCGACGACCGGTGCCGGCGGCTCGGCCGGACGCCGGATAAGGGCTGGCCTCCGGTCCAGGTGGCGCTGGTGGCGATGGATCCCCACACGGGCGCGGTGAAGGCGGTGGTGGGTGGGCGCAGCTATGCCCAAAGCCAGTTGAACCGCGTGCTGGCCAAGCGCCCGCCGGGATCCGTCTTCAAGCCTTTTGTATACGCCGCCGCGCTGGACACTGCGGTGGAAGGCAGCGGCCCGGTGCTGACTCCCCAGACGCGGATCATGGATGAACCGACCACTTTCTGGTACGACGACAAGCCTTACGAGCCGGCCGCCTACAAGAACAAGTACTACGGGGAGGTCACGCTGCGGCGCGCGCTTTCCAAGTCGTTGAATATCCCGACGGTGAAAGTGGCGGAAATGGTGGGCTATGACAAGGTGGTCGAGATGGCCCGGCGGGCGGGCCTCAACATGAACATCCTTCCCACCCCGGCGGTGGCGCTCGGCTCCTACGAGGTCACGCCGCTGGAAATCGCCGGCGCTTACACCATGTTCGCCAACCATGGCGAGGTGCTCAAGCCCCACTACATCCGCGAGATCCGCGATCAGCAAGGGCGCAGCATCTACGAGAACCACCCCGAGATCCGGCCGGCGCTGGATCCTCGCGTTGCTTACTTGATGGTCAACATTCTGGAGGAGGTGCTGCGCTCCGGAACCGGTGTGCGCACCCGCCTGATGGGCTTCACCCTGCCGGCCGCTGGAAAGACCGGCACCTCCCACGACGGTTGGTTTGCCGGTTTCACCAGCGAGCTGCTGTGCGTGGTCTGGGTGGGTTATGACGATTATCGGGACATCAAGCTCGAGGGCGCCCAGACGGCTCTGCCCATCTGGACCGAGTTCATGAAGCGCGCGCACACTTACCGGGCGTACCGGCGGGCGAAGCCCTTCGAGGCCCCCGAAGGGGTGGTCACGGTCAATATTGACCCGGCGACGGGAAAGCTGGCTGCGCCCGGCTGCGCTTCCGATCCGGTGCCGGAGGTGTTCGTCGCCGGCACCCAGCCTCTGGAGTTGTGCAACGGCGCCGGTACCCAGGTAGCCGGTTGGGAGGTGCCCGCGGCGGGTTCTCTGGTGGCGGCGAACGCCGGCAAGGAAAAGTCCGCCCCGGCGGTCACCTCGTCGGTGCCCCCTCAGATCGAGATGGAACAACCCGGCCAGCCGGCCCGGAAGAAGAAAAAGAGCTTCTTCCGCCGCTTGTTGGGTATATTTAGGTAGAGAAGCAATGAGGAGGCCGCCATGGTTGCCGTCCGCGCACTGGCTCTGCTTTCCGTGGCGTTGATCGTCGCGGCAAACGGCATCGCCCAATCCGAGCCCCCCGCCGGCCAGGCTTCGTCCACGCCGGCGGAAACCGTAAATCCCCCGGCCGCCGGCCCTCAGGTCGCCACCCCGGCGCCGGCCCCCGCCGCCCAGCGGCGCCCGGAATTATCCCCCATGAGGCGGGGCGACATCCTGATGGCCCGGAAGATGTACCGCGAGGCCATCGAGACCTACCGCGAGGGCATCCGCAACGTCGCGGTTCTTTACAACAAGATCGGTATCGCCTACCACCAACTGATGGACTTCAAGGCCGCCCTGGAGAACTACAACATGGCCCTGCGGCTCGACCCGCGCTACCCCGAGGCCATCAACAACATCGGCGCCGTCTACTACGCCAAGAAGAACTACAAGCGGGCCATCAAGGAATACCGGAAGGCCTTGAAGTACGCTCCCAACTCTGCTTCCATCTATAGCAACCTGGGAACGGCCTTCTTCGCCCGCAAGAAGTATAAGGATGCGTTTGAAAACTACCAGAAGGCCCTGGCGATCGACCCCGACGTTTTCGAGCGTCGCAGCACGGCCGGCGTGCTTTTGCAGGAACGCAGCGTCGAGGAGCGCGCCAAGTTTCACTTCTACCTGGCGAAGACTTACGCCCGCGCCGGTATGGTCGACCGCGCCTTGATGTATATGCGCAAGGCGCTGGAGGAGGGCTTCCGCGACAAGGACAAGTTCCGCAAGGACCCGGACTTCAAGGCGCTTCAGGAAAATGAGGAATTCCAGGCGCTGCTGGCGATGGAGCCTCGTGTGCTGTAAAGCTTTCTCCGCGCTGGCCGCGGTAGCGGCGGCGGGATGTTTGCTGCTGGCCGGTTGTGCCCGCGGCCCGGCCCCGTCCGTGGTGCGGTGGGCTGTGCTGCCCGCGGAAAACCTCACCGGGAACCCGGCGTACGACTGGGTTGGGCCGGCCCTGGCGGCCGTCGTGGCCGAGGAGTTTACGGGCTCGCCGGAGGTGGATCCCCGGGCTGTGGCTTCGCTGCCGGAGGCCACGGCTTTTCGTGCCAGCGGCATCATCTACTCCTACTTCACTGAGCGCGACGGGAGGCTCCGCCTCCGGGTTGCCCTGGAGGAGACGGCCACCAATCAGATTGTGCGATATTTCCATCTTGAGGGCCGCGCCGGAGCTTTGTTGCCCCTTGCCGAAGCCGTCGCCCGGCGCCTGGGCACGCCGGCCCGCCGGTTCGGAACGCGGAACGAGGCTGCCCTGAGGGCTTATGGAGAAGCACTGGCCACCGCCGATGAGGGCAAACGGGCGGCTGCCTTGCGCCGGGCGCTGGCGGCTGATCCGCATTTCCCCAGGGCGCTTCTCGCCGTGGCGCAGACGCTGGTGGCCCGCGGGTACCGGGAACGCGCCCGCCGCCTCATTCAGGCGGCAGCCGAGCGCCCCGACGCCTACGACGAGGTCTCACTGGCCCGGTTCGACGTCTTTCTCGCCTCCCTCGAGCAAGACCCGGCCGCCATGGCGCGGGCCCTGGAGCGAATGGCGGCGGCCGTGCCGGCGGACTCCGGCCTCGCCGAGCGCGCCGCGCAGGCCGAGCTCGGCCTGCATCACTACCAGGCTGCTGCCGCCTGGTTCCAGAAGGCGGCTCGCATCGAACCCTCCCGCGGCGAACTATGGAACTCCCGCGCTTATGCGCTGGCTTACGCCGGGGACCTGGAGGGAGCCAATCGGAGTCTCGAGCGGTACCGGCAGGCCGAACCGGATTCCCCAAACGTGCTGGACTCGTTCGGGGAGGTGAACTTCCGGTTCCGCCGCTATGCTGATGCGGCGCGCTATTTCCTGCAAACCTACGATAAGGCCCCTGATTTCCAGGGCTCGGTGGCGCTGGTCAAGGCGGCGCGCGCCCGCCTCATGCTCGGGGACTTGGCCGGCGCGGACAACCTGTTTCATCAGTACGCTGAACTGCGGCGTCAGGCCGGCGATCCCTGGATCGATTACCGGGCCATCCAGTGGCAGTTCACCACCGGCCGGCGCCGGCGGGCGATCGAGGAGGCGGAAAAGCTCGCCCAGGGGGACCGGGACGCGCGCGTCGCAGCTTCCCTCCACGCGCAGCTTTCCGTCTGGGCGCTGCTGGCCGGCGACCGGGAGGGGGCGCGGCGTCACGCCTCCACCGCCGCGCGCAACACGGCCGCCGGCGGACCCAGCCGGCCGCTGGCGCTGCTGTGTGAGTTCCTCGCCGGCCCTCCCGCCGGGGCTGCCGAGTGGCGGCGGCGCGCCCGCCGGGCTTTTCCGGAACCGGCCATGGCGCCATTGCGCACGCAGGCGCTGACCTACGCGTACCTGTTCTCGAGGAACTTCGGGGAGGCCGCCAATCTGCTGCGGGACGTCTACCGGCAAGCCCCTCCTTTTGTTCGCGACCAGACGCAGGTCCTGTGGGGCTGGGCGCTGCTCGAGAGCGGCCACCTCGCCGAGGCCGGCCGCTTGCTCAGCGTGGATCCCATCGTGCAGCCCGGCACTGAGTCGGTTTTCTACTGCCTCGTTTTTCCGCGTATCTTCTATCTGCGGGCACAACTTGCCGAGAAATCCGGGAACCGCGCCGAGGCTGCCCGCAATTACCGTCTCTTCCTTCGCTACTCCGGCGATCTCCCCACGATCTTCGGCGAGCAGGCCAAGGCCCGGCAGGCGCTCCAGTCTCCCGGCGCCTCGCAATCCTCGGCCCAGCCTGGCGCGGGGGAATAAGAGTGCCGGCTTCAGCGGCCGGGCGGCTGCGCGAGCCTGCGGCACGGGCATCGTTCCGCTGGGCGGGATGACGGAGGCAGGCTAGATTTCGTGGACCACTTCAAAGCCCATCATCTTGCCCATCCGGTCGATCGTCGGCACGTGGTCACCGTAGAAGATCACCCGGTGCAGTCCGCCCGAGTAGTTGTCCAGCAGCTTCCGGGCATCGGTCACCACCGTCCGGATCTGGGTCCGGCATCCACGGTCGGACCTGAGATGACTGGTCACCTTCGCCGTGAATACCAGCAGCCTGTCCGGGCCGGTGAACTTCGCGCAGGTGATGGTTTCGCCCGCCGGCATCAGCACCTGGAGTGTTGCGCCCTCGGCCGTCTCCAGGTGGCTCCGCACGTAATACGGTGAGGCGGGTCCGTCGATGCCTTTCATCCTGGTTGCCGCCACGCAATGTGCATGGATGACTTCATTGCGGCTGACATCAAACACCGGGTCGGAGACGAACCCCGGCATTCGGGTGCAGGAGGTCAGCAGCATTTGCGTCAACGTCGAGTTGACGTCGGCTTCGCAGACGCCGTACATGCCCTGGTCATTCAGACGCGACCATGAGATGCACGGGTAAGCCGGGAGCTTGGACATCTTGCCGCGGTCGTCGATTGCGCCGAAGCAGTCAATGGTGATCGCATTCGCGGATTCCTTTTCCAGGAGCTTTTGGATACCGATGTAGAACCGTGCCGCATCTTCGATCTCTTTGGGAGAGGGTTCGATCACGCGCAGGGCTTCGGACGTGATCTGCCGGGCCAACCGCTTCGCCTCCCTCTGGTCGCCGGAGCGGAACACGCGCCGCATGTCACTCAGTTTGAAAAACTTTGTCTGCAAGCCGAACTTCGAGGAATAGCCATCCGCCAGCTTCCGGCGGGCGTCGGGCCGGTCGGTAACCACGAGCAACTTGCTCTTGCGCAGATGATGAACCGTTTTGAAGATGGGCATGTACGGATCCAGGTCACCGTAGCTGCTGGTGGCGACTTCGTCGATCGCGTATCCCTGGCTCCGGAGTCCGGGAATTTGAGACCAACCGTGTCCGGCGTACAGCCGCGAGAAATACAGGGTCGGCCGCTTGGCCGCCTCTACTACCTGCCGCAACGGGCCGGTCGGTGCTGTCAGCGGTATCAGTAACAGGCCATCGGTCTCATCCAGCCTCTTGGCCCAGCGCGCCACCTGGGCCGTATTCCGCAGCAGTTCGCCGCCGGTGAAGACGACCTCATGGGAGTGTTTTCGCTGTACTTCGGCCAGACGCTGGTTGATTTCGCTGACCTCCCGTTGCAGATCCAGATCCGGTTTCGGCCAGTGAATTTTCTCTCCGGCCAGGAAGACCTTCTCGACTTTGGCCGGCGTGTTCCACGGCAGGCCGCGAGCGGCGCCGGCGTTCAATGGGAATGCGAATGGGGCACCGGCCAGGCAGAGACTGAACTGCCTCCGGCTCAGCGAACCGAAATGCTTACTCATGGTTCTTTTCTCCTGGGAACCGGGAAACAGGTACTCTGTTCCCGGGTCTTATCCGTTGCGCCGGCCTTGCAGCCGGCTCACCTGCTCGGGACGGCTGGCGGCCAGGTTCACGTTCTCCAACGGATCGTTTTCCAGGTCGAACAGCAGTACCTGGGGGTTCTTCGCCTCCTGCGGCCGCGGCGAATCGGGATCGAAGCCGGTGATCAGCTTGTAGCGGCCGTCCCACACCATGCGCCATCCGTACAGGCCGGAAAGCACCTGCCGGCGGTGGTGCTTCGCCTTGCCTTCCAGCACCGGCCGGAGCGAGCGGCTGTCCATGTCGTCCGGGCGGCGGACGCCGGCGTAGTCCAGGTAGGTCGCTGCCAGGTCCATATTGGTTACCAGGGCATCGGTTTCGACACCGCGCTGAACACCGGGGCCGGAAACCACCAGTGGCACCGAGACCGAGGGATGGTAGGGCAAGCTCTTGGCCCACCGGTTCTGATCACCCAGCATCTCGCCATGGTCACTGGAATACACGATCAGCGTGTTGTCCATCTCCCCCCGCCGGTCAATTTCTTCCAGGAATGTCCCCAGCCACCGGTCAATGTTCTCCACCATCGCCGAGTAGTTCTGGCGCACGGCGACGTGAGTCTCCGGATCGAGTTCCCGGCAGTGGTTAGGCTGCTGGAACTGGCGGCCCCGGCAGATCTCATCCATCCGGCGGGTGATATCCATCGGCTCATGCGGCCCGGCGAAATTGACCTGGAGAAACCACGGACGGTCTTTCGGCGCCCGCGCCAGCAGGGTGAGCCCGTTCTGCGCGATCCAGTTGTCACAATAGGCGTCTTCGGGTAACGGCGTTGGATCAGTGACCGAATAGTTCTTGCGGTCTCCCCGCCTCCGGAGGAAATCCTTGATGTGGGTCTCTCGCAAGCCGTGGCGTTCGAGAAAACCCATATAGGGATCTTTCGGCTCCTTCATTCCGCTGCGAATCGCGTCCCATTTTCCGGCGTTGTCGATGCCGTCGGAAAAGCCCCACTCGGGCAGCAGGTGTTTGCCATCCAGGCCCCAGGTCTCCGATTTCTTGTGCAGATCGAACTTGCCGCACCCGGCGACGTGGTAGCCGCTGGCGCGCAGCAAGGAGTAAAAGGTCGTCTGATCGAGCGGATAGTCTACCCCGTTGCTGGCTACCCGCGCGCGGTCATACTCCTTACCTGAGGCCAGGCACCCGCGCGACGGCGCACACAGGGGTGAGGCAACCACGGCTTTGTTGAATTTCACACCCCGCCTCGCCACCCGATCCAGGTTGGGGGTCCGCACGGGAATCTTCGGATTCCCGCCGATCCAGTCAAACCGGTGCTGGTCCGGGAAGAAGAACAAGATGTTCGGCCGCCGCCCGTCGTCTCCGCGCGCTCCCATGCGGCGGGGGCCGGGCAGCCCAGCTATCATGGCGCCGGCTGCCAACGTCTTGCCACCTCGTTTGAGAAACTTTCTGCGTGTTGGTTCGTTCATCTCTCGCTCCTTCCGGGTCACCGGGCCCGGGGTATTGTCCGGATGGCGGCGCGCCGCCGGCCACAACCGCCGGCCAGCCGGCGGAGGAAACCGCCGCGCTCCTTACTGTTTGTCTAGCACGATCGTGATGTCCGCTTCACCCTGGTCGCTGGAGAGGTGGCCGGCTACCGTGAGCGTCTTGCCGTCTTCCGACAGGGTCATCTTTTCTTCGTAGTTGATCTGAGTTCCCCGGAAGTCCATTGTAGCCTTCGTTACCAGGGTATTGCCGTCCCATTGGGCTGTTCCCTTGACCGGTCCGAATGGGAGCTCGTTGACGCACTCCTGGCCATCGGTCGTGTAGGTGGTTTCCGTGGTGGACTCGCCCCGCTGGCTCGACTGCGTCGTGACGGTCTTGATAGTCGATTCGTGGTGCTCGATTTTCCGGGTGTAGCTGTACGGCGCCGGGAAGGGTCCGAAATCGCTCTTACTGGCGTCCATTTTCCACTCGCCGGTGAAGTTCGGTTTGGCCTGCGCCATCATCGCGATGCCGCAAACCAGCAGAATGATCAGCGCGCAGGCTGAATATTTGTGTCTCATCTTGTTGCTCCTCTTTCTGGACTGTTGTCTTTGCCCGGCGCTGCGGGTGGTGGCCGGAAACTTACCCGCCGAGAACGCCCACGGCGCGCAGGAATACGAATGCTATCGCCACCGGGACGACGTACTTCAGCAGAAACAGCCAGCCCCGGTAAAACATCCCCAATTTGCTGCCCGAGAGGAAGTGGTCATGGCGGATGGCGTCATTCAGACGCCAGCCGGTAAACGCCGCGATGCCCAATCCGCCCAGCGGCAGCATCCAGTTATTGCTCAGGTAACTGAGCGCATCGAACCAGTTCATCCCGATCGCCGACACCATTGTCTGGCCGAACCACTCGGTGCTACCGCTGAGCGCCGAGGGAATGCCAAAGACAGCGATTGCGCCGCCGGCGAACCAGGCCGCCTTCACGCGGCCCCAGCCGCGTTCATCGATGAAATACGAGGTTGTCACCTCCAGCATGGAAATGGCGCTCGTCAGCGCCGCCACCACCAGCAAGCCGAAGAAAATCAGCGCCAGGAAACTGCCCGCCGGCATCTGGCTCAAGGCCACCGGGATGCTGATGAACACCAGCCCTGGCCCGGCCGCCGGCTCCATGCCGAAGGTGAAAATAATCGGGAACAACACCATCGCCGCCGTGATCGCAATTGCCGTGTCCACCACCGAGACCATGATGGAGGCCGAAACGATGTCGTCCTTCCGGTGCAGGTAGCTGCCGTAGGTGACCATCGTCCCCATCCCCAGGCTCAGGCTGAAAAAGGCTTGTCCCAATGCTTCGAGGACTCCGCCCGCGGTGAAGTCCTCCATGTGAAAGCCGAAGATGAAATCCATCCCTGGCCGAAAGCCGTCCAGGGTCATCGCGCGGATCAACAGCCCACCGAGCATCGCGAACAGCGCGGGCATCAGGATGCGCGACCACCTCTCCACTCCGTGGGCTACGCCTCCCGCAATCACTCCGACCGTGATGATCATGAAGACTACGTGCCAGAAGACGTTGAGCCAGGGGGAGCCGAATAACTGGTCATAGATCTGCTGGGTCGCGTGGGGTCCAAGCCCGTGGATGGAGCCGGTCACCGACAGCCAGGTGTAATGCAACGACCAGCCGGCTACCACGCTGTAGTAAGAAAGAATAACAAAAGAAGAAGCGACGCCCAGCCAGCCCACCGACACCCAGGGGCTGCGCGGCCGGGAGAGCTTTCGCAGAGCGCCCACCGGCGAAGACTGCGAAGCCCGGCCCAGCAGAATCTCCGCCGCCATCACCGGCAAGCCGACCAGCGCCACGCAGGCCGCGTAAACCAGGACGAACATGCCGCCCCCGTTCTCTCCGGTGATGTAGGGAAACCGCCAGATGTTTCCCAGCCCGACGGCAGAACCCGCCGCCGCCAGTATGAAACCGGCCCTCGATCGCCAATGTGCTCGTTGTGCCAAAGCGCTTTAACCCCTTTTCTGCAGAACTGGCCGGGCGGCCCCCGCGCCCCGTTGCGGCGCCCACCGCCTTGCCGGGCCGGGCAAGCACGACGCGCTATCCAGTGGAGCGAGGATGGAAAGCCTCAGCTTCCCGAGGACGGCCGAGGCTTTCTCCACAGATAGTAAACCGGGATTCCAAGCAGCACGATAATCAGGCCCGGCCATGTGTAGTTCGGCTTATACACTAACAACAGAATTTCGATGAATCCCGCGGCGGCGATGTAGGCGGCCGGCGCCACCGGGTAGGCAATGGCCCGGTAGGGCCGGGGCATTTCGGGCCGGCGGCGCCGCAGCACGAACACCCCCGCAATCGTCAGGATGTAGAAAAGTAAAACAGCAAATATAACATAGTCCAGCAGATCGCTATAAGTGCCGCTGAGGGTCAGCACGCACGCCCAGATGCACTGCACCACCAGCGAAGCCGCCGGCGTGTGCCGC
>CAZXVW010000007.1:0-12748 GCA_964644025.1 uncultured Solibacteraceae bacterium | reverse complement strand
CCCGCGCCACCCGCCGGAAGAACACGCCGTCGCGCGCCATTGCGTAGTAGACCCGGGCGCCGGCCAGGATCATCCCGTTCATGCAGCCGAAGGTCGAAATGATGATCGCGACCGCCATCACCTGCACCGCCTCCGAACCCAAAACCACCGCCACGGCGGCTGTTCCTACCCGGTCTTCCGCGGCTCCCTGGATGCCCTCCAGCGGCAGCAGCCTCAGGTAGGAAACATTGGCGGCCAGGTACAGCAGCGACACCACCGTCACGCCCAGCCCGAGCGCCAGCGGCAGGTTCCGTTTGGGGTTGCGAACCTCCTCGCCGGTGAATGTTACGTTGTTCCAGGCGTCGGAGGAAAACAGCGAACCCACCATCGCCACGCCCACCGCCTTGACGGCGAACCAGCCCCAGGAGACGCCGTTCCAGATGTCGCCGAAATTCTGGGACACCGCCGCCGGATTCCGGAAGAAGATCCCCAGCCCGATCAGCGCCAGCAGTGCGCCAACCTTGGCCGTCGTGAACACGTTCTGTACCGCCGCCCCGGTTCTCAGGCCGCGGGTGTTCACCCAGGTCAGAAACGCCAGTACCGCGATGGCCAGCCCTTGCTGCGTGCTCAGCCCCAGGGGTCCGAAGCGCAGCAGGTAGTGACCCTCGGAAAACCACGGGATCAGTACTCCGGTGAACTTGGCGAAGGCGACGGCCACTGCCGCGATCGTGCCCGTTTGTATCACCAGGAACAGCGTCCAGCCGTAGAGAAAGCCGCTCAGTGGACCGAAGGCCTCCCGCAGGTACACGTACTGCCCGCCCGCTCTGGGCATGGCGGCGGCCAGCTCCCCATAAGTAAGCGCGGCCACCAGTGTCAGCAGCGCCGTCACCACCCAGGTGAGCAGGATCAACCCGGGCGCCGGGGCTTGCCGGGCGATGTCGGCCGGCACCAGGAAGATGCCCGAGCCGATCATCGAGCCCATCACGATCGTGGTCGCGTCGAATAAGCCCAGGCCCTTGATCAGGTCGGGTTTCACTGGTTCAGTAGTCGTAGCCATTCTTCCATCCGCCGGCGCACAGAGCCGATTGTACTTGCCTCGGGCAGCAGGTCGCTGATGACGGCTACCGTGTCAGCCCCGGCTGCCAGTATCGAAGCCGCATTGGCCCGCGTGATGCCCCCGATCGCCACCAGCGGCCGTGCGGTCAGACCCCGCCAGGCGCGCACCTTCTCCACCCCCAGCGGGCGCTCGGCGTTTTCCTTCGATCCGGTGGTGAACACCGGCCCCAGGGCCACGTAATCCACCGGTTCGGCGGCAGCGGCCTCCAGTTGCGCGGCGTTATGAGTGGACAATCCGATCACCGCATCCGGGCCGAGAAGTTCCCGCGCGTTCACCGGCGGCAGGTCGTCCTGACCCAGGTGCACGCCTGCTCCAAGCAGCTTCGCGATGTCGGCCCGGTCGTTCACGATCCACAGCGCTCCGAACCGCCGGCAGAGCTCTGCCACGCGCTCCGCCTCCTCGAAGATGGCGCGGGAGAAATGCCCCTTATGGCGGAACTGAAGCGCCCGCGCGCCGCCCTCCAACATGGCCGCGGCCGTGTCCGCCACCGGTAGCGACCGGCGGGCCAGCGCCCCTGTGTCGAGAATCGCGTACAGGGCCGGCAGCTTCATTTCAGGTACCGGTCAAACCACTCCGCCGTTCTCTTGCAGGCGTCGATCCACGTCTCATCGCGCACGAAACCGTGGTTTTCTTCCGGGTAGTAGATCTCGGCGAAGTCCTTCCCCTCGTGAATCAGCTTCTCGCTCAGTTGCACGTCGTCCTGGAACAGCACGTTGCTGTCCACCATGCCGTGCACGATGAGCAGGTGATTCTTCAGGCGGCCGGAGAAGGTGACCGGCGAGCTGCGGCGGAACGCTTCCGGATTCTCGGCCGGCGTGTTCAGCCGTTCCCGTGTGTAGCCGGCGTTGTAGTTCTCCCAGTCGGTCACCGCCGCCCAGGCCGAGCCCGCCTGGAAGGTGTCCGGCGCCAGGAACAGGGCCATGTCCGTCATGAACCCGCCGTAGCTCACTCCCCAGATGCCGAGCCGTCTCATGTCGATGTTGCCGAGATTCTTCAAGTAATCCACCGCGCCCAGCACGTCGTCCAGATCCGGCCCGCCCATGTGGAGGTAGACCCCCGAGCGCCACTGGCGCCCGTAGCCGGTTGAGCCGCGGTAGTCCAGATCCATGATTACGTAGCCGTGGTTGGCCAGGTAGGAATTGAAGACGTAGCGCAGCTCCTGGTAGCTGCCCCATTGCTTCAGCACGCTGGTGGCGCAGCCGGCCCCGTGGATAAAAAACACCGCCGGCCATTTCTTGCCGGCGGGGTTGCCGGGGTCATAGCCCGCCGGCAGCAGCATCTTCGCCGCCACCATCTTTCCGTCGCCCCGGGAAGGGAAGCTCACAAAGCGGGTCTTCGGCCACGGGTACTCCCGGAATTCGGGCCGCGTGCGGTGGGTGATCTGGCGGCGGTCCACGTACAGGTCCGCCGGGTTGTCCAGGTCCGCGATCTGCCAGGCGATGTGCGCGCCGTCCTCGCTCACGACACCCACGTTGATCCCCTCCCGCCAGGACAGCTTTTCCTTGCCGCTGCCGTCAGGGCGAATGCGGTAGAAGTGGCGCTGGCTGGTGCCGTCCTCGGTGGAAGGGTAGTAGATGTAGTCACCGATCCATTGCGGCTTGTACCCGTCGCCGGCCTGGAAACTCAGCCGTTCGGGCCGCGCTTCCCAGTTCCCCTTGGTCACCTGCACGGCCCGGCCTCCGGTAGCTGGGACCGTGTAGATGTGCGCCCAGCCGTCCTTCTCGCTGAGCAGCCACAGGCGCCGCGAATCCGGCGACCAGCCGAACTCGGACCAGTAGATCCACCGCTGGTCGGATTCCTCCCACACTGCGTGCGATTTCCCCGTCTTCGCATCCACCACGCGAATTTGCTCCTTCTTCATGGAGGGATGAACCATCCGCACGGCGAGCTTCGTGGAATCCTTCGACCAGACCGGAGGGGAAACGTAGGCCTTTCCCTTCCACTCACCCATCTCGACCGCTACCGGCTTGCCGCCTTTCGCCGCGATGAGGTAGACGGCCCGCGGCGGCGGCTCGTCACCGGCCACGCTGCGGGAGAATTTTTCGGCGGTGACGAAGCGGCCCGAGTAATTCGGCAACGGCATCTGCCGCACCTTCCCCTTGCGAGTGACATAAACGAAACGTTTGCCATCGGGCGACCAGCGGTAGGAGGTCAACGTCTCCGGCTGCTCGACGTCGGTCACCTGCCAGATCTGGCCGTTCGCCAGGTCCTGGATGACGATCTGGCCGCCGCGCAGCGAGGCCAGCTTGTTGCCGTCGGGGGAGAGCTGCGGTGCGGATTCGGTGGCCTTGGTTCGCGTGAGGCGGAACGGCTTTGTTGAGGCGTCGGTCGGTACGACGAACAAGTCTCCTTTGTAGGAGAAGGCGACTTTCGAGCCATCCCGCGCGAGCGCGAAGTCGCGGATACCGGCCTTGGGGAGCAGGTAGCGGCGGCGGCGCTCGTCCTTTTCGGCCTTGCTGAGCAGCAGATCGTCCTCGAAGGACTCCATGGCGGTCAGCCGCAGCAGGGTTTTCCTCTCAGGATCGTAGGCGTACAGATCGCGGAACCGGTTTCCCTCGGCGTTCCAGCGGAACACCAGCGTATGGCCCTGCCGGGACCAGGTGAGCGTTTGCGGCGGCGTGCCCCAGATGTAAGGCCGGGTGTAGAGGCGTTCCAGGGTCCACGACTGCGCCAGGCATGGCAGCGCCGCTGTCAGCAGTAACAGGAGGAACTTCATCACTATCAGGGTTCATCATACAAAACCCGGGGACGGAGGACCTGTTTGCGTGGCTGCGATGCCCCGTGCCCGGCCAGGCAAGGCCTTCTCACCGTTGCCTGGTCTGTTTGCCGCAACTGCTGGTCCTCGCCCCGGCGGGTTCGGGCTCCGGAAGGCCCTGCCCTGAAGCGACCGGCCGGAAAGGCGCTGCGCAAGCCTCCCCGTCACAACAGCGACTTGATGTAGCGGATCATGCGCTCATCGGTCCACGAGGCGGCGCCGATGATCTTCTGAAGGACCTTGCCGCGGGAGTCGATGACGTAGGTCTCCGGGTAACGGTAAGTTCCGAATTCGGAACTGATGCGGGCCGCCGGGTCCCGGGCGGTGAGGAACGACACCTTCCTCCGCTCCAGCAAGCGGCGGTAGGCCTGCTCGTCCTCGTCCACGCTGATGCCGAGCACCACCACGCCGGAATCCTTGAGTTGCTTATAGAGCTGGTCGAGCGACGGCATCTCCTCAATGCACGGCGGGCACCAGGTGGCCCAAAAATTCAGCACCAGCAGGCGGCCGCCGAAGTCCGAACGCGTCACGGTGATGCCGCTGTCGGTGCGGATGGAAAACTCCGGCGCCGTGTCGCCCACCCCGATGACGCGGTCGCGGAGCGTGTCGGCAATCACGGCAATCAGCGCCACCGTGAGCATCAGCATGCCGATCTGCAACAGCCGCTCTGTTTTGCCGCGGTCCATTCCCAGCAATTACAATTTTAGAGGATCGCTTGCCGGCCACGGAGCATCCAAGAGAATTGAGGACCGGCATCAACGGGTCCACCGGGGCGGAGTGAGATCCGGGAGGCGCTGTTGCCCGGCGGTGACAAGGATTCCTGCGGGGGCGCCAGGGCGCGCTTTTGTGATGCAATCGAATAAGGGACCGTGCTCCTGAACAGGAGAATCGAGGTTTCGGCCTCCACAAGCCCCGCAACAAACGATAGTTACGAATCGCGATTGGATGCAAATGAAATCGAATGGCACTGTGATTGAAGTCCGGGAGCCGCAGACTCCGGAAGGCGCGATTGCTGACCTGTTCGAGCAAGTGCTCACGCATATCGGAGAAGACCCTGCCCGCGACGGGCTCGCCGGAACCCCGGACCGGTACGCCAAGGCGCTGCGCTTTCTGACCCAGGGATACCGGACAGACATCGCGGAAGTGATCAACGGCGCGCTGTTTGAAGTGAAGTACGACGAGATGGTCATTGTCCGCGACATCGAGTTCTTCAGCCTCTGTGAGCATCACGTATTGCCTTTCTTCGGCAAGATGCACGTCGCTTACCTGCCGAAACGCAAGGTAATCGGGCTCAGCAAGATTCCCCGCCTGGTGGACGTGTTCGCCCGGCGCCTTCAGATTCAGGAGCGGCTGACGCAGCAAGTGGCGGAAACCCTTCAGCAGATCCTCGAGCCGCGAGGCGTGGGCGTCATCTGCGAAGCGCGGCACTTCTGCATGATGATGCGCGGAGTGGAAAAGCAACATTCCGGCGCCGTCACCAGCGCCATGCTGGGCGCCTTCCGCGAACGCGGCCCCACGCGCGAGGAGTTTCTCTCCCTGGTGGCGCATAACTCGCTGCAGTTCTGAGCTTGCTTGCCGCTGCCGCGCGCGACTGAGTTACGATGAAGGTGGCATGACCCGTAACTTCCGCGACTTTGAAGCTGGTCCCGATCCCTTCGGCAAGAAATGGCGGGTTGAGCTCGTGTGGCTGCAAACCGCAATCTCGATCCGGCACAGTGATTCGGTGGACGTGAAGTTTTTCGTTTCCGACGGCGAGCGGACAACCGAGAAAGTAGTGGCGCTGCCCCATGCAACACTGCGGGAACTGAGCGAGCGCGGCGGGCGCCGCCTCTCGGACCCCTGGTGCATGAAGCTCGCCGCGCTTCACCTTCGCCATGTTATCGAGACCGGCGAGGACATGGAGAAGACTCTGCTCATGGTCATGCCCGCCCAGCTTGCGCGTTACGCGCAGATGCTGGAAGAGGCGCCGGTAGCGAAGTAGATCCAGTCCCGGCGCCGGTTCGGCGCCTTTTCCCAGCCTTCTACCTGCGTTTCGGCCGCTGGGCCTGGTCCAGCTCGGGGTGCTCCTTGGCCCAGGCCAGGTAGTCCTGGACGCTGTAGAAGGTCTCATAGCGGTACAGCCGGCCGGCATCTTCGACTGGGTGGGTCCAGTTCTTGTCCCAGGAATCACCCGTTTTCTTCATCCAGGCATTGATCCGCCCGTCCATCTCGCTGACCAGGGAGGCCGCGGCTGGATCTTCGGCCAGGTTATTCATTTCGTACGGGTCTTCCTTCAAGTCGTAGAGCAGCCAGGGTTTATCCCGGTAGCGGGCGTACATGTAGCGCTGGGTCCGGACGCCGCGCCAGCCGTCGGCCACGCCCCCGGCGTTATAGGGGCCGAAGATCTGAAAGTAGGCCGACTCAGGACCTTCGGCGGTCTCGCCCAACACGAGCCTGGACCGGTCCACCCCCTGGACCCCGGCGGGGATGGGGGCGCCGCACAGCGCGAGCAGCGTCGGCATGATATCGACATGGCTGAGCAGAGCGGTTTCCTGGCGGCCGGGCTTGATTTTCCGGGGATACCGGAAGATGCCCGGCACCCGGATCGACTCCTCCCAGGGTTTCCGTTTCAGGCGCATCCCGTGAGAGCCCAGCATGTCGCCATGATCGGAGTTGAACACGAAGATCGTGTCCTCGGCCAGGCCGAACTCGTCCAGGGCCTTGACCAGCCGGCCCACCTGGTCATCCAGATTGGCGATCATGGCGTAATAGCTGGCGATTTCCTTTCGGCCGGGAACCTTGGGCTGGCCCTGCTTCCAGTTCGGCCGCAGGGTCAGCTTCTCCGGGTCGAACATGGCCTCGTACTCCGGTGGGGCCTTGTAAGGGTTGTGCGGCGGGCCGTACTGGATCATTAGCAAGAAGGGCTGCTCATCCTTGCGCCGGTCTTCGAGAAACTCCAGTCCGAGGTCGGTCCAGACTTCAGGCTCGAAGCGGGTAATCGGAATCGGCTCGGGGGAGTCGCGGAAATACTGGGTGTCAAAATGCCGGTGGCTGCATTGGTTGGCGGCCCAGAACTGGTAGCCTTGCCGCCGCGGGCCGGGCGGCACGTAGCCCGGCATCCGCTTGCCGCCGTCTAAGTGCCATTTGCCGATGAAGCCGGTCCGGTAACCTTGCTTGTCCAGTACCTCGGCGATGCTGATGCGGTCCTCGCGCAGGCGGAGATCGTTGGCCACCATGCCGTTGACATGGCAGTACTGGCCGGTCTGGAGAATCGAGCGGGCCGGACAGCAGACCGGCGTGTTGGCCAGCATGTTACGGAACAACACGCCCTCGCCGGCCAGCCGGTCGATGTGCGGGGTCTTGGCGTCCTTGTTGCCCATGCAACCCATGGCTTGGGCGCGCATCTGGTCCGGGAAGAAATAGAGGATGTTGGGCCGGCGCTCGCCTGTCTTGACGGCGGGGCCGGTGGAACACGCCGCCGCGGCCGCTCCCAGGCTTCCGGCCAGGAAACGCCGGCGGCTGGTGGTTGATGGCAAACTCATTGTTCTTGCTCCTGCGGATTCACTCATTCGGTGGCGAACTGGAACGTCCCGCCGACTTGCGGCCGGGGTTCGGTCCGCGCGGTTTTCAGATACGTTTTGATCTTTTCGACGACGTCCGGGTTTTCCCCGGCGACGTTTCTCGTCTCGCCGATATCCTTTTTCAGATTGTACAGTTCCAGCGGCGCGCCCGGCTTCGGGATCACCGCCTTCCAGTCGCCCATCCGGGCGGCCTGCTGAAGGGAGCCCGGATCCAGAGCATTTTTCTTCCGGTTGAACCGGTTCTGCTCCCAGTACATGAACTCGTGCAGCGGCTCGGAACCGCCCTGCAAGGCTGGCAGCACCGACACACCGTCAATTCCGGCCGGAGGTTTCACGCCGGCCAGCTCGGCCGCCGTCGGCAGGAAGTCCCAGAAAGCCCACGGGACGTGGCTCACCGAGCCGGGCGTTGTCTTGCCGGGCCAGCGAACCAGCATGGGCACGCGGATTCCGCCTTCATACACCTGCCCCTTGAAGCCGCGCAAGGGCTTGTTGCTGTCGAAGAATTTCGCCCGGGCCGGGGTGCCGCCGTTGTCACTGGTGATGAACACGATGGTGTTCTTCTCCAGGCCGAGCTGGTTGAGCAGCGCCAGCAGGTCACCGATCTCGCGGTCGGCGCGGGTGACCATCGCGGCGTAGTTCTTCTCTTCCTGGGGCCAGTCGCGGTCTGTATACGGGGCGTCGCTGGGTACTTCGTAGTGGCCATGGGGCAGCGTGAAAGCGCCGTAGAGGAAGAACGGACGGTCCTGGTGACGGCGAACGAAATCGAGCGCCTTGTTGGCGATGATGTCGGCGCTGTATTGCTTCTTCGCGCCGTTGGCGTTGCCGGGAAGCGGGTACTTGGTTTCGTTTTCCCACAAGAACTCCGGGTAATAGGTGTGGGCGTGGATCTGGTGCAGGTAACCGAAGAACTCGTCAAAACCTTGTTTGGTGGGCACGCCGGCCGTGTGGGCGTCACCCAACCCCCACTTGCCGAACACCCCGCTCACGTAGCCGGCCGGGCGCAGAAGCTCGGCGACGGTGACGTCCTCGTCCAGGATCGGCGCCGTTCCGGCGTTGGCGCGAATTGAACCGTGGCCTGTGTGGTAACCGGTCATCAGGGTGCATCGCGAGGGAGCGCACACCGCGCCGCCGGCGTAACAATCGGTGAACTTTACGGCTTCAGCGGCGAAACGGTCGATGTTCGGCGTCTGGATCTTCTGCTGGCCGTAGCAGCCGAAGTCCGCATAGCCGGCGTCGTCCAGCATGATGAAGACGATGTTCGGCGGCCGGCCCGGCCCCGGCTCCACCTCGCGGCGGCACCCGCCGAGGCCGGCCAGACCCGCCGCTGTCATGCCGAGAAATTCTCTTCGATTCGTTTTCATAGGCTACCTTTCAATACCTCCCGATTTGCTTCGGTCCGACGTCCACGGCGAAAGCCAACTCGTCGAAGTTCTGTTCCAACAGCTCGAGGCGCACGCGCGCGTGCGCGGGATCGTCCCAAAGGTTATCAAATTCGCCAGGGTCAGCCGCCAGATCGAACAGCTCTCCGAGACCCGTGCCATGATACTTCACCAGCTTGTAGCGCTGATTGCGGATCATGGTGGCGTAGCTAGGGATGCCAGTGAGGACGCGATAGTAGACTGACCGGACATACTCGCGGTGGCGGCCCGGCGGGGCTTTCCCGGTCAGAATCGGGGCCAGCGACTTGCCTTGCATCGTTTCGCGGCCGGGGACTCCAGCGACTTCGAGCAGCGTGGGGGCGATATCGATCAGGCCGACCAGCGCGTCGCTGCGCACGCCCTGCTGGAAGTGTCCGGGCCAGGAAACGATGAGCGGAACGCGAACCAGCCCTTCGTAGAAGCGGCAGCCTTTGTACAACAGCCCGTGGTCGCCGCATGCTTCGCCGTGATCGGAGGTGAAGATGACCATCGTGCGCTCGCGCTGGCCCGTTTCCTCCAGACAACGCAACAGGCGCCCGACCTGCTCGTCGATCAGCTCGATCTGCGCCCAGTATTTGGCTTGCGTCAGCCGGCCGTTGAACTCGCGCGGATCCCGGGCCTTGGACTGGAAGTTGATTCCTCCCAGCCGCCGTTGCGCGGCCAGATCCGATGGCCGGAACAGCGGCCCGGGCAGCGAATCGATGTCGAAGCGGTCCACGTATTCCTGCGGCGGGTCGAACGGCGGGTGCGGGTCGAAGCAGTTCAGGCTGAACAACCACGGCCGGGAGCGCTTCTCCTTGATGAAATCGATGGCCATGTTGGCGCACCAGGTGGTCTGATGGTACTCGGCCGGGATATAGCCGTATTTGTCATGAAGGCTGTTGTAGTCGACGCCGCGGCTGCGGAGCCACGCGGCGTAAGCATGTCCCTCGGGCCAGTCGTCCTTCGGGTGATGGCTCCAGTGAAAAACCCGGTAGCCATCGTCGGGCCGGGGCTCGATGCGGCCGTCGGCGGCCGAGAGGTGGAGTTTGCCAGCCAGTCCGCAGTCGTAGCCGGCATCGGCCAGCAGTCTCGTAACCAGGGGTGCGGCGCCGGACCAACTCTCGTTACCGTTCATGCAACCGTGAACCGTACTGGGATAGCGCCCCGTAAGAAAACATGCGCGGCTCGGCGTGCAGATCGGCGTCTGGCAGTGAGCGCCGGTGAAAGCGACTCCGGAAGCGACCAGCCGGTCGAGATTCGGCGTGCGGATATGGGGGTTGCCCAGGGCGTGGATGGTGTCCCAGCGTTGCTGGTCGGTGCAAATCCACAACACATTGGGGCGGGAATCCGGGACCGCCGCGCCGGCCGCGAGGCCGGCTGCGCCCCCCAGAAAGCTTCTGCGCGTCAACTCGATACTCATGGTTCGGCTCCTTGGGCCGGGCGAAGGCATCTGGCGCCGCGGCCTCGCCTGCATGGAGGCCGGCATGGCGTATCCTCTTCCCTCGCCTTTATACTACGCCGGGCGGCACTCTGGGGGGAACACTCTCGCTCCGGCGCCAGCGGGTCGGGCGTCAGCAAGGCCCCGGTGCGCCCTTCCGAGTTGAACGGGCCGGCAGGCCGCTCGCGGGCCGGCGCCGGCCGGGCACCGCAGTTTTGCGATGATGGAGAGTTTGAGCTTCTCCGCGAGCGCCCCGGCCCCGCCGGCATGGCGGGCCGTGTGGCGCCCGGCGGCGAGCAACTTCATGGTGACAACCCGAGCAGAGCACGAAGCCGGCCGCGCCGCGGTGACGCCGCCCGCAAAGGCGCCGGGCCCGCGCGGCTGGCGGCGGACGTTTCGCGCGCTTCGCTACCGGAATTTCCGCATCTTCGTATCCGGCCAGACCGTCTCGCTGGTCGGCACCTGGATGCAGAACCTTACGCAGAGCTGGCTCGTGTACCGTCTTACGGGGTCGGAGTTTCTGGTGGGGGCCACGGGTTTCTGCTCGCACGTTCCCGTGCTTCTGCTGGCGCCGGTGGGCGGACTCGCTGCTGATCGGCTCTCGCGCTACCGCATCGTGATCGCCACTCAGGTCAGCTTCCTGCTCCAGGCACTGGCGCTGGGGCTGCTCACGCTCACCGGACTGGTTCGCGTCTGGCATGTCTTCGCGCTGGCCGCCGTGTGGGGCACGGTGAACGCCTTCGATATTCCGGCCCGTCAGTCCCTCTACATCCATATGGTGGGCTCGGAAGACTTGATTAACGCAATCTCGCTGAACTCGGTAATGTTCAACACCGCGCGGGTGGTGGGGCCGGCGCTGGCCGGGTTGCTGATCGCGGCGGTGGGGGAAGGAACCTGCTTCTTGATCAACGCCGCCACCTACCTGGCGGTGATCGGCTCGCTCCTGCTACTCCGGCTGCCCCGGATGGCCCGCGCCCGGCCGGATTCCCCTTGGGCCCACGTGCGCGAGGGGTTCCGTTACGTCCGCGATCACCCTTCCGTGTTGTCTCTGCTGCTCATCAACAGCGCGATGAACCTGACGCGCGCTCCGGCGGTGGCGCTGGCGCCGTTTTTCGCCGACGCCATCTTCCACCGCGGTTCCCAGGGGCTGGGTTTCCTGACCGGGGCGGCCGGGTTGGGCGCGGTCGCCGGCACGTTGGGGCTGGCGCGGCGGACGCGCGCGGCCGGACTGCCGGAGATCGTGGCTTACAGTGCCGTCACAACCGGCGCCTGCCTGGTGCTTTTCGGCGCCTCCCCGGCCTTCGCGCTCTCGCTGCTGATCTTCGCCGCCATCGGCTTCAGCCAGATGCGGCAGAACGCCTCGGCCAATACGCTGATCCAGACGCTGATCCCGGACGAATACCGCGGGCGGATCATGGCCCTGTATTCGGTGACGGTCGTCGGGGTCCTGCCGCTGGGTCACCTGGCCGGCGGCGCGGTCGCCGAATCCATCGGTCCGCGCTGGACGGTGAGCATCGGCGGCGCGCTGTGCCTGGCGGCCGCGCTGCTGTTCCGGAAGCGGGTGCCCCTCATCCACGAATCCATTCGAAAGCGAGAACCTCGATGAAACGACTGACTGCCTGGCTGCTGGCGGCCGCGCTGCTGGCCGTGCCCGCATCGTCGCAGCCGGCCACCGGATCCCGGAAACCACCTCCGGCGCGAGCCCCGGCGGTCCAGACCGGCGAATCACTATCGAGCCAGATCGGTGCGATTCTGAAGACCCTCAGCCGCATCACCGGCCTGGAAGTTCGGCGCCAGGTTCCCCACAAGCTGATTCGCCGGGCGGACCTCAAGCAATTTCTCGAACAGCGGATCAAGGAGGAGATCAAGCCCGAGGAGATTCGGGTCGAGGAGTTGTTGCTCAAGAAGCTGGGCTTCGTACCCGCTGACTTCGATCTGAAGAAGACGATGGTGGCGCTGTACACCGAACAGGCGGCCGCTTTCTATGATTTCCGGAAGAAGACTCTCTTCCTGCTGGAAAGCGATGATGCCGCCCTGCAGCGGACGGCGCTGGTGCATGAGCTGGCCCATGCCCTCGCCGACCAGCATTTTCACCTGGAGAAGTTTCTTGACCGCGCCGGCAAGAATGACGACGGCGCCCTGGCCCGCATGGCCGTGATGGAGGGGCAGGCGACGTGGCTGATGTCGGAAGTTGCGATGCAAAAGACCGGCCGCTCGCTGAAAGATTCCCCGGCCATGGTCGAGGCGATGAGCCGCATGATGGCCGGGACCCCGGGACAGTACCCGGTATTCGACCAGGCGCCGCTTTACATCCGCGAGTCGCTCATCTTCCCGTATGCGAGCGGCATGCGGTTCCAGCAGGCGGTGGTGGAAAAGCTCGGGCAGAAGGCGTTCGCGGAGGTGTTCCGGCGCCCGCCGGAAACCACGCAAGAGATTCTCCATCCGGAAAAATACCTCCACCGGGCGAGGGTGAAGGCTCCCCGGCTGCCACGATTGCAC
>CAZXVW010000006.1:0-46170 GCA_964644025.1 uncultured Solibacteraceae bacterium | reverse complement strand
GAATTTCATCTGGTAATCGGCCGGCGCCGGAGCACCGGGTTCCGGCCGGGCCGGCTCCTGGCCCGGATTAGTGAGCAGGATCACCGGGATCCGCGCCAGAGTGGGCTGCGCGCGCATCCGCTCGACCAGGCTCTCCTTCTCAACGCCCGGCAGATCCGCGGCGGCCAGCACCACGTCAATGCCGCCACGCTCGAGCTCGTCCAGGGCTTCGCCGGCCGAGGACGCCTCAACTACGCGGTGCCCGGCGATCTCCAGGTAATTGCGGATCATGATGCGGGAGAAGCTGGAGCCATCGGCCACCAGGACCGAGGCCGGCCGGATCCGGTCCTGGCCTTCGCCAAACCAGTTCTGGACCGCTTTTTCCAGCGCAAAGTGCAGGTCCACAAAATCGGTCACTTTTCCGCCGACCACCGCCGAGCCCAGCAGGCCGGGCCGCGCCGTCTGCTGGCGGATGGTCACCGTGTCCTCGGCGATGTCGATCACCTGGTCCACCAGGATGCCCACGCTCCGTTTCCCGTCGTCAAAAACAATCACCTGAGCCGGATCTTGGCGGCTGGCGGTGTCCTCGCACCCCGGATCCAGCATCGGCGCCAGCGGGGCCAACGGGAGAATCCGCCCGCGGTATTGCACGACCAGCCGGCCGCTGGCGGTTTCGATCTTCGACTGCGGAAACTCCTCCAGGCGGGCCACCAGCGCCAGCGGAACGGCCAGTCGTTCGAAGGGACCGGCTCGGAACAGCAGTAACGTTTGCAGGTCGGCGTCCAAGCGCTCCTTGCGCTGCTCGCCGGAACGGGCCTGCTCGCCGGTCTCGCTGACGACGCCGGAACGCTGGCCGACGCCCAGCACATCCAGGATCAAGGCGACTCGCCCGTCGCCCATGATCGTGGCTCCGGCATAGCAGCTCAGGCCCTTGAGCTGCTTGCCGAGCGGCTTGACCACGATCTCCTGCGTGTCGCTGATCTGGTCCACCACCAGGCCGAACTGGCGGTCCTCGGCCTGCAGGACCACGATGTTGACCACGTCAGCGCCACGCCTCCGCTCCATGCCGAGCACTTCGTCCAGGTATGCGATGGGCAGGAGCTTGCCGCGATGCCGGTAGACCGGCGTCGCGCCGATCACTTCGATCTGGCTGCGCGCCGTTTCGCCTTCCAGCCGGATCAACTCGAGCAGGCTCACCTGGGGAATGACGAACAACTCGCCGCCGCTCGAGACCACCAGCCCCGGAATGATGGCCAGCGTCAGGGGAATCTTGACCTTTACCGTCGTTCCCTCACCCGGGCGGCTGGCCAGATCCACCACCCCGCCGATCTTCTCGATATTCGTCTTGACAACGTCCATGCCCACGCCGCGCCCTGAGACATTGGACACGGTATCAGCCGTGGAAAACCCCGGATGGAAGATCAAGTTCAGCGCTTCGCGATCGCTGATGCGCTCGGCGGCCTCCGGGCGCAGAAGCCCTTTTTCGATCGCGCGCTTCTTGACCTTCTCGACATCGATGCCCGCGCCGTCGTCGGTGATCTCGATGTTCACCTGTCCGCCTTCATGGAAGGCGCGCATGGTGAGCGTGCCTTGCGCCGGCTTGCCCCGCCGGACGCGCACCTCGGGCCGCTCGATGCCGTGATCGCAACAGTTGCGCACCAGGTGGGTGAGCGGGTCCTTGATCGCCTCGATGATGGTCCGGTCCAGCTCGGTTTCGGCCCCGTCCATCTCCAGGTGAATCTCCTTGCCGAAGGACCGGGCCAGGTCCCGCACGACCCGCGGAAACTTGTTCCAGACCACGCCGATCGGCTGCATGCGGGTCTTCATGACCCCTTCCTGCAACTCCGTTGTGATCAGGTTCAGCCGCTGGGAGGTGGCGTTCATCGTGGTGTCGTCCCGCTGGGCGTTGAACTGGAGGATCTGGTTCCGCGTCAGCACCAGCTCACCCACCAGGTTCATGAGCTTGTCCAGCAGGTCCACGCCCACGCGGATCGTCGAATCGGCCAGCGCCGAGGATTTCGGAGACCCCTGAGGCGCGCCCGCTCCCGCCGGGGCCGCCGCCTCCGCGGCCGCCTCTGGGCGCCCTTCGCTACTCTCAGCCTTGGCCGCCTCCGCTTTTGCGGCCACCGCCTCCGCTGCCGGCTCAGCCGACTCCGCCTCGGGCCCGGTCTCTGACTCCGCCTTTGCCTCTGCCTCGCCCCGTCCCGGTCCTTCGCCTTCCGCCGCGCCCGGCTCCGGTCCTGCTACCGCCTCTCCCTCGCTGGCCTCCCGCAGCCGCCGCCGCAGGTCCTCGTAGACGTCTTCACCCTCCGAAGATCTGGCTTCAATCGAGCCCAGAATCTCCTTGGTGGCGTCCACCGCCTCCAGGATCAGCGACACCAGCTCCGGCGTTACTTTCCGTTCGCCGCTGCGGAGCTGGCTCAGGATGTTCTCGGTCAGATGGGTGATGCCCTCCAGCGTCTCGAAACCCAGAAACCCGCACGTTCCTTTAATCGTGTGAATCGTCCGGAAGATACTCGCCAACAGTTCGGTGTCCTCGGGGCGCTCTTCGAGCTCCACCATTTCCTGATCCAGACGGGACAGGTTCTCACTACTTTCCACCAGGAATTCCTTGATGATTTCTTGATCGTCCATCGTTATTTCCTTTGAGAGTGGAGCGTTGCCTGGCCAAACCCTCTCTCGTCGTCTTCTCTTGTTGTGCTTTTCCGTTCCCTGCTCCGCGGCCCTCCAAAACCAGCCACGGGCTCCGGAAACACGATTGGTGAGCCCTATTCAGGCAACCTCATCTTCGAAGTACCTCAGCCGAGCGTAGCTTCTCATCCCAACCTACACATCGACGACGACACCGGTCTGCTTTAGTCCAATAGGCTGAAACAATCGCGATTTCTGAGATTATTAATCATTGTGAATCAAAATGTAAAACGTTTGTAAATTACTCGGCCAGCGGACCGGTGGAATTTCGAGGCTGGCCGCCAGCCAGTTCGAGCAATTCGGCGTGGCGGAACTTGGCGACGTGGTCGTGGGTCTGGCGGCCGGGCGGGTCTGGCCGGCGTGGAAACGGCCAGCCGGCGTCGGCGGCGACGGCTCAGCAACTTCAAGGCCGGCGCTTTATTCCGGGCGGCTGCGGCGGGGCAACGGCGCCGCGCCCGGCCCGGAGTTTGAGATAATGACTTCAGTGTCCCGAACCAAGGAACTCGAGCAACGCCTCGCGCGCACCGAACAGCAACTGCGGCTGTTTCAGCAAATCAGCCGGTTCATGGCGCGCGACATGAGTCTGCAAGAGGTGCTGCGGGGCGTCGTGACCCTGGTGGGGGAATACATGAAGTGCGATTCCTGCCTGCTATACCTGCTCGACCGGCACGAGCTGGTGCTGTGCGCCACCAGCGAGCCGCACGCCGGGCTGGTGGGCAAGGTCCGGCTCAAGCTCGACGAGGGACTGACCGGCTGGGTGGCCAGGGAGCGCCGACTGCTGGCCATCTCCCGCGAGGCGTACCGGGACCCCCGCTTCAAGCTGTTCCGGGAGCTGCCCGAAGACGCCTTCGAGGCCTTCCTGTCGGCGCCGGTGATTGCCCGCAACCGCGTGGTGGGAGTGCTGAACGTGCAGCATCGCGTGCCACATTCCCACACCGGCGGGGAGATGGAGTTGCTGTCGACCGTGGGTGAGCAGATCGGCTGCATCCTGGTACTGGCGCGGATGGAGCCGGCCTTGTTTGAGGCCGTCAGTCACGCCGAGCTGGCTTTATCCGGCAACCGGTCGGCGGCCGGCTCGTAATGCACCAATGAGAGTGAGCCTGCAAGCGATGCCGTCGCTGCTGTTGGCCGCCCTGCTGACGAGCACGACGCCCGCCGTGGCGGCTCGCTGGGAAGTCCGCTTCTTCCACGACGCCAACGACAGCGAGCTGACGATCCTGGACCTGGCGTTCCCCTCCGCCAGGCGCGGCGTAGCCACCGGGTATCTGACGCTGCGGGGAGGGAAGATCCAGCCGCGTGCGGTCATCACCAGCGATGGGGGCGCCCACTGGAGTCTGGTCCCGCTGAAGGAAGTGGGCCGTTCCCTGTTCTTCCTGAACGAGACGATCGGATGGATGGTGAGCCCGAAAGGGATCTGGCAAACGCTGGAATCAGGGCGCGGGTGGCGCAAGGTTTCAAAAAAGCGGGGCATTCTGCGCCTTTGGTTCCTGGACCGGCGGCATGGTTTCGCCGTGGGGGAGAAGAAGGCCATATACGAAACCCACGACGGAGGCCAGCACTGGAAGCCGGTGCCGGCGGCCGCCGAGCCGAAAACGACGAAAGAGTTCACCAGTTACGATTGGGTGGAGTTTGCCAACCCGCGTCAGGGCACCATCGTCGGCTATAGCGAGCCGCCGCGGAGGAACCGCTCGCGGTTCCCGGACTGGATGGATCCGGAGCGGGCCGCCCGGCGGCGGGAATGGCCGTCGTTGACGATTGTGCTGCAGACGAATGACGGCGGCCGGAGCTGGAAACCGTCCACCACCTCGATCTTCGGCCGCATTGTCCGCGTGCGCACCGGCCCCGACGGCAGAGCCTTGATCCTGGTGCGGTTCCGGAACAGCTTCGAATGGCCTTCAGAGGTTTACGCGACGGATCCGCGCACCGGCAAGACGAAACGCGTATTTCGCCGCAAGGACCGCTCGATCACCGACGTGGCCTGGACCCGCGGCGGCACCGCCTACCTGGCCGGTTACGAGCCAACGGGCCAATTGCTGGAGAGTCCGGTGCCCGGCCGGCTGGTCGTGTTACGCAGCAAGGACCTGGTGAACTGGGAAGAGATGGAGGCAGACTACCGCGCTTACGCGCACGCGGCGATGCTGGCGGCGCCGGAGAGCGGCGGCGTCTGGGTGGCCACCGATACAGGGATGATCTTGAAGCTGGTGGGAGACTGAATCACTGAAACAGAAACGCCCACTAGTGTTTTATCCACAGGCTTCTCACCGGGGCAGCGTTAGAAGTTATTGAATTCAAAAGAGAAAAAAATTGAGGAAAATCTCGCCGGGGGCGTGTTTTTTTCCTTGACTTACGGAGCGTTTCACCGCATGATAGAGATGGTTCCAAGAGGTTCACGGAACAGTGAGCCTGACCAAGCGCAGCGAACCTGGAACGTTGAGCCGGAAGCGAGCGAGGTAAAACGAGCCGCTTCCGGGGAGGGAAAGGAAATCGGGCGCGGCGTCAAGGCAAGCTTCCTGGCCCGGAACGGAATTGCGCGCTACGATCCGAAGGGGGAAAGCCCCGACGGGGAGCGGCGGTTCTGGGAAAGGCCGGGATCGGCAACCGGGAACTGCGTAACGGGCTTGCGGCGGTGATCCTCCCCGCCCGGAAGCAATAACGGGTGAGGAGGGGAGCGGCCAGCCGAACGGACGCAGCCACCGGCGGTCGAGGTGATCGAAGAGGCAGGCCGGGAACGGTGACCCCGCCGTGGCGCAAGTTGCTGCGGGCGAGCGAAAGGCCGCCTCGAGATGCCGGCTTCTATCAGGCAGACTTTCGAGCCTGCCCCGAAGCTATGATCGGTGGTCGCCCAAAAGGCATCGCCGGGAGCGAACGGGCAGCGCCGAAGCTGACCTGAATGCCAAGCTCAGGCCGAGCATGCCGGCCGGTGAGCGAGCTGTGAAGTGGGTCACTTGGAACCATTTTCTTTTGCCGGGCCTTTCCATCGCGGCCGGAAGCTGACGAAGTTATAGCGGCAAGGCTCGCACCGCTGCTCCCGCGCCCCCAGCTTCAGGAGCAGTCGCTTGTACCGGGGCGGTAAGTAGTATTTCTCCTCCCAGTCCTTCAAAACCAGGTTGGTGCACTTCGGGCACTTGGCGTAGAAAAGGAAGAGGCCATCGCGCCAGATGCTATCCCGGAACCGTGTTCCGCAGTCCCGGCAGCGCATCCAGTGGAAGCCGGCCAGGCGCTGGAGCCGTTCACGCATGCCTCGAATCCGGGAAATCCGCACGTAGCGGGACCCGCAACGGGGGCAGGGCCGAATTGCGCGCATTCGGGATACCTGTTTCAAGAGGCGTCACGTCTGCCGGGGCACGGACCCGGCCGTCTTGCTTTTCACATCAGCCACGTAAGCTTCCACGTAACGGGCAAAGGCCGCCCGCACCGGCGCGGAGGCCCCGCCGCCGGAGTGAATCCTCAGCCCTTCCACCGAGAGCACGGGCAGCAGGCCTCGCGTGGTGGAGGTGATGAAGACCTCGTCGGCGGCCTCCAGTTCCGCCGGGCTGAAGTCCTTTTCCCCGATGGTGATGCCGCCCACTCGGATTTCGGTGAGCAACAACTGGCGTGTGACGCCGGGCAGGCAGCCGGAACTGAGCGGCGGCGTCCAGATCTGGCTTCCTTGCATAAGGAAAACGTTGGCGGAAGTGCATTCGCAAACGTTGCCGTGCTGGTTCAGCAAAATCACCTCATCCAGGCCATGGCTCTGGGCCTGCTCCAGCCAAGTCAGGTTATGGGACCAGGAAAGAGTCTTCGTTCCGGCGAACGGCGAGCCGGCATGGCGGGCGTTCGGCACGATGCCGAGCCGGACGCCGGCGCCCCAGCGCCGCTCGTCGGTGGTGAAGGCAATGAGGTCAAACTCCCGGTCGATGCCCGGGCCCTCCCACAGCCCGCCGTGGTTGCGGACCACGATGACCCGTAGCGTGGCGTTGAAGGCCTGGTTGGCGGAGACCAACTCCAAAAGCCTCTCCTGCATGTGCTCCGGGCGGGCGGGAAACGGGACGTGCAGCAGGGCGGCATCCCGCCTCATCCGCTCCCAGTGGCGCTCGAAGGCGAACAGCACGCCGTCGATGACGCGGATGGTCGAGAAGACTCCCCAGCCGTTCATCAGGCCGACCTGTCCCGCCGAGAGCGTCCTGTCGGCGGCCGCGCAGACCTGGTCATTGTGGAGGATAAAGCGGTGCATTACTACAACATCTTATCGAAGTCGTGAGCCAGTCCATCCCGCGGCCCAGGCAATGGCAGGTCACCGCGGCGCAGGTACGTGGAACGCAGGGCCGGGCAGCGGCGTCGAAACTATGAACCGGCCTGACGGCCCAAAACAGGTAAACTGGAGGCAGGGGGAGGAGGGTGCAATTGTGAAGATGACCAGAATCTTGGCCGCCCTCACCGTCGTGCTCGTTCTGCCGTTCTCGGCTCCGGCCAAGGACAAGAAGAAACCGAAGGACGATGTCGAGGCGATCGGCGAGCGCAAAGTGGGCACGGGGCTGAACCTGTACTCGATCGAAAAAGAGATCGCGCTGGGCCGGCAACTGGCGGCCGAGGTGGAGCAGCAGGCGAAAATCGTCGACGATCCCGTCATCGCCGAGTACATCAACCGCGTGGGACAAAATCTGGCGCGGCATTCCGACTCGAAGCTGGTGTTCACCTTCAAGGTAATCGATAGCCCGCAGATCAACGCCTTCGCACTGCCGGGAGGATTCTGTTTCGTGAACACGGGCCTGATTCTCGCCGCCGACACCGAAGCGGAAATGGCCGGCGTGCTGGCGCATGAGATCGCGCATGTGGCGGCGCGGCATGGCACCCGCCAGGCCTCCCGCGGCCAGATCGCCAGCCTGGCGACGATCCCGCTGGCGATCGCGCTCGGCGGCTGGGCCGGCTACGGCGTGCAGCAAGGCGCCGGTTTCGTCATCCCGGTGGCTTTTCTGCGGTTTTCGCGCGGCTTCGAGCGGGAAGCGGATTATCTCGGCTTGCAGTACATGTACGCAGCCGGCTACGACCCGACGGCGTTTGTCGATTTCTTCGAGAAGCTGGCCGTGCTCCAGAAGACCAAGCCGGGCCTGATGTCTTCGATCTTTAGCAGCCACCCGATGACGGACGACCGCATTCAAGCCTCGCAGAAGGAGATGCAGCGGATCCTGCCCTCCAAGCCCGAGTACGTGGTGAATACCTCCGAGTTCCTGAAAGTGAAGGCGCGGGTGAAAGCGTTAGTGAACCGGCCGAAGGACGAGAAGGCCGATAATCGCCCGCGCGTGCGCCAGCCGGGCAAGGTGAAAGTGATCCGTCCCGGAGGAGGCGAAAAGCCGGCCGACACACCCGCCGGGGAAAACGACAAGCCGCCGGTGCTGAAGCGGGCGCCGCGGCCGGCCAAGCCGTCGCCGGAGGCTTAGCGCAACACGATCTTGGCGAGACCGGCGTTGCCGGCCGAGTCGTAAACCCGAACCACCAGGAGGTGCTCGCCGGAGCTGACGGCGGTTGACCGCAGAAGGAAGCGCTCCCGTTTCGTATCGATGATGCCATCCTCCGGCGCCATCGGCGTCCAGGGGCCGGCGTCGACCGAGTACTCGCAACGCCGAAGCGCCGAGGTGGCGTCGGCCGCCTCCACCACCGCTTCCACCGCCCCGGCCACGCGCTTCGGGGGCCGGATTGTCACCACCGGCGGCGTGTGATCCACCAGCACCGGCGCGCTCACTCGGTCCGAGCTCAGCGCGGCGGCCGGCGGATTGGCCAGGCGGTCGGAAACCTCCACCCGGAAGAAGTACTTGCCGTCAGCCAGCACGTCGGACTCCACGGTAAACTTATTGGCCTTCAGGTCTGCCTTCATGAGCTTCCATTCGCGCTCCCCCTCCCCGCGGAAAAACAGTGAATAGACGAGCCTGTCCCCGTCCAGGTCCTCGGCCTGCCAGGCGATCTGGAGGCGATCCGCGGTGGAGTTCTCCATCTTCTGAGTGGAAGTTCCGCTTAGAGTGGAGGCGCCGGTCTCGCCGGTGTCGGTCACGGTGATGCTATAAGGCGCGCTGGCGCCGGTGGAGGACGCCGGTGTGGAGGATTGCTTGTTCGGCGCCGTCTGGGTGGAAACGGTGATGCTGGTGACCTTAGGACGGGCGTTCTGGGGAAGATAAGCCAGCGTCACGCTGTCCAGCACCGGCGAGCGTCCGCCGGGACCGGTGAACCGGGCCCGCCATTGGATGAAGCGGGCGCTGGGACTGGAAATCAGGCTTCCCTCGGGATCGGTCAGCGGAGCCGACCACTCGCTCCAGGTCTTGTCGGGGCGGGCGGTATTCCCGGACCGGGTCTGGAAGATCAGCCGGCTGCCCGGCGCTGGTTCAGCGTGCCAGCGCAGCCGTCCCCAACGGGCCGGCCGGGCCGCATCGTGGACCGGCGCTTCATAGGTGCCGGAAGACCCGGGCCCGGAGCCGAGGCGGAAGATCTTGCCCATATCGCTGGTGGCCACGAGGAGGCTGCGGGCCAGGGGCAGCAACCGGATCGCCTCGGACTCGTTCGTCTCGGTGAGGAGCGTCACTTTGCGGTCGGGTCCCAACTGGTACAGGCGCCCCTGCTTATCGGTAGAGAAGATCACGCTCCGGCCGGCGGTGACCAGATCATAGGCGTTCTCCTCGGTGGAACTCCATAGCGTCTCCACCGCGTGGCCGGGGCCGATGCGGTACAGCGCCGATTTCTCCACGCCGCTGATCTCAATCGCCGGCGCTGGCGTCACCGGGGCCGCCGCCGCAGCCGCCGGTTTCGCCGCCTGAGGTTTCGGCTTGATCTCGACGCCTCCCTGGGCCGCCCGGACGGTGATCGAAGTGGCAGGCGCCGTCACTTTCGGCGTTCTCGCGGGCGCCGCCAGCGCCGCCGCAGCCCGCCGGGCGACCGAGCCGCCGAGCGCAGCGGCATAGACCACACCGTCGGCGGCCACCGCCACGGAGCGAATTTCGGGAAGGTTAGCGTCATAGAGGACAAACGCCTTGTCCTTCGCGGAAATCTGGTAGAGGATCCCGTTCGGCTCGGTCCCAGCCAGCAGGCGCCCGGCAGCGTCAAACGCCAGGCAGGTGACGTGCCGCTGCCCGGTATCATAGTAGAGTTCGCCTTTCCCGCTCCCGTCCACCCGGTAGATCTTGCCTTCGTCACCGGTGCCCACAAACAGCGCCCCATCGCCGGCGAACGCCAGCGACCAGATGTAGGTCTCCCCGGGTGCAAAAAACTCCTCGGCGCGGCCCTTCTCAATGCGATAGACCTTGCCCCGGGGTGAAGTGGCCGCGTAGAGCACGTCCTTCTTGTCCAGGGCCACGGCGAAGACTTCCGGCTCGGCGGCGGTCCACAGCAGGCGGCCCTTCCCCGACGAATCCACCTCGTATACCCGCCCCCCGTGTCCGGTGCCAAGATAGAGCCTCCCGTTGGCGGCGCGCGCCACGCTCCAAACGGCGGGCTGGCCGGCCGAAAACAACGTTTCCATGGCCGGGGCCAGCATGAGCCGGCCTTCGCGGCTCAGCGAGACGCCGTGGAATCTGCCCTTCAGAAAATCCTGGTAGGTGTTCATCTCCCAGGTGGCGGTGGTCGCCGCTTCCAGCGGGACCGCCGCCAGCATCAAGATGAGGAAAAACAAGGCACGCATCATGGTTTCACTTCCACGTGGATTGTCCGGGAACCGCTCACGACGGCGTCTCCCACCGGAACCTCCAGTTCCGCGAGCTTCGAGGAGTAAGAGGAAAACGCGCCACTGGTGGCCCACGGTCCCCGGCCGAGAATCAAGGAGACCGAGGGCGGAGGATCGGGCAGCTCGCGCCCCTGTACGCGGAAACTCCGCCCGGCTCTCCAAACACGAACGTAAGCGCTGGTATTGCTCCGTAGCCGGTTAAGCAGGGACACCACCTGCGCCGGTGAGCGGAGCGGCGTGGCCACCAGCCGCTGGTAGTCGGCCAGATTCGTGGAGGCGGCGTCGGTCACAGTGAAATACAGGGTGCCGGCCCGCGCTCCGACCGGCACCGGATAGCTCACCTTGCGCACCTGTTCGGCCCCGTCGGCGCCCACCAGCACCACGGTCAGCTCGACGGCCTCTCCCGGCCGCACGCTCTTCCGGTTCGGCCAGGCTTGCTCGATCCGCCACTGGCGGCGTTCGTCAAAGACATTGATCTCGAGCGTGACCTCTTTAAGACGGAGCGAGTCAAATCCGCTCTGCAGCAGGTAGGCCATCGGGGTCGCCGCCCCGAGCGAGGCCTGGAGCGGCACGTTCCCCTCGCCGGCATACATGTCGTCGAGCCGGATGGGAGGAGTGTCGTCCTGGAAGCGGATCTCGCCGCGAAGCGTCACGCTGGAGGCGCCGAGCGTCCGCTGGGTGGCGTCGATGGCCGAGTAGACCGCCATCTGCAGCAGAAGCGGCGCCAGGTAACGGTCATCCACCATGCTCATCCGGTAGTCCCAGTGACGCCCCGTGGCGCCGGCGCCGCGCGCCGGGCCGGTGACCCGCAGCGACAGCGGCACCATGGCGGCCCGCCGCCCCAGTTCGCCGCGGACCGCTGTGCTGTAATCACCGGTGATGGCGCCCATCAGCTCGCGAGCGGCCGAGATCTTGAACGAAGTGGCCAGGTTAGGCGCCAGCGCGAGCACCTCCGAGCGCGCGAACGGCAACTCGGTCGCCCCGACGGAAAGGAAACGGTGGCCGAAGGCCAGCACGCGGCGGCCATCCACCCAGGTCACTGTCCCGTCGGCGCCGACGCTCATGTCGCCGGTCAGCAGCAGTACACTGATCATCGCTCCCGGACGAATCCGGCCGGTGTCGCCGATTTCAGTTCCGGTCGTGCCGCCGCCCATCATACCCTGCCTCGGCTCCAGCCCCAACGCCCGAAGCTCGGGACTGAACTGTTCGATGGTTCCGCCGGTGAAACCGCCGAAGGAAACCGGCGTGGCGATCTCGACCAGCCGGGAGCCGCCGGCCAGAACCTCCGGCCGGCGGGGGAACACGGCGCTCAGCGACGGGCGGCGGAAGATCGCCGCCCGCAGGGTTGCGGCGTTCGGGGACTCCGGCTCGGGCACGCCGAGCATTTCCTCGATCGGGCGGATGCCGGCGATCGGCTCGGTGGAAAGTGGAAAACCCAGCGCCACGGCCCCCAGCAGCCGGCCGTCCACGTAAACCGGACTGCCGCTCATTCCTTGCAGCAGGCCGGTCTTATCGAGCGGTCCGCCGGAAAGCCGCGCCAGGATTATCGATTGCTGCGGGCCCGTATTTTCGAGCACGCCGAGGATGTCAACGCGGAACTCCTCGATCCGGTCACCGGAGAAAACAGTCTTCCCGGTACCATGAAGCCCCGGCCGGACCTCTTTCAACGGAAACAAGGGCGTTTCGGCGGCCAGGCAAGCCGCGAACAAACCCACCAAGAAGACCTTGGGCAGCGCCACGCTTTCATTCTAGAAGAACCGGAGCGCCTCAGGCTGATGGGCCTCGCGGTGAAGAAAGGAGGCCGGCACGGGGACCGGCCTCCGGAAAGAAACGGAAACGGAGGGAGGTTACGCCGTTCTCTGATCGATGGGGACAACGTCGCGCTTTTCCCTGCCCACGTAAATCTGCCGCGGGCGGGAGATCTTTTGCTCCTTGTCGGTGAGCATCTCTTGCCACTGCGCCAGCCAGCCGACGGTTCTCGGGATGGCGAACAGCACGGTGAACATCTTGGGATCGAAGCCCATCGCCTGGTAGATGATGCCGCTGTAGAAGTCCACATTCGGGTACAGCTTGCGCTGCACGAAGTAGTCGTCTTCGAGCGCGATCCGCTCCAGCTCCAGCGCGATGTCGAGCGCCGGGTTCTTGCCGGTCACCTCAAACACCTCCTCAGCGGTCTTCTTGATGATTCGCGCCCGCGGGTCGTAGTTCTTGTAAACCCGGTGCCCGAAGCCCATCAGCAAGTACTCGCGCCTCTTCACTCGGTCGATGTACTCCGGAATCCGGTCCTTGGAGCCGATCTCGGCCAACATCCGCAGGACGCGTTCGTTGGCCCCGCCGTGCAGCGGCCCCGACAGCGCCGCGGCCGCGGCCGCCGTGCTCACGTAAGGATCCGCCTCGGAGCTGCCGACGCCCCGCATGGTATTCGTGCTGCAGTTCTGGGTATGGTCGATGTGCAGGATGAACAGGACTTCCAGGGCCCGGGCCAGCACCGGGTGGATCTTGTACTCCGACCCGGCCTTCTTCCAAAGCATGTTCATGAAGTTCTCGGTATAGCCCAGGCTGGTCTCCGGGTACACATACGGCTGGCCGGTGCTGTGGCGGTACGACCAGGCGGCGATGGTGGCCACCTTGCCGATGAGCCGGTAGATGTCCAGCTTCCGCTGCTCGGCGTCCCGAACGTTTTTCGCCTCCGGGTAATAGGTCGACAGGGCCGCGATGCCGCTGATGAACATGCCCATCGGATGGGCATCGTACTGGAACCCGTCCATGAGCTTCTTGATGTTCTCATGGACTCCCATCCGGGAAATGACGTTCTGCACCCACTCGTCCAACTGCGCCTGCGTGGGCAGCTCGCCGTTGATGACCAGGTAGGCGGCCTCCAGGAAACCGCATTGCTCGGCCACCTGCTCGATCGGATACCCGCGGTACCGCAGGATGCCGTTGAGCCCGTCCAGGTAAGTGACCGCGCTCTTGCAGGAGGCGGTGTTGACGAACGCCGGATCGTAGCTCATGGTGCCGAACTCAGCCGGGTCCGTCTTGATCTGGCGCAGGTCCATCGCGCGGATGTGGCCGTTTACCAGTGGGATCTCGTAACTCTTCTCAGTGCGATTGTCAATAATGGTGAAGGTGTCTTTTTTTTCCATAGAGATTTCTCCGAAGTAGTCGGGGATGCCGGGGGGCACCCCGCAAAACAACTGAACTCCGTGGCCTGTTCCCCTGCCGGCAGCCGGGGAGCACTGCCGGGCATGCCGGCCGATGAATTGATTCGTCACCAGCGGGGAGAATAGCGAGGGAGGAACTGCTTGCTACGGCATGAGTGGGCCAGGGGGAGTGGGTACAGCTTTGGCGGCTTACCGGAAATCGCAGCCCGGGTTGCGTGCTCATGACAGCCACCCCCCCTTCAGCCAGTACTACCTGCCTTTATGCAGAGCGGCCCGGGGAGAACCATTGGTTCCCGGCCGCCGAGCGGGCTTATTATATCACAGGAGTCAAACTATTGACTCCCGGTAGCACGGATAGTATATTTGGAAGCGGCTGAACCGCAGGCAGCACTGTCGTCCGCGCCGCAGAACGCCACGCCGAATGGCGTGATGTTGTTATCATGACCTCCTTACGATGCGCCCGGCTTGCTGTCTGCCCCGGGCGCCTGGAGGCCCCTGGAAAACGCGGTCCGCCCGGGCGGGCCGCCTGGAGGCAGTATGGACACTTACAACAACATTCCTGTACCCGCTGAGGGTGATCCCATTCAGGTTAAGGACGGAAAATTCATTGTTTCCGACAAGCCGATTGTTCTTTTCATCGAAGGCGACGGAACGGGCCGCGACATTTGGAGGGCGGCCTACGCCGTGTTCAACGCCGCCGTCGAGAAGGCGTACGGCGGCCGCCGCCGGGTGGTCTGGTATGAAATCTTCGCCGGCGAGAAAGCCTACAAGCGCTTCAACCAGTGGCTTCCGCAAGACACGCTTGAGGCCATCAGGAAGTACCGCCTGGCGATCAAGGGCCCGCTCACCACGCCGGTGGGAGGCGGTTTCCGCAGCCTGAACGTCACCATGCGGCAGAAGCTGAACCTTTACGTCTGCCTGCGGCCGGTGCGCTATTATCCCGGTGTTCCCTCACCGGTGAGGAATCCGGAAAAGCTCAACGTGGTCATCTTCCGCGAGAACACCGAGGACGTTTACGCGGGCATTGAATGGCGGCAGGGCACGCCGGAAGCGGCCAAGGTGATCGACTTTCTGAACGGCGAGATGGGGACCAGCATCCGCGCCGACTCGGGCATCGGCGTCAAGCCTATCAGCGTGGAAGGCACCAAGCGGCTGGTGCGCCGGGCCATCCAGTACGCGCTGGAAAACCACCGGCGCAGCGTCACCCTGGTGCACAAGGGCAACATTATGAAATACACCGAGGGCGCCTTCCGCGACTGGGGCTACCAGGTGGCCCGGGAGGAATTCGGCGACGTGACGATTCCGGAATCCGAGCTCACCGGAGAGCTTCCGGAGGGCAAAGTTCTCATTAAGGACCGCATCGCCGACTCCATGTTCCAGCAAGTTCTGTTGCGGCCGGCCGAGTACGACGTGGTGGCCACGCCGAACCTGAACGGCGATTACCTTTCCGACGCCTGCGCCGCCCAGGTGGGCGGTCTGGGCATGGCGCCCGGCGCCAACATCGGTGACGACTGCGGCCTGTTCGAGGCCACCCACGGCACCGCGCCGAAGTACGCCGACAAGGATGTGATCAATCCTTCCAGCCTCATTCTCTCCGGCGTCTTGATGTTCCGGTTCATGGGCTGGAACGAGGCGGCCGAGCTGATCGAGGCGGGAATCACCAAGACCATTCAACAGAAGACGGTTACCTACGACCTGCACCGCCAGATGGAAGGTGCGACAAAAGTCAGGACAAGCGAGTTTGCCGCCGCCATCGTGAAGAACATGGGTTGACCCGCGGCGGCTCGAAAAGGAGAGCGCAATGAGAAAGAAAATTACGGTTGTCGGAGCGGGCCATGTCGGCGCGAGCTGCGCGGTCCGCCTCGCGGACAAGGAACTCGGCGACATCGTGCTGGTGGACATCATCGAGGGCATCCCCCAGGGCAAGGCACTGGACATCCTGGAAGCCTGCCCGGTGGAGAAGTCCGACGTGAAGGTCATCGGCACCAACGATTATGCGGATACGGCGGACTCCGATGTCGTGGTGGTCACCGCCGGCTTTCCCCGCAAGCCCGGCATGAGCCGGGATGACCTGCTGTGGAAGAACTTCGAAATCGCCAAGGCCACCGTGGAGCAGGCGGTGAAGTATTCGCCGAACTGCATCCTGGTGATGGTGACCAATCCGCTGGATGCCATGTGCCAGGTGGCCCTGAAGGTCAGCGGCTTCCCCAAGCAGCGGGTAGTGGGCATGGCCGGCATTCTGGACACGGCCCGGTTCCGCACCTTCCTGGCCGAAGCCGCCGGCGTTTCCGTGGAAAGCGTGGTCGCCTTCGTGCTCGGAGGCCATGGCGATTCCATGGTGCCGGTGGTCGGCTCCACCAGCATCGCGGGCATTCCGATCACCGAGCTGCTCGACCGGGAAACCATCGACGCCATCGTCAAGCGCACGCGGGGCGGCGGCGGCGAGATCGTCAAGTATCTCAAGACCGGCAGCGCTTACTACGCGCCTTCGGCCGCGGCCACCGAAATGGTCGAGTCCATCCTCAAGGACAAGAAGAAGGTCCTGCCCTGCTCGGCCTACCTGGAAGGCGAGTACGGCATCAACGGCGTCTTCGTCGGCGTGCCGGTGAAACTCGGCGCCAACGGCATCGAGAAGATCTACGAGATCAAGCTGTCCGAGGAAGAAGGCGCGGCTTTGCAGAAGAGCGCCGCCGCCGTCCAGGAGCTGGTCAACATCATGAAGCCGAAGCTCGACGAGATCGGCTCCTGACCCTCGCCCCACATCCAACGGCATCCCCGGGACAGGCGCCCGGCCTGTCCCGGGCTTCTTCTGTCGGGGCGTGCTTGGCCGGCGCCGCCCCGAGCGTGTTCCTGCCTTCTTGCCAGTTACCCGGCAGGTCTGTGCCCGCTCCAGGAAGCGCTACGAAGAATTCCGGCCGGCAGGTAACACTGTTGGAAGTTTCATCGTCGTTGTTATATTAAGTACTTGCCGGGCGTGGCGGATGCGGCCTGCGTCAGGGTACGCGCGCGCAAGCCGGCGCCCTGACAAAACGGGCCGGGCCGCCCCGCAGCCGCCTGAAGTGACGTCCCGGAGGGCGGGGCGGATCCCGAGGTCGGCAAACCAGTTCTTCAGGAGAGATCGTGCTGCTCAACAAATTACTAATCATTCCCGTGATTACAGCCCTAACCTTTCCCTTACCGGCACAACCGCCGGGCACGCCGGCGCCCGCGCCGGCGAAAGAGCCGGCCATCCAGGCGCCTGCGGCGACAGCAGTGACGCCTGCACCCTCGCCAGCGGTTCAGCAACCGGGCACGCCGGCCCCGGCGGCGGCCAAGGAAAAGCCGGGGAAGCTGAAGATCGTGGTACTCGAGGGCGAAGGCGCCAAGAACGATATCAAGGCCGGTGTCGGTGTGGCGCCGCGGGTCCAGGTGCTCGATGAAGCCGGCAAGCCGGTTCCGAACGCCGAGGTAGTGTTTCAGTTGCCGATGACCGGGGCGAGCGCCGTGTTCAACGGCTGGGTCCGCACCCAGACGGTTCGCACCGATGAGGACGGACAGGCGGCGGCGACCGGCTATCAGCCGAATGACGTGCCGGGCCGGTTCAACATCAAGGTGACGGCCACGGCCGGCAACAGCAAAGGCACGGCCATCATCGCCCAAAGCAACGTGAACGCGCGAGCGACGAGGGCCAGCAAGAAGAAATGGTGGATCCTGGGCGCGGTGGCGGCCGGGGCCGGCGTGGCCCTGGGCGTGGCGGCCGCGCGCGACACCACCTCCAGCTCCTCGCCCTCCAGTCCGGTGGTGATCACTTCGGGCCCGGTAACGGTGGGAAGCCCCAAGTAGCGCCCGGTGGTGTGTTCCGAGGGAGGATTTCCAGTCATGCTTATACGAAATACGTTCCAACTAATGGCAGTCGCGCTGCTGGCGTCCGGCCTGGGGGGCCAGACTGGCTCGGTCCGCGGCCCGGTGGCCGGCATGGTCTACGACCCGGCGGCGCGCGCGATCCGGCCCATGATGGGACTGCCCGGCGCTTCCTACCTGGGAAACCCGACCATCTCCGCGCTGGATTTCGCCTCCGTGGCTCCGAACTGCCGGGCGGCCCTCGCGGTGGCGCGTGGCCGTCTCTACCTGGTGAGGGGACTGGAGGCGCAAGCCCCCGAGTGGCTTCTGCTGGAGCGCTCCGGCGGAGCCGACCGGGTGGCCTGGAGTGAAGACTCCTCGGCCGCCGCCGTTTATTCACAAGCCAGCGGCCGGGTAAGGGTTTGGTCAAACCTGGCCACTGCGACGGGAGGGCTGAGGGCATCCTACCCCAATCCCCGGCTGCCGGCCCGGCAGATCCGTCCGGCTACGACAGCCATGCCGCGGCTGAGCGATCTTGGCGACGTCTCAGCTCTCGGTGGAAAAGTCTCGGCCTTGGTCCTGGCAGCCCGCGACGAGGCGGTTATCGGAATTGAGGGAGAGCAAACCGGGGGCGTCTACCGGCTCACGGCCGGATCGCCGCCGGCGTTGCTGGCGCGAGTTTCCGCTCCCTCCGGGCTCGCCCTGGCGGGCGGTGGCCGCGACCTGTTCGTGGCCGACCGGGCCAGACAGGAGATTCTCCAGATCTCGAACTATCGCGACGGCGGCGCTCCGGTGCTGTTTGCCGGACCCGGACGGGGAATTGAAGATCCCGTGGCCGTGGCCGTTTCCCGGGATGGGAAGACCCTGTTGGTCGCCAGCGCCTCTGGCAGACAACTGGCGCTGTTTGACATCGGCACCCGGGCTCTGGCCGGCCAACTGGATTTGGATTTCGAACCATCCCGGCTCACCAGACTCGGTGAGGACTCCCTGTTCCTGCTCAACCGGCGCCAGTCGGAATCTGAAGCTCTCCAGGTATTCGCCGCCGGGCCGGAACCGGCGGTCTATTTTGTCCCCGCGGCCAGCGTTGCCGCCGTATCCGAAGGAAACCCAGTGGAGGACTAACGCGTGTCCCGAATGCGATCATTCTTGATTCTCACCGCGGTAATTTGTATGCTCGCCACGTCCTGGGCGGCGGCGCAAGGAGGCGGGGGCTTGCCCTTCACCATCCAGGTGCGCCAGGGCGACGTGATCTCCGATGTCGGCGCGGGCGCGACCATCCCCATCGCGGCCGGGGCCATCGGCCTGCCAGCCACCGCTTCCATCACGGTGACCTATACCGGGGAGGAGGCAACGAACATCACCGGGATCGACCTGACCGGTTCGCTGGATTTCACCGTCAGCGGCCCGGCGCCGCCGTTCGCCCTGGATCGCGGTGACAGCTTCGCCGTCACCGTCCAGTACCTGCCGAGCGCCAGCGATCTGGCTCAGGGCTTGCTGACGTTCACCTACACGGTCGGAGAGGCATCTCCGACGTTCAGCTTGAACCTGGAAGGTACCGCACCGGAATTCGGCTTTGTATTCACGCCGCAGGGCGGCAACGCGGCCCAGGTCGCCCCCGGGGCCACGCTCTCGTTCCCCGATACCGCCGTGGATGCGACCTCCACCGCCACTATGGTGATCACCAACCGGGGCACGGCCACCGGGGTGATCAACGCCGTGACAACTTCCGGCTCGGCCTACGCGGTGACCGGCTTGCCGCTCATGCCCACCGAAGTGGAACCGGGGCAGAGCTTGACGTTCACGCTGCGGTTCACTCCCGGCCAGATCAACGCGGTCACCGGTGGCCTCGCCATTGACCTGGTCGACGGCCCGGCGTCCTTCGTGCTCCAGGGCACCGGCACCGGCGCGCAGTTCACTTACGAAATCATCCGTGACGAGACGGCGACGCCGGTAGCGCCGAACCAGACCATCACCATGAGCGACACGCTGATCGGGGAAACAAGCTCCGTGGTGATGCGCGTGCGGAACACGGGCAACGCCGACGGGCAGATCACGGCGATCAGCGCCACCGGCGCGGCGTTCTCGGTGAGCGATGTACCCTTCCTGCCGGCCACGGTGGCGCCGGGCGCCACGGTGCTGTTCACGTTGAATTTCAGCCCGGATCAGGCCGGGCAACTCATCGGCCGTCTGAGGGTCGGCGCCGACGAGTTCGATCTGCTAGGCAACGGGCTGGGTTCCCTGCTCGAGTATTCGGTCACGATAGCGGGAAACACCACGTCGGTGGCCAACAAGGGCACCGTCATCTTTCCGCCGGCTCCGGTCGGAGGGAATTCCTCGGCGGTGTTCACCATCAAGAACGCCGGCACCTCGCCAGCCGTCATCAACAGCATCAGCTTGTCGAAGACGGGCACCGATTTCAGCCTGGCCGGAGTGCCGGGGCTGCCGCTGACGCTGCCGCCGGACGCTTCCGCGTCCCTCACCGTCAGCTTCGCACCCTCAGTCGAAGGAGGAGCAGTCAACACCCTGGTGGTTGACGCCGCCACCTTCACCCTGTCGGCCATGGGCAACCCCGCGCCCGCCTTGCCGGCATACCAGTTTGCGGGCGCCAGCGGAGTGCAGGCCCCGCGCACCCAGCCGGCCATCGGACTGACGCTGGCCGCGCCGTACGAACTGCCGCTTCAGGGCACCCTGAAATTGCAGTTCGCTTCCGAGGCCTTCAGCAACGACCCGTCGGTTCAGTTCTCCACCGGAGGCCGGACCGTAGCGTTCACCATCCCGGCAAACACCACCCAGGCGGTCTTCCCGAACAACTCGACGCAGATCAAGATCCAGACGGGAACCGTGGCCGGGACCATTACCATCACCCCGTCGTTCGCCACCGAAGGAGGCGCGGACCTGACCCCCGGTTCCGTGGAGACCCTCACCATGTCCGTGTTGGAGGACGCGCCGGTGGTAATGAGCGTGGCCATCGGACAACGCACTCCGACCAGCCTGCAACTCGAGGTTACCGGCTTCGCCACCAACCGCTCGGTCACCGGGATGACGCTGCAATTCAGCCCGGCAGCCGGAGAGTCGGTGTCCACAACAAGCCTTACGCTCGATGTGGACGCTGCCTTCAGCGCCTGGTACCAGAGCTCGCAGTCCGAACAGTACGGCAGCCAGTTCAAGGCCACTGTGCCGTTGCGGTTCTCTGGTGACGTGGGCCAGGCCAGCAACCTGGTGAACACCATTCAGAGCATCTCGGTGACGCTGGCCAACGCCAAGGGAAATTCGGCGGCCGTCAGCGTGGCCGTAGCCGAGTAAAGGGTCTTTCCCGGCGGCCGCGCCGGCTCGCGGCCGCCGGGGCGCCATCGGTCTCGGCGCCTGGCCGAAGACAACGCCACAGCCCACTCGGGCTACTCCAATCCCAGCAAGATGGCGGGGTTCCGGCAGCTCATGGTGTCGAGTTCCTCGTGGCGGAAACCGCGCCGCGCAAGCTCAGCTCGCATGCGCGCCAGACCGGTGACCGGATCCGGGTTATCCGGCTGGCCAAGATCGGTGGACAGCACGGTGGAGGCCACGCCCACTTCCCGAATCTCGGCGGCCAGTTGATCCCAGTCGAGCGCGAACAGCTCTCGCGCGAAACAGCGCTCGAAGAACAGGCCGGGCCCGGCCAGGTCCCGCTGGAGGGAAACCGGCAACTGAATGAAGCGGATCTCCGGGTGGGTCACCAGGATCTTGCGCACGCCGGCTTCCCGCGCCTCCCGGACCACGGCGGCGATCTCACAAGGCGACAGGTGACCGGTGCCGAGAATCGCGTCCCGCTCGGCGATGAGCCGCACGATGTCGCGCACGGCCGGCTTCAGCCGTCCCTTGATATCAAGCACCGTGATTCCGGTCCCCGGCCGGCCCTTGAAGAGCCGCTCGTTCTCCGCGCTCAGCGTCGGCATCCAAATCTCCCGGGCGCCCATTTTCAGCGCGGCCTCGACCGCGCCCGGGTTCAAGCCGCCCACCCATTCGTTCAGCGCCAACCCGCCGAAGACCTCGATGCCGGGCACCGTTTCCCGGAGAGCCGCGGCCACCGGGGCCGTGCCGGTGTGATGGTTCTTGATGAGCAGGGCCCGCATGCCGGTCGCGCGCGCGGCCCGGACCAGCGCGGCCGCGGTCATCTTGCGCTCGCGCACATCGGGACCGGCGTGAACGTGAAGGTCGATCACTCCACTCAAATCAGGCATAGGGTATCGTTTCCGCAGCAGCGCGCATGAGCGCGTCCCACTCAAATCGTATCAACGGCAACTGCTATCATGGCAGATGGTGGCCCAAGCTGGCGCTAGAGCATTCCTCGTGCTTGCCTTACTGGCCGCCGGCCTCACTGGAAAGTTGTTGGGCGCGCCGGAGGACTACGAGGGCAAACCGGTCACCCGCATCCTGTTCGACCCCGCCCTGCAACCCCTCCCCGACGAGGAACTGTTCCAGATGCTGCCGGTCAAGGCCGGCGCGCCGCTTCACCTGGCGGCGGTGCGCGACGCCATTGTCCGCTTGTTCGCCACCGGCCGCTACCGGGATATCACCGCCGATGCAGAGCTGGCCGACGGGGGAGTGGTGCTGCGGTTTCTGACCCGCACCACCTGGTTCATCGGACGGGTGAGAGTGGAAGGCGTTCCCGCGCCCCCGAATGAGGGCCAGCTTATCAACGCCACCAAACTACAGTTGGGCCGGGAATACACCGAGGAAGGCGCCCAGGCCGCCATTCGCAATATCGAAGCCGTGCTGCGCGCCAACGGCTTCTACGAGGCCAAAGTCGAACGCTTCCTCGACTACGAACCGGCCTTCGCGCAAGTGAACGTGTTGTTTCTCGTCGACCCGGGGCCTCGCGCCCGCCTGGCTCGCCCCGTAGTGAAAGGAGCCACCGGGAAAGCCGCGAAGAAGATCGTGAGCGCCACTCACTGGGAGCGATTCTGGTTTCTCAAGGGTTGGAAAACCGCCACCGACCGCCGCGTGCAGCGGGGCCTGGAGCGGATTCGGCGATCGTACCAGAGGCAAGACTACTTGCTCAACTCGATCACCCTGGAGGCGATGAACTACGATTCGCAAAGTCAACGCGTGGTCCCGGTGCTCCGGGTGGAACCTGGCCCCCAAGTCAGCGTCGAGACGATCGGAGCGAAGCTTTCCCGGGGCCGGTTGAAACGCCTGGTGCCCATCTACCAGGAACAGTCGGTGGACCGGGACCTGTTGGTCGAGGGCGCCCGCAACCTCAGGGAACACTTCCAGGGCCAGGGCTACTTCGACGCGGCGGTGGAATTCCAGGTGCGCCAGGACTCCGACAGCCGGGAAACCATCGAGTACTCGATTCAGCCCGGCCGGCGCTATAAGCTCGTCCACCTGGAGATTCGCGGGAACCGGTATTTCGATGACGCCACCATCCGGGAACGCCTGCGGATCACGCCCGCCTCCCGCATCCGCTATCGCCATGGCCGTTACAGCAAGGCGTTGCTGGACGGCGACCTGGCGGCCATCGCCGACCTGTACCGCTCCAACGGGTTCCGCGACGTGAAGGTCTCCGCAAGAACCCAAACCCCGTACCGCAACGCGGCCGACGCGGTGGCCGTTTTCATCGAGATCGAGGAGGGTCCGCAGTGGCGCGTCGCGGCGCTGCAGCTCGACGGCGTCAGCCCCGAGCATGAAGCTCAGATTCGCTCGCTCATTGGCTCCCTGGCCGGCCAGCCGTTCAGCGAGGCCAACGTGGCGGTCGACCGGGATAACGTGCTGGATTTCTATTACAACAACGGCTACCCGGATGCCACGTTCAACTGGACCGCGGAACAACAGAAAGGCCGCGCCGAAGTGAAGCTCCACATCACGGTTCATGAAGGCTCGCAGCGCTACGTGCGGGCCTGCCTGATCGGCGGCCTGCAGCAAACCGACCCGGACCTGGTTTACAGCCGCATCCTGCTCAAGCCGGGCGACCCGCTCTCGCAGAGCCGCATGGTGGAAAGCCAGCGGCGCCTGTATGACCTCGGCGTCTTCGCCCGGGTCACGCAAGCCATCCAGAACCCGGACGGGCTGGAGGAAAGAAAGTACGTCCTCCACCAGTTCGAGGAGGCCCGCAAATACTCGGTGAACTTCGGACTGGGTGCCCAGATCGCGCGCATCGGCCGCGGCTTCACCGACTTCGAGAATCCGGCCGGCGCCGCCGGCTTCAGCCCGCGCGTCTCATTCGGCATCAGCCGCGCCAACATGTTCGGCGTAGCCCACACCGCGAGCCTGCAAAGCCGGGTTTCCGAGACGCGCCAGCGAGCCCTGGTCAACTACTTCGCCCCGCAGTTCAAGGGCCGGGCGAACCTCAGCCTCACCTTTACCGGACTGTACGACTTCTCCAAGGACATCAACACGTTCAAGAACACCCGCTGGGAAGGTTCGGTGCAGATGCGCCAGCGGCTGTCCCGCGCCAACTCCTTCCAGTACCGCTTCACCTACCGCCGCGTCAGTACCAAGGACATCCGCATCTCGCCGGAGCTGGTGCCGATTTTCGCGCGATCGGTCCGCGTCGGGTTGGTCGCTGGCGGGTTCATTCAGGACAAGCGCGACGATCCGCTGGATTCCACTCGGGGCTTCTATAACGCGATCGAGGCCAGCGTGGCCAGCCGGTTTCTCGGCTCACAGACGAATTACCTGCGTCTGATCGGGCGAAACTCGACCTATCACCGCGTGCGGAAGAACCTGGTGCTGGCGCGGTCGTTGACGCTGGGCTGGCTGATCAACACGGCTTCGGATAAGCAGCAACGCCCGATCCCGCTCCCGGAACGAATCTTCTCCGGCGGCGCCTCCTCCCACCGGGGGTTTCCCGACAACCAGGCCGGCCCCCGGGACCTGGAGACCGGGTTCGTGCTCGGCGGGCGGGCGCTGCTCATGCACAACCTGGAGTTGCGGTTTCCGCTGCTGGGCGACACCGTCAGCGGCGTGCTGTTTCATGACGCCGGCAACGTCTACTCGAAGATGAGCAACCTGTCGTTCCGCTTCCGCCAGCGCAACAAGCAGGACTTCGATTACATGGTGCAGACGTTCGGCTTCGGCATTCGTTACCGGACACCCATCGGGCCGGTCCGGCTCGATCTCGCCTTCAGCCCCAACCCGCCTCGCTTCTTCGGTTTCCGGGGCTCCCGGGAAGACCTGATCGGCGGCACGGGGCAGAAGACAGACCAGCGAATCAGCCGGTTCCAGTTCTTCTTCTCGATAGGACAAACATTCTGATGCGGAGGGGACTCATCTGGGGGCTGCTGTGGGCCGTCGCCGTGGCGGGCAGGGCGGAGGTGATTGACCGCGTGGCGGTGACCGTCGATAAGATCGTGATCACGGAGAGCGACATCATCCATCAAATCCGCGTGGCGGCTTTCTTGAATGAGGAGCCGGTCGACGTCAGTCCCAAGGCCCGCCGGGAAGCAGCCCGCCGGCTGGTCGAGCAGGTGCTCATCCGCCGGGAGATGGAGATCAGCCGCTATCCGGCCCCGGCCCCGCCGGAAGTCGAACCCCTCCTGCAACAGGTCAAACAGAACCGTTTCCCCGATGAGAAAAGCTTCCGGGCGGCATTGGCCCGCTATAGAATCACCGAGGCGGAACTCCGGCAAAGTCTCCTGGTGCAGTTGACCACGGTTCGATTCATCGACTATCGCTTCCGGCCGGGAGTGGCTGTTTCCGACGAGGAAATCGGAGAATACTATCAGAAGGAATTCTTGCCGGAGTGGCGGCGGCGGGGTTCCGGCGCGCCTCCGCCCCTGGAGGACACCCGGGAACAGATCGAGCAGATCCTGATCTCCCGCCAGGTCAACCAGGCGCTGGATAAGTGGTTGCGCCAGGCGGCGGCCGGGGCGCGCATCGAATACCGGGAGGCGGCCTTCCAATGAGCGGTGTGAAGAAAAAGCTGCTGTGGATCCTGGCCGGCGGCACGGGCTTTGTGCTCGTCACGGCGCTGGCCGGGATGTTGCTGTTCTCCTCGGACTGGTTCCGCCGGCAGGTGCGCGAGCGAATTGTGACCGAAGTGGAGAGGGCCACCGGCGGCCGCGCCGAGATCAGTTCGTTCACCTTCGACTGGCACAGCCTCCGGGCCGAGGTGCGCGGCTTCGTGCTGCATGGCTCCGAACCGGCCGGGCATCCGCCCCTGTTCCGGGCCGATTCCATCATCGTCGGCCTGAAAATCGTCTCCGCTTTCCGGCGTGATGTCGACATCGCGCTACTGGAAGTGAACCGGCCGGAGCTTTCCATCGAAGTGCAAGACGACGGACGCACGAACCTTCCCCGGCCGGGGCCTTCCTGGAACAGCGGCGGCAACGTGATCGCGCCGCTGGTCCGTTTGGCCATCCGCCGTTTTCGCCTTACCAACGGCGTGTGCCGCTTCGCTTCCCGGACGACTCCGCTCGAAGTCAACGCCGAGAACGTGGAAGTGCAGGCCCGGTTCGACGCCGCCCGCGCCGCCTACCTGGTCCGGCTGGAGGCGAAGCAGGTCAAGCTCAACGCGCCGCTGGCCGTGCCTGTTACGTTCGGCACCGCGATGCAGCTTACGGTGGGAACCGGGCAGGTCACCATCCGCGAGGCGCGGCTCGCCAGCGCGAATTCAACCCTCCAGGTCTCGGGCACAGTGAAACACCTGGCCAATCCGCTGGCAGAAGTTGTGCTGCGGGCTGACCTCGCCGGGAGGGATCTGGTCCCATGCCTGGGGCTGCCGATGCTGCCGCAAGGATCTATCCGCATCCAGGGCAAGGCCTCCTACGCGAGCCGTGAGCAGTACTCGGTGGAGGCAACAGCCGTGGCGGAAGGCCTGGGCGTGGCAAATCAACGGATCCGCCTGGCCGGAATCGGGGCCTCCGCCGTGATCCGGATGGATCCGAAGATCACGCTGTTCAACGAGCTGACCGTTTCCGCCCTGTCCGCGACATTCACGGGCAACGCCGTAGTGGAGCGAGGCGGCGGATTCCGCCTTGAGGGGGATGTGAACGATATCCAGCTCGCGAGGCTGCTACCCCGGTTGAATGTCCGGAACTTCGCCTGGAACGCCTCCGTTTCCGGACCGGTGCTGCTCGAAGGCAGGTTCCCGGCCGGCGCCAGCGCCGGTGTCCGCGCACAAGTGCGCCTTACCTTAACCCCAGCGGCCGAAGGAATACCGCTCGAAGGCTTTCTCGCCGCCGCCGTCGAGCAGCCCGGCGGCGTGATCCGGTTCGGCGCCTCGTACCTGGCCTCCGGGTCGACCCGCATCGACTTCTCCGGCGGGCTTGATGAAGGCATCCGCCTCAGCTTGTTCACCCAGAATCTGGAGGAGCTGTTGCCGGCGGCGGCGCTGGCCGGGCGGGACAGTGGCGCAACACTGCCATTCCGCCTCGAGAAAGGCGTGGCGCAGTTCGGAGGCCTTCTTTCCGGCACCCTGGACAACCCGAGGCTGGCGGGTCACGTCTCGGTGGGTCCGCTGGCGTACCGGGGACGGCGGGTCGATAACGTGGCGGCGGATTTTGACCTTTCACGCGACCGGTTCCGGCTTCGCAGCCTCTCGGCGCGCCAGGGGGCCTCCCGCCTGAAAGGAGACGGGGAGATCGCCTTGACAGACTGGCGGGTCACCGGGGCCGGGGCGCTGTCCGGGGAACTCACCCTGGAGGGCGGCTCGCTGCAGCAACTGGTGGCGGACGCCGGCGTTGACGTCCCGCTCGAAGGCGCCATCTCCGGGAGCGCTACCCTGAGCGGAACACTGGACCAGCCGCTCTTGCTGGTACAGCTTCACGCCACCGGGCTCACGGCTTACGGAGAACCGGTCGATTCGGTGGAGGCCACTCTGCGGTATTCAGCCGGCTGGCTGCGGATCGAACGCGGCCGCCTCCGGGCCGCGGCCGGCGAATTGCGTTTCCAGGGCGCCTATCGTCACCCGGCCGGCGAGTGGGAGAACGGTACCACCGAGTTCGAGCTGGCCGCCGCCGGCTTCCGCCTCGCACAGTGGAAGGCGGTGCAGCGGTTCCGGGCCGGCCTGGACGCAGGAATCGAGGGCCACCTCCAGGGAACGGTTCAAGTGAGCCAGGCCCGCCCCGTGCTCCGGTCCCTGACCGGGGATGTCTCCCTGTCCGGCGTGGTCTTCGAGGACCGGCGGCTGGGCGACGCCCGGCTTACCGCTTCCACCCGCGGGCGGCTGCTGACGATCGTCAGCAAGGCCACGCTCAAGAAAGCCGAGATCCGGAGCCGCGCGGAATGGAGCCTGACGGGCGCCGCGCCCGGTCTCGGCCAGATCGAGTTCACCAACCTCACTCTGGACGCCTTGCAGGATGTGGGCCTGTTCGGAGGACCGGAGACCGACCTCCATCTCGACGGCGTGATGGACGGTGAGATCGGCTTCACGGGCCCGGTGCTTGAACCCGCCCGGTGGCGGGGGATGGCCAAGGTCAACCGTTTCGAAATCACCCCGCGCGCCCGGCGGCACAACGGAAGCGACCGCGATCTCACGTTGCGCAATGCTGGTCCTTTGCTGTTCGCCATCGATCCGGAAAAGATTTCCGTCGACTCGGTCCGCCTGGTCTCTCCGGACACCGACCTCGAAGTGACCGGCACGCTGTCCTACCACAAGAAAAACCCGTGGGACCTGCGCCTGGCCGGTTCCGCCGACCTGGCGGTGCTGACCGCCTTCCGCCCGGATTTGCAGGCCGAGGGCAAATCAACCGTCGATGCCGCCATCCGGGGCTCCCTGCTCCATCCCCAGATCAACGGCCACCTCGAGTTCGACAACGGTTCCTTCTATTTGCGGGACCTGCCGAATGGCATCGAACAGGTCAACGGCACGATCCTGTTCGATCGCACCCGGGCCACCATTGAGAAGTTCACCTCGCGCACCGGCGGGGGCACGCTGCGCCTGGCCGGCTTTGTCGGCTTCGGCGGCGAGGAGTGGGTTTACCGCCTTCAGGCCACCGCGGAAAGGGTCCGCATCCGGTACCCGGCGGGCGTCAGCACGCAGCTCGACGCCACCCTTGACCTCACCGGCACGGCGACCCGCAGCATGCTTTCCGGCGAGGTAACCGTCACGCGCGCCGCGTTCCAGCCGAGCACGGATCTCGGGACCATTTTGACGCAGACCATGGCCTCCCGGCCCCTTGCCGAAGTTTCTAACCCCTTCCTGCGCGGGATGCAGTTCGACCTCCACATCGGCACGGCCGCCAATGCGGAGTTTCTCACCTCGCTCACCCGTGACATCGAGATGGAAGCCGACCTCCGACTGCGGGGAAGCGTCTCGCGGCCCATTCTGCTTGGACGAGTGGCTATCAACCGGGGAGAAATCCTGTTCTTCGGCAACAAGTACACCATCACCCAGGGCGAAGTGACCTTCTTCAACCCGGTCAAGATCGAACCCGTCCTGGCAATGGACCTGGAGACACGGATCCGCGGCTACACCGTGATGATGAATTTCTCCGGGCCGCTCGACAAGCTGAATTTCTCCTACCGCTCGGACCCGCCGCTCGAGTCCCGTGAGATTATCGCGCTGCTGACGGTCGGCCGCACGCCCAGCTACGGCAACGTGCCCGAACAAACAACCGGCGCGGCCAACCAGAGCTTCCTCCAGGCCGGCGGCAACAGTTTCCTCGGGCAGGCCCTGGCCGCGCCCGTCTCCAGCCGGCTGCAGCGATTCTTCGGCGTCAGCCGCATCAAGATCGACCCCCAGCTCACCGGCGTCGATAACACGCCGGAAACCCACGTCACCATTGAGCAGCAGATCTCGCGCGAAATCACGCTGACCTACGTCACCAACCTCGCCCGCACTCAGCAGCAGATTGTCCGCTTGGAGTGGAACTTTCAGGAAGGCTGGTCGGTGTATGCGGTCCGCGACAGCAACGGCGTCTTCGGCGTGGACTTCGTCTACCGGCGCCGGTTTAAGTAGCAAGCAGCGAGGCCGGAGTCGATCGGCGCGCGGGGCTACCAGGTCCGGAACCTGCCCTGAAGCCGGCCGCTTACCGGGGCCCAGCCTTCTGTCGGCCTCAGTACTATCGGTTCCGGACCGGAGCGGCCGGCTGGTAGCTGAAATCCCAGGCCTGGATGTTCGCTTCTCCGAGCGAGAATTCCACGACGGCGTACTCGCCGGCCTCCAGCGGCTTCTTCGGCCAGATCTTGTACAGGTTGTCGCCGACCTGGCGGCGGAAGATCTCGATGCTGGAATGCTCCTCGATGATCTGGTCGGTCACCGGCATCACCGCCCACTGTTCCACCAGCCGCTTGCCGTCCTTCGGCTGCAAGCGGATGATTCCGAAACGCTCTTCTTGAAACAACCGGATGTAGAACTGCGGTGTCGCCGTCGGAATCACCATTTCGGCGTGCTCGCCGTCGATGAACACCGTGCGCTTGCCGGCCACCACGGGAATCGGCGTAAGGATTTTCAGGATCTGCCGTTTCTTGTTCGTCTTGACATTCAGCTCGGCTTGCGGCACGGGCCGCATTCGTCCGTTGTCGACCAGGTAGACTCCCGCCTCCATGGGGACGCTGGCAATCTCGCGCTGGCGGGCGCGTTCAGCCCGTTCTTCCGCCTCCCAGAACTCCAGTTTCTTGCGTTCGGCCTCCTCGCGCTCCTTGGCCTCTCGTTCGGTGCGCGGCAAATCCACCAGCTCCAGGGGAATCTCCTCCCACTCACTGCGCTCGATGCTGTAGAAGCGCACGCGGTCGGACATCACCTCGTATTCCCGAACAAGATGATAGGTCCCGTCGGTGAGGTACAGCTTGATGTTGGCGGCCGCCAGAGTCAGCGCCAACAGGAACAGGCCGGCAATGACACGCAGCATTGCTTCTGTTCCCATTCTAGCCCGCGTCCGGGGGCGGCGGCCCGCGCCCTCAGAACCCCGGAGGTCCCGGCAATCGCCCGCGCGCTTCCTCCAGCCGGGCCGCCAGTTCCAGCAGCAGTTCCTCTTCGTACGGGCGCCCGACAAGCTGGATGCCCACCGGCAGGTCGCCGGGGGTTACCTGGAAAGGGAGCACCACGGCGGGCAAGCCCAGCAGGTTGACCGGCGTCAGGGGCCTCATCGCCTCGCCGTAGTCGATGGTACGCTCCGGCGTTTCCCACCGCCGCTGCCGGTGGCGGAAGGCGACCACGCCGCAGGCCGGCCACAGCAGTACCCGATGCTCCTCCATTTGCCCGAGTAGCCGGGCCCGCAGCTTGTCCCGGGCGACCAGGTTCTCCAGCACCTGCTTGCCGCTTGGCTCGGGCTTGTCCATCACCTGCTCGAACATCTCCGCCCCGGACCAGTGGATCTTGTCCCGCTGGCCGGCGAGCAGATCGCGCATTACCGTCAGTGGCAGCTCCTGAAAGAAAAACTTCCACAACTCCGCGGCCCGTTCCAGAACCGGGCTGGCGAACGGCTCCACCGTGTGGCCGAGGCTCCTAAGCAAGCTGGCGGCCCCGCGGACAGCCTCCCGGACAGGTGCCTCGACGGGAACACCGCCGAGCTGCTCCATGGCGCCGATGCGCACATCGCCCGACGGCATCTCGCGCAACGGAACCGGCGCCGAGAACGGGTCCAGCGGATCGTGGCCGGCCAGCACGGAAAACAACAGCCGCACGTCAGCCACCGTCCGCGCCAGCGGGCCCGCCACGCCGAGCAGCCCGCCCGGGTGGGCGATCTCGGGGTAGTGGCCGGTGGCCGGTACGCGGCCCGGCGTCGGTTTCAATCCCACGATGCCGCAGAAATGGGCCGGCACGCGGATGGAGCCGCCGCCATCGCTGCCAACGCCCCCGGCCGAGCAGAACGCGGCGATCGCCGCCGCTTCCCCGCCGCTGGAACCGCCGGGCGTGCGCTCCAGGTCCCAGGGATTGTTCGTCCGGCCGGTGACGTAGTTGTCCGTCTCGTAGTTCATGAGGAACTCGGGACAGTTGGTCTTACCCAGAAGCACGGCCCCGGCGGCGCGCAGTCGCGCCGCGGCCGTCGAATCCCGCGCGGCGCGGTGCCCTTCGCGGAGACGGCTGCCGCACAAGGTCGGAACGCCCGCCACGTCGAAGCTATCCTTGACAGTGACCGGCACGCCGTGCAGCGGGCCGGGTTCCCTGCCCCGGGCCAGTTCGGCTTCCCGGTCGCGCGCAACCTGCCGCGCCTCGTCCGCGAACAGACCCACGAAGGCATTGAGCTTCGGATTGTGCTTCTCGATCTGGCGCAGATGGGCTTCGGCGAGCTCCACCGGCGAGAGCCGGCGCTGGCGAATCCGCTGCGCCATCTCGGACAAACTCAGGTGCTGGGGCATTGCTCAATTGCTGATTACGCCACGCTCACCGCCTCCGATGCAAGCGCGCGGCTCCGCTACGAGGCCGCAACGCGAAACGGAGGCGGCGTGCCCGGCGCCCGGTCCAGGTGCGCCTCCCAATCGTTCAGCAGTTTCCGGTGTTCCCGAAGTATCGCGGCATACCTGGCCTCATCGATGAGGTTCTTCGTTTCGCCGGCGTCGCGCTTCATGTCGAAGAGCTGTTGCACCGGATCATTGCGGTAAACGATGTATTTGAAATCGGCCGTGCGGATCATGCGCCCGCTGTCGCGGCGCACCTCGGTGACGACGAACTCCCGCCAGGAGGTCTTTTTCCGCTCCAGCAGTGGCCGCAGGCTGAGGCCGCGCACGCCCTTCGGGGCAGGAATACCGGCCAGGTCGCAAACCGTCGGCATAACGTCCAGCCCGCAGACCAGGTGCTCGCGGTCCTGAACATTCTCGGCGATCCGGCCCGGCCACGAGATGATAAGCGGGACCTTGACCGCCTCATCGTACAAGAAATTCTTCAGGATGGACTGGTGCCGCCCGCGGCCCTCACCGTGATCGGCGGTGAAAATGATGACCGTGTTGTCCGCCTCGCCGGACTGTTCGAGCGCGCGCAGCACGCGCCCCACCTCGTGCTCGGCCTCCTCGACCATCCGGTAATAGCTCCACAGGTAATAACGCCACTCCTGTTCGGTCCACCCGGCGCCCGGGATCCGCGCCGGCGCCCCGCGCTTTGGTTCCTTGGGATCGTAATGGAAGTTGGCGGGCAGCGGGGGGAGCGCATCCGCGATCTCCGGGAAAGGCAACGGCTCGGCATGGTTCTTCCGCCGGCCGGTCCAGTTGCAGACATCGTGCGGCTGCAGGAACGAGGAAACCAGGAAGAATGGTTTCTCGCGCCGGCGGTTGCGCAGGTAGCCTTCCGAGGCGCTCGAGACGCACTGATCGCCGAGCGTGCCCTGTCCCCCAAGCCCGCCGGGGATCACCGTGAAGCCGGGAATCCGGGTGGTGTAGGAACCCGGCAGATGCCACTTTCCGCAGTAGACGGTTTCGTAACCCTGCTGTCCCAGCCACTGCCCCAGGTTCGGCAATTCCGGCCGGATCGGCCGGCCGTTGACGATCACGCCCGTTTCGCAACTGGTGCGGCCGGTGAACAAGCTGCTGCGGGCCGGCGAGCAGACCGGGTTGGTCGAGTGCGATTCCAGGAAGGAGACACCGCGGCGGGCCAGCCGGTCCAGGTTCGGCGTATGAATGGCCGGGCAGCCGAGGGCGGAAAGCGTATCGAGCCCCTGTTGGTCCGTAATCAGGAGCAGGAAGTTAGGCCGCTTCGCCGGGGCGGCGGCCGGCGCCATGCCGCTGGCGAGCGTCGTTGCCGCAATAGCGCCGCCGCCGAGGAATTCGCGGCGGGAGTACCGCGCGGGCCGCGAGGCGGCCGAATGTTTCTTCATGACGTCCTCCTTCTGCTGCCGGCGAGCCGTTTCAAGATTTCCTCATGCTTTCGCTCGGCATCCGCGTCGAGAATATAAGCCCGCAGCTCACTGATCATGAGCAACAGGCGATGGTTGCCGTCCACGTAGTAGTAGCAAGGCAGATGCCCTTCGCCGAGCCGCTGGTAGCAGTGGACCTTCACGGTCTCGCCGCCGAACGGGATCGAAGTTGTCTGCCGGAAGCGCAACCGCTGCGCGGGCTTGATCTTGTCGAGCTCGTCCAGCAGCGTGAAGCCCAGCGGCGGCGCCTCCGGGCCCGGCAACCGCTCCAGCGCCTCGAACAGCGACCAGTTCGAGGTCACCGGCCCGGACAAGTCCTCCTCGAAGGTTCGCCCGCCGGCCTCAGTGCGTAACTTCCCGCCCGTGAGCGATCCCTTCTTCTGGACGGCGGCCTCGGTGAATTCCCGGTCACCGGTGACGGAGAACAGCCGCGTCTGGATGCTCCAGGAGACCGGCGTGGCCAGCGCGTCGCCCGCGCAACGCAGGCGCGCTCTCATCTGGTGGACCGCGTATTGGGAAACCTGGATCGCGGTCTGCGTAATATCCAGGTCAAAGCTCTTGCCACTGGAGGAAGGCCTGCGTTCCAGCCGGATAAAGCCGCGGTGGTTGACGTCCTTCGTGTTGCGGCGCAACAGCCACAGGCGCCAGGTTTGCCTCCAGGCGCCGCCCGGATCGAACGGGTCCTTGGGCCGGGCCTTATCGATGGCGCCGTATTCGGCGAGCGAAGCCGGCGTCAGGAGCCGGCTCCACTGGTTGGGAGTTTTGTTTTTCGGCATTGCCTCGCCTTTCTTGCGGAATTCCTCACCCGGGTGGACCACTCCACGTCACTGATAGTCCGCCATCTTCGGGTAGTCCAGGTGGGGCGGTGTGAAGCCCGGCTTGCGCTTGGGCCGGCCGGGAAGCACGTGGCAGCGTTTCGCCCACGCTTCGTACATGTTGATCATTTTCTGGCGGAGCTCGGGATGCTTCGCCGAGAGGTCATTCATCTCGGTGCGATCGGCCTCCATATCGTAAAGCTCCCAATCCTTGCCATTGAAAGCCACCAGCTTCCATTTGCCCATCCGCACCGCACGGTTGCCCTCATGCTCCCAGTAAAGGGCCTCGCGCTCGATGGGCCGGTTCGCGAATGCCGGCACCAGGCTCCTGCCCTCCAGGGGCAGGATCTTGTGCCCCCGGTACTCGGTCGGGTACTTGGCTTTCGCCAGATCCAGGGCGGTGGCCATCAGGTCGATCAGGTGCGCGGGCTGCTTTCGGAACTCGCCCTTGGCCTGAATGCCGCGCGGCCAATGAACGATGAGCGGGCTGGCGATGCCGCCCTCGTGCACCCAGTGCTTATACCGGCGGAAGGGCGTGTTGGAAGCGTTGGCCCATCCGCGGCCGTAAGTGAGAAAGTAGCCCTTCTTGGTTCCGAGCTGGGAGGCGGGGCCGCCTCCGAGGTTGCCGCCCTCGGCGCAGCCGCCGTTGTCGGAAAGGAACAGGATCACCGTGTTGTCAAATTCCCCGAGCTCGCGCAGCGCCGCCAGGAGGCGGCCGATGTCCTGATCCATCCGGTCCACCTGAGCCGCGTAGATCGCCATCCGGTACTCCATCTCCTCCTGCGTGGACTCCGGCAGGCTGCTCCAGGCCGGCGCGCCGTCCCGCGGGGTCAACTTCCATTCCTTCCGGATCAGCCCCATCCGGATCATCCGCTGGTAGCGCTGCTGGCGCAGCGCATCCCAGCCCTTCCGGTACTTCCCCCGATACTTGGCAATGTCTTCCGGCCAAGCGTTCAGCGGCCAGTGCGGACTGTTATAAGCGACGTAGAGAAAGAACGGCTGGGCGTCGTTGTTCCGGTCGGCCTCGCGGAGGAACCGGATGGCGTAATCGGTGAAAGCGTCGGTGGTGTAAAAGTTCTTCCCCGGAACCACCGGTGTCAGGTTCAGCGACAGGAGCCGCTCCGGCCTGGGACGGAAATAATTCGCGGCGCCGCGAATGATCCCGTAGTACTCATCAAAGCCCCGGTCCGGCGGCCACATGCCCTTGAAGGTACCCACGTGCCACTTGCCCACCATGAGCGTTCGGTATCCGGCCGGCTTGAGAGCCTCGGCGATGGTGACGCAACTGTGGTTGAGATAACCGCGATAGCCCGGGTAGCCGAGATCAAAGCGCAGCCGGGTGTCTTCGTTCGTCATGTGCCCGATGCCCGTCTGGTGGGGATACAGGCCGGTGAGCAGGGAAGCCCGGGTAGGGCAGCACCGGCCGGTGTTGTAGAACTGGGTGAATCGTAATCCGTTCGCGGCGAGCCGGTCGAGATTCGGCGTCTGGATCTCACCCCCGTAGCAGCCGATGTCGGAGTAACCCATGTCGTCGGCCATGATGAGGACAATGTTGGGCCGTTCCGCCGCGGCTGCCCGCGCGCCGGCGGCGACCGCCCCGGCAGCCAGCAACGCCGCGATGGCGGCGCTAGTGGCGCCGGCGGTGAGGTACCGTAGAGGGTCGCGACGATGGATTGGACAAGACATGGTGACAGTATACGTCAACGCCGCGGATTCGGGTTCGGGTTCGGCTTCGGCATGCTGGCGTTGACCGAAGCGCGCCAGGAGTGAAGAGCGTCGCGGAGTTGGCGGGCTCGCGCGGGCGCGTCGGCGGACAGGTCCTTCGATTCACTGAGATCGTCAGCCAGGCGGTAGAGTTCGACGTGGTTGTCCTCGAAGTACTCCAGGAGCTTCCAGTCACGGGCGCGGACGGCGCTCACCGGTGAGGTCGTCTGGTAGTAGTGCGGATAGTGAAAGTAAAGGGCGTCGCGGGAAAGGGTGGCGCCGGGGTCGCGGAGGACGGGGACGAGGCTGAGGCCGTCGACATTCGCGTTGTGGGCGGCGTTGCCGGTGAGGCCGGTGATCTCAAGGATGGTGGGATAGAAGTCGATGCTCGCGACGGGTTCGCGGGAGACAGAGTTGGGCTGGGTGACGCCAGGCCAGCGGACGATGAGGGGCACACGGACGCCGCCTTCGTAAAGCGATCCCTTCCCGGAACGCAGCGGGTGGTTGTCGGTGACGGGAACGCCCTGGAAGTTGTTGATGAAGCCGCCGTTGTCGGAGGTGAAGATAACGACGGTATTGTCGGCAAGGCCGCGCTCGTCGATCTTGGCGAGGATGCGTCCGACGCTCTCGTCGAGGCTGGCGACCATGGCGGCGTAGTCCGGGTTCTTATGGCGCGCGCCGGGCCGGAGCTTGCCTTTGTATCGTTCGACCAACTCGGGTTTGCCCTGAATGGGAGTATGCACGGTGTGGTAGCACATGTTGAGGAAGAACGGGCGGCTCGAGGCCTTCTCGATCACGTTGAGGGCTTCGTCGGTGAGCCGGTCAGTGAGATATTCACCTGGCTGTCCCCAGGGGAGGCCGGGGACATAGCGCAGCTCCTTGTCGAAGAATTGGGTTCCACGGTAGGGGAAAAAGAACGATTGTGGAGCGCCCCAGAATGTGCCGCCAATGTTGATGTCGAAGCCCTGGGTTTCCGGATAGTAAGCGGCTTCGCCGAGGTGCCACTTGCCGATGTGGACGGTGAGGTAACCGGCGGCGTGGAGCACTTCGGCGATGGTGACCTCATCGTGCGGGAGATCGCCGAGCACTACGGGCGGAATGAGCTTGCGGTTCATTGGCGGATTCCGTGCGGCCTCGTGCCAGATGGTCATATTGAGACGCGCCGGGTACTTGCCCGTCATGATGGATGCGCGGGTGGGCGTGCAGACGGGCGCGGCGGCGTAAGCGTCGGTAAAGCGGACAGCCTCGGTGGCGAAGCGGTCAATGTTCGGGGTTTCATGCAGGTCGGAGCCGTAGACAGCGGGGCCGGTCCAGCCCATGTCGTCTACGAGGAGGATGACGACATTGGGCGGGCGCTCGGCGGCGACCGCCCCGGCAGCCAGCAACGCCGCGATGGCAGGAATGAATCGGTTCATTTGCACTCTCCTGAAGGATAGGCAGCGCCTTGCGAGCGGCAGATTCCGTCTGCCATTCTAACGCCAAACCGGATTCTCCCGGGTTCCAGCCGCCGGCCGGGGATGGTCGCTGGTCGCTGGTCTCTGGTCTCTGGTCGCTGGTCGCTGGTCGCTGGTCTCTGGTCTCTGGTCGGTGGTCCGGGGTCTGTGGCTGGCGGGAGGCAAGCTTGCCCGCGGAGAGAGAGCCGGTGCTACGGGGGGTCAAATTTTACGCGGTCGCCGGCCGTTCATTGAACCGGGAGGCTCAGCTCCCGCAACAGTTCGCGCTCGCTCCCGGCCGGCGCCGTGGGCCGGTAGATTCGGACCCAGTACTGGCCGGCCTCCAGGCTCCGTCCGAGCTTCACTCTCACCGTATCGCCGGCGGGAACAGCCGGGCCTTGATAGATGACGCCGCCGGCCGAATCCACTACCTCGACCTGGAAACGGGACAGCGCCGGCAACCCCGTAATGTCAAGATTCAGGATCAGTTCGCGGCCGGCCGGAGCCGGGGCGTTCAACGGCGCGCCGCCACCGCGAAACGTGCTGAGTTGGATCTCGAACGGTGCCGCAGTGGGATGGCGTGCCGGCAGCACCAGGAGCAGCAAGGCCACTGCGGCAGCCGCTCCCGCCCAAGCCGGCTTGGGGATGGCCAGGAACCGCGAGACGAACCCCTCCCCGCGCCGGCGTCTCTCTGCGGGCTCGCCGGCTTCACGGTTCAGCTCGCTCAAGGCCTGCCGCATCGCGGCCACGTATTCATCAGCCTGTGCCAGCCGCTTCCGGCACTCCTCACAGGCCAGCAGGTGTTCCTCGAGTGAGGCCAGCCGGTCTTCGGGCAGCCTCCCCAGCGAATAAAGTTCCAATTCGTCATCCGATGGATGCATGCCGGATGGTGTGGGCATAACGAGTATATTCGACGAACTCACAACATTCAATCACAGACGCGCCTGGATAGAACGTCGCCCTCCTTTCCCACTAGTGGCGCTGGCGAGCCGATAATCTCATTAAAAGCTTCGACAAGGGCCGGCGGGCCAGCTTTCTTCTCCCAATCTCTCCAAACCGCGCTTTCGCCCGGGACTTCAGCAGGCGGAACTGCGTCTCCGTCAGGTTCATCTCGGTGCAAATCTGCTGCTGCGTTTGCCCTTGGAGATAGAACCGGGTTAAGATCTCGCGGTCGCGGGTGGAGATTCCGGCCAGCACTTCTTTCATAATCTCCACCCTCTGGTGGGCAATAGCCTGCTGTTCCGGATCCACGCCGTGGTCGGCGACCGGCAGGCCCGCGTCTAGTTCCACCTCTTCCCGGCGATGATGGACCGCGTTCTCGATGTGAGCGGCCACCTGCCGCCGGGCCACGGTGCGGATGAAGCCCATCAGGCGTTCCGGCTCCCGGAGGTCGCCGCGCCGGATCGCCTGGATCACGATCAAGAACGTGTCGTGGACCTTATCGTCCAGCTCCTGGGGCCCGATTTGGCGGCAGAGGTAGAAACGGATGCCGCTGGAGAAGACCTCGTAAAGTTCCTCCATGCCCCGCTGGTCGCCGGCGCGGATACGCTCCACCAGCCTCGCCCATCGCGAGTACTTTCCGGCCCGGGACTGCCGGCCCGGCTCGTGGCTTTGGTCATTTCTCTCCAACGCCTCGTTCTCAGGCTGAGATGGCTGTTCCTGCCGGGCGCGAGCGGCGCTGCCGGGCGCTGTTCCGTTCAAAGACAACATTGCGCATCAATTCCTCGAAACCAGAAAGAAAGCGGCCCAATAACGGGAGCCGGATCTCCAGGTTTGCGAACGTAACATATCCAACTGCGCTAATCGTAAGGCCTGCCGGGGCTGGAAGCGACCGTCGCTGCCCAAGCGGCGATAAAAGGATCGCAGTAATTCCCCGGCATCATCCGGAGTCGGCCACAAGGTGGCCAGGACATTGTGAGCACCGGCCCGGAGCCAGGCCCGGGTGAGGCCCATGAGTCCTTCACCGGGCAACACGGGGCCGCTTCCGGAAGCGCAGCCGCTCATCACCACCAGCTCGGGGTGCGCTCCCAGCGCGGCGATCGTCCGCGGGTTCAACAACTCCGGCGTCCCATCCGGGCGGAGACTCAGAACGAGGTTGCCTGTCCTGGCGTTGTCGGCTGAGGGGACCACGTGCGTGGCGAAATGAAGCACCGAGGGCTTAAGGGCAAGGGCCTGGCGCAGCCGCTCTAGCGTGGCCTCCGGACCGAGAAGGAAAAGGCCCGCGCGGCCCCGGTTCTGGTACGCGGCCGCGCAGTGGCGCACCTCTCTGGCGCTGCCAGCCAGGCGGGCGAGCTGCAGCGCAGGCGGAGCGTCCGCGCCGGCCCCCGCACTCCACACCGTCCGCACCAGCGAGAACCAGGACGATGACCGTGATCTCCGGGCACTGGCCAGACGCGGATCGGCGGTGTTCGAGATCGGATCGCCAACAGCCACCAACGGCCCCCACCAGTCCTCCGTTTCCGGGGCCATGGCGAAACTGGCGCCAGGAAGGATGCCGAGCGCGTAGCGTTCCACCAGGAACGTGGGGCCGGCTTCGCCGGTCTCGACCACGAGGGCGGGAAACGGCACTTCGAACAAGCACCCATCCAGCACCAGCGACCAGTGGGGTTGGCTCCGGATCTCAGGACTGAGAGTGCCAAACAAAGTCTGATACAGCCGTGCTCCGAGCCGGGCCGCCTCCGGAGAACCGGCCGCGACGGCGGCCCGAAACCGGCGGACCCGTCCTTCCAGTTCCCCGCGGCCGGGCAAAGTTCGGAGCTCGAAATGCTTCCCGGTCAGGGCCCAAATATACGACCGGGGTTCGGAAAGATAAAACGCCAGGAGGGCTTCCGAGGCCGGCAGGGTTCGTTGAAGCGAGCCCGGGGAGCACGGCTCGAGATTGCTCTCTCCGCCGGCGACCCGGAGGCCGGCTTCCACTTCCAGTTCATTAAGCTGGTGCCGCAACCGGCCCACCAAGGCAATCGCCTCGGCGTCCCGGGCGCGAAACAGGGTATTCTCGGCCTGGCTCAGGCGGTCCACGAGCTCCCAGTAGCGCCCCGGCAGGCGGTTGCGCAGCCGCTCGGATTCCTCAAGCGACTCGCGGAGCGAGCGCGCCCGGTTTTGCTCGGCGGCCTGGAAAGCCAGCCGGGCCAGTTCCGGACGGGCCTGTTCCCGGTACAAGGCCACCGCCGTTTTGATGAATTCATCGTAAACCCGCTGAAGCCACACCCCCGCCCGGGTGCGCACCGCATCGGCCGGCAGCAGGTCCAGGCGCAGGTCGTGGATATTTTCCAGCGCCGCCCCAAGATCCGCCAGCGCCTGCTCCCGGTGGCCGCAGGCGTTTTCCACCCTTGCCCGTTCGTAGTACAGGCTCCACGGCGGCGAGGCTTGACGGGATGCTCTGGCCGCCTCAAAGGCACGGTTGATCAAAACGCGCGCCCCATCCAGATCGCCCTGGGCGAGCCGCAGCATGGCCAGGTTTCGATAACAAATATCATTCACCGGGCGGCGGCAGGCCAGCCGGAGCCGGTACGCCTCGGTCAAGACGGCCTCGGCCCGCTTCAAATCCCCGAATTCGAGCAGGTCCCGCCCGTAGGCATCCAGCAACTGGATCCGGGCGCCATCGTCCTGGCGCCGGTCAGCCTCCCGGTAGGCGGCAGCGAACAACTCGGCGGCCCGCGCCAGGCGGCCGGAGGAGGAATACAGCGTCGCCCGCTGCGCCAGGATGCGAGCCAAGTAGGGAGAAGGCTGGTCTTTGGGAAGGGCTTGCAGGGCGCTCTCGATGGCCTGGATGGCGTCGGGAAGATCGCCCATCATGCTGTAAAGCCAGGAGATATTCGTATCGATGGCCGCTTGGAGTTGCCGGTCTCCCGCGGCTGCGGCCAACTGCCGGGCCTTCAGGTAGCTTCGCATCGCATCCCGGTACCGGAAAAGCTTGAGTTGCACGTTGGCCAGATTCGTCAGGAACGAGCCCGCGTACACGGTGTCTCCGATGGCCGTGGCGCGATGGTAACCCCGGCGGAAGACCGCCTCCGCATCGTGCAATCTTTGGACTTTCACCAGGGTCAGTCCTTCCTGAGCGATCGCGGCCAGCTCCGCCGGCCGGGCAGTCCGGGCAGGGGGGATGGAACTCCGACGCACTGTTGCCGACCCGGTTGTAAAAAGGAATAAAAACGTGCAGAGAGTTAGCAGTGCGCCTCGCATCTCGAACTGTTCAACAAATTTGGGACGGAACGTGATACTGGCGTTCTTAGGAGTACTCTATCCAGTAGTACTCCTAAGAATCATACCAGAGTTTGCCGTGGGATTGGCAACCGAATGTGTGGTCAATGAAGAAAGCGTGCGTCTGTGGATCGCACGAAAACGAATGGAACCGTTTACCACAGAGGAGGGATAGGCCAGATCAAGATAGGATCCTTATCCATCGGTTCTCCTCTCCGAGTGCTCTCGAACCGGGTCAGAAACCCGATCCGCCCTCAGAGTAGCGTGGCGGCGCCGAAGAATCCCCCGAGAGGCCGTCTAATCCATTGATTTACCAGGAGAAAAAAATCAAAACGCGAGGTGAATGCACAATGGCTGAGCCGGAAGTGGCTCGCCTGGGCGGTGGTTGGAAGCCGGATTCGGCAGCCGGCACGGCAGGGAACAGGCTCGCCGGACGGTCGCCGCCCCTCAACACGGGACGATTGCGCCTCGGTCCGCGGCCTCTTGCGCGGCCAAGGTAATCTCGTTGGCCCGGAAGATGTCCTCCCGGCTCAGAGAAGCGGGTTTGCCATTGTAAACCGACTCGAGAAAGTCGATGAACAAGGACCGGTCCGGGGGGAGTTTGCCCACCCGCCGGGCCTTGGAGGCCAATGAGACCACCGTGACACCGGTGGCGGCCTGGTATTCCACCACGCCGCGGGTCCCGGCCAGCCGGAGGCGGTCATCGCCGTGGGAGCCGGCGGTCGCCGGGCGCAGGTAATCCATGCGGAGCACGGCGATACCCCCATTGTCGAGACGGAACACGCTGGCGGTGACGTTCTCCATGTCGCCGAGCTGGGGAAACCCGACGTGGGAAGTCAACGAGAAGGCCTCGGTAAACTCGCGCCCGCTCGCCCACCGCATCAGGTCGATCATGTGAATACCGATCCAGGGGATCGTCCCACCGTAACTGGCGCGGTGCCGCATCCAGGCAGGCCGGTTGCCGGCCTGGTAGGATTTCTGCGAAGCGATCTGGGCCACTTCCCCGATCTCGCCGCTGTCGGCGATGCTCTTGATGGCGAGGTAGGGGCCGGAGAAACGCATGGGCAGCAGCATGGTCAAGTGGACACCGCTATCGCGAAGCGCCCGACGGATCTGCTCCAGACCGGCCCGGTTCAGCGCCAGCGGCTTCTCGGCGGCCACGTGCAAACCCCGCCGCAGGCAGGCGAGCACAACCGCAGCCCGGTCGCCGTTGGGATTACAAACTGCTGCCACGTCCAGCTTCTCGCGATCCAGCATTTCCCGGTAGTCCCGGTAATGGCGGGCGCGAGCCAGGCGACGGTTCTTCTTCGCCGCCCGCGCCAGCGCCGCCGGGTCGGGATGAGCCACCGCGGCCAGTTCCACCTCCGGCAGGCGGCCGAGCGGGGAAAGAATCTGCCTGGTATGCCCTTCCAGGCCGATGAGCGCCAGGCGCACTTTTCGCGGCAGCCGCACCGGCGGCTCCGGAGACTGGGCCGCCAGAGCCGCCGCGGCACTCCCGGTAATCCAACGACGACGGGTTATGAACATCAACAGAATTCTCGCACAGACGCGCTCCCGCTGCGATAGACTAGCGGAGTAACGTCATGCACACACGCCGATTCGCCACCCTGCTGCTCGGGATGTGGTTGGCCGGCACCCTCCTCATGATGGGCGTGGCCTTCCAGAACTTGAACAGGGTGGATGAACTGTTGAAATCCCCCGGACCGGAGGCCACCCAATACATCAAGATCCTCGGCGCCAACTCGGCCCGGACGTTGTTGCGATACCAGGTTTCCGAGTTGAACCGGTTCTACTACGAACACTGGGAACTGGGGCAACTGTGCATTGGCACCGCGGTGGGGCTCACGCTGCTGTTTGCCACCAACGGGGATAAATACTACATGGCGGGCGTCGGGCTGCTGTTATTGCTGGTGATCGTCGAGCACTGGCTGATCACGCCCCAACTGCTCTCCTTCGGCAGGGCGATCGACTTCGTGCCCCCGGAGGCGCCGAGCGCGGAACGGATCAAATTCTGGCGCTTCCAAAACGCTTACACGGTACTGGAGGCCGCCAAACTGGTATTGCTGGGGGCGATCTCGGCCAGGCTGCTAATGATCCGCTCGCGGCGGCGCTCCCGTCCCCGGAACCACCTCGATGTGGTCCACGACTCCAATCACGCTGCAATCGATGGGTGAGAAAGTCCGCCCCACGCTGGTCATCGCGCTGTAGCCTTCCGTGGCGATGAGCACGCGGTCCCCGGCGCCGGCGCCCACCGCGTCCAGGGCCACCCGGCTGTTGCCCCAGGGTTTTCCGTTCAGATCGAGGGGCTGAACCAGCAGGATCTTGCGATCTTCGTGGGAGGGATGCTTCTTGGTGGCGACGATTTCACCGATGACCCGCCCGATCAGCATGGGGTGTCCTCTTCCTCCAGGTGCAACTCGTCGATGATGGCCACGATGGCGTTATCCGCGGTCACCTCGTCGGGCCGGAACGCATAGGCCGCCTCGCGCCCGCGCACCCAGTAAATGAGCTCACCGGCGCCGGCCTGGCCGGTCGAATCGGCGCAGACAATAGCCCGGCCGAATGCTTTCCCCTCATGGTTGACCGGCTGCACCAGCAACAGGCGGCGCCCTTGCAAGTTCGTGCTCTTGACGGTGGACCAGACGCGGCCGATGACCTTGCCCAGTTGCATCACATGGCCCCGCAAACGCTAAGTCTCGTCCAGGCTGAGATTGTCGACGATTCCGACAATGGAAGTGTCGACGGGTTTGTCCTGGCAGCCCTCGGCCATCCGCGCGGAACTGCCGGAAACGGCGATTACGGTTTCCCGGTAGCCGGCGCTGACGGTGTCGACGGCGACCACGTAGCCGCTCTCCTCTTTTCCCTGGGGCGAGACGGGCTTCAGGATGAGAAGCTTCTTACCCTCCAGGCGCGGATCTTTCCTGGTGGCAACCACAGTGCCGACCACCCGGGCCAGTAGCATAGTACAACCTTATCGCGGTGACAGCAGGCTTAGTTGCCGCCCTTGCCGATCGGGAGCACGCCTTCCAGGCTCGGGTGAGGCCGGGGAATGACGTGCACCGCCACCAGCTCACCGACGCGGCGGGCAGCGGCGGCGCCGGCGTCGGTCGCCGCGCGAACCGCAGCCACATCGCCGCGAACCAGCGAGGTAACGTAACCGGACCCGATCTTTTCGTAACCCACAATCGTAACGTTGGCCGCTTTCACCATCGCGTCGGAAGCCTCAATCAGAGCCACCAAGCCGCGCGTCTCGATCATTCCTAACGCTTCACCCATCAATCCTCCAATATGTCTGGCTTAATAACTTATCCTATACCACGCGCCCGCAGCGCCTCGTTGACCAGCGCGATCAACTCCTCGCGGGTCACCACGTACCGCCCGGTGGTCGAACCCAGTTCCTCGGCGGAAACCGGACAACCAGGCTCCGCCCTGGCGCCGTCCTTGATGCCGTACCGCGCGCGCGCCTCCAGCAGCTTCGCCACCTCGGCTTTCGGCAGAACCGTCGGTCCGCCGAGCAGCCTGGTCACCAGCGCGATCCGGGCGTAATGTTCGACGGTTTCCATCTTGAAGAAAGCCTTGTAAAGGTCCTCGCCGTAACAAACCGCGCCGTGGTTGGCCATCAGGATGGCGTCATACTTCGGCACCAGCGGCCGGATCGGCTCGCTCAGCTCCGGCGTTCCCGGCAGGCCGTAGGCGGCCAGGGGGACACAGCCGAGGCCGATGACGACCTCCGGCAGCAGCGCTTCCGTGAGCGCCTTGCCCGAGGCCGCGAACCCGGTGGCCACCGGCGGATGAGCGTGCACCACCGCGTTTACATCGGGCCGGAGATTGTACACCATCGCGTGCATGGCGAACTCCGAGGTCGGATTCTTCCGGCCCAGTATCTTGTTGCCTTTGATGTCACAGACAATCAGGTCATCGGGATGCATCAGCCCTTTACTCACGCCGGTCGGCGTGGCCAGGATCCGCTCGGCGTCGAGCCGGACGGTGATATTGCCGTCGTTGGCGGCAACCCATCCCTTCTGGTAAATGAGCTTGCCGATCTCGACAATATCTTGGCGGTGTTCCCGTTCCGTCTTTGCCATCCGAAGCTGCCATTGTAGCAGAGGCGGGCGCCGAGCGGTCAACAATCAAGCCGGCCAGCGGGCGCGATTGTACAATGGTGGCAGTGGAAAAGCGGCGGATGTGCTCGAACTGCCGGGCCTTCATTACAACCAAGGACAAAGTGTGCCCTTACTGCGGCGTGAAGCTGGGGCCGCGCGCGGTGGACCGGCGGCACCCGAGTGACTTTCTCGGCGGGCTGATTCCGCACGCGCGCTTCACTACCGTCATCCTGCTGATGATCAACTTCGGACTGTTCCTGGTGACGGTGGTCTTCAGCATGAGGGCCGGCAACCAGACCGCCTTCATGGGGCTGGACGGCCGGACGCTGGTCATCTTCGGCGCCAAGTACGGGTTGCTCGTGCTGGGACACGGGGAATGGTGGCGGCTGGTGACCGCCGGCTTTCTGCACGGAGGCGTCATCCACATCCTGATGAATTCCTGGGTGCTGTACGACCTGGGCACCACGGCGGAGCACTTCTACGGAACCCACCGGATGCTGGTGATTTACTTCGTCTCCTCGGTGGCCGGGTTTCTGGCCAGCACGTTTTGGAGTGCGGGCATCTCGGTGGGAGCCTCGGCAGCGCTGTTCGGGCTGATCGGCGCCATGATCGCCTTCGGCCTGCGGGAGAAATCCACGTTGGGCGCAGCCATCAAGTCGATGTTCATCCGGTGGGCGATCTACGGGCTCATCTTCAGTCTCCTGATCCCGATGATCGACAATGCGGCGCACATCGGCGGGCTGGTGGCGGGCTTCCTGGTGGGATACGCCGCCGGCACGCCGCGGCTGGTGGAAAGCTGGAGGGAAAGATTCTGGCGCTGGGCCGCCTACGCGTGCGTGGCGGTGACCGTCCTGGCTTTCGTGCGCATGTTCCTGGG